>NZ_AOHM01000001.1:0-116159 GCF_000510895.2 Pseudomonas sp. FH1
GTTACGCAGCGAGCCTGGAGAGTGTCTAGGAAACCCGGGGCGATTCAATGCTTGCAGGTCTTGAGGCTAAGCGCCAAAGATTGGCTCCTTGAGAATCTGACAGAAAAATCTGAACGACCACCTCAACTGTCTTACGCCGCCAGTTCCCCCCCGTGGCCCCTCTCGCGCCTGAGCCTTATCGCATGGGCGCGCATGGGGTCCTTATCGTGCGCCTGGGCGCCTCTGTAAGTTCTGCCGAGCGTTCCCCAAGAACGCCCTGCGCTGTTACAACTCAAGGACCAACTTAGGTTACAAACCTCTGGCAAACCCTCTCAGACCTCGTTAGGATTTGCCCACCTGAGTCCTTGCAGACTTACTGACTGGCAAACCTGATCTCCCTGGTCTCCCCCATCAACAACCCCTGATTCTGCTCCGTCACTTCCCTGATGTAGTCCCACAACAACGTAATCCGCTTCAACTTCCTCAGATCCTCCCGGCAATACATCCAGAACTGGCGAGTGATGGAAATCTGCTCCCCCAACACCGGCAACAACCGTGGATCCTGCGCCGCCAAAAAACACGGCAATATCGCCATCGACCGCCCTTGCTGCGCCGCCACGTACTGCGCGATCACGCTGGTACTGCGCAGGCTGGCGCTGGCGCCGGGCACCACGTTGGCCAAGTACAACAGCTCCGAGCTGAACGCCAAGTCATCCACATAGCTGATAAACGGATGCTCGGCCAAATCCGCCGGTTTGCGGATCGGCGGGTGTTGGTCGAGGTATTCCTGGGTCGCGTACAGCTGCAGTTTGTAGTCGCACAATTTGCAGCACACATAGGGCCCATGTTCCGGGCGTTCCAGGGCGATGACGATGTCGGCTTCGCGCTTGGACAGGCTGATGAAGTGGGGCAGGGGCAGGATGTCCACCGAGATTGCGGGGTAGGTGTCGACGAAGTGGCTCAATTGCGGGGTGACGAAAAAGCTGCCGAACCCTTCGGTGCAGCCCATGCGTACATGGCCCGACAGCGCCACGCCGGAACCGGAGACTTGCTCGCAGGCCATGTGCAGGGTGCTTTCGATGGACTCGGCGTAGCCCAGCAAACGCTGGCCTTCGGTGGTGAGGACGAAGCCGTTGGTCCGGGATTTTTCGAACAGCAACGTACCGAGTGACACTTCCAATGAACTGATGCGCCGCGACACCGTGGTGTAGTCCACCGCTAGGCGCTTGGCGGCCACGCTGGCCTTGCGGGTACGGGCCACTTCGAGGAAAAACTTCAGGTCATCCCAGTTCAGGGAGCCCAGCGACGTGATGTTTTTTTGCATATTGGTCCGGCTTTTATGTGCGTTCTTATTAGAGATTTGCACATCTATACTCCAAAAACAGTCCGAACGCCTCATTTCCCAAGGCGGTTACGCGCCTTGTCTCTGTATAAATATAAGATTGGAGACCACATGAACGCATCTGCCGATATTTCCGTGCAACAGGTCAAGTTGCTGATCAACGGCGAGTGGGTCGAGTCCAAGACCACCGAGTGGCAAGACATCGTCAACCCGGCCACCCAAGAGGTGCTGGCCAAAGTCCCGTTCGCCACCGCCGATGAAGTCAACGCTGCCATCGACGCTGCCCATCGTGCCTTCCAGACCTGGAAGCTGACGCCGATCGGCGCACGCATGCGCATCATGCTCAAGCTGCAAGCCTTGATCCGCGAACATTCCAAGCGCATCGCCGTGGTGCTCAGCAACGAGCAGGGCAAGACCATTGCCGATGCCGAGGGCGATATTTTCCGTGGCCTGGAAGTGGTGGAACACGCCTGCTCCATTGGCACCCTGCAAATGGGCGAGTTTGCTGAAAACGTTGCCGGTGGCGTCGATACCTACACCCTGCGCCAACCCATTGGCGTGTGCGCCGGCATTACGCCGTTCAACTTCCCGGCGATGATTCCGCTGTGGATGTTCCCGATGGCGATTGCTTGCGGTAACACCTTCGTGCTCAAGCCGTCCGAGCAGGACCCGTTGTCGACGATGCTGCTGGTGGAGCTGGCGCTGGAAGCTGGCGTGCCGGCTGGCGTGCTCAACGTGGTGCACGGCGGCAAGGATGTGGTGGATGCGCTGTGCACCCATAAAGACATCAAGGCCGTGTCCTTCGTCGGCTCGACCGCCGTGGGTACTCATGTGTATGACCTGGCCGGCAAACACGGCAAGCGTGTGCAGTCGATGATGGGCGCCAAGAACCACGCCGTGGTGCTGCCGGATGCCAACCGCGAACACACCCTCAATGCCCTGGTCGGCGCCGGTTTCGGTGCGGCGGGTCAGCGTTGCATGGCCACTTCGGTGGTGGTGCTGGTGGGCGCGTCCAAGCAATGGTTGCCGGACCTGAAAGCGCTGGCGCAAAAACTCAAGGTCAACGCGGGCAGTGAAGCGGGCACCGATGTCGGCCCGGTGATCTCCAAGCGTGCCAAGGCACGCATCCTGGAACTGATTGAAAGCGGCGTAAAAGAAGGCGCCAAGCTGGAACTGGACGGCCGCGACATCAAGGTGCCGGGCTTCGAGCAAGGCAACTTTGTCGGTCCGACCCTGTTCTCGGGCGTGACCACCGATATGCAGATCTACACCCAGGAAATCTTCGGCCCGGTGCTGGTGGTGCTGGAAGTGGCGACCCTCGACGAGGCCATCGCCCTGGTCAACGCCAACCCGTTCGGCAACGGCACCGGCCTGTTCACCCAGAGCGGCGCGGCGGCGCGCAAGTTCCAGAGCGAAATCGACGTGGGCCAGGTCGGCATCAACATCCCGATCCCGGTGCCGGTGCCGTTCTTCAGCTTCACCGGTTCGCGCGGTTCCAAGCTCGGCGACCTCGGCCCGTACGGCAAGCAAGTGGTGCAGTTCTACACCCAGACCAAAACCGTCACCAGCCGCTGGTTCGATGACGACACGGTCAACGATGGCGTCAACACCACCATCAACCTGCGCTGATTCCGGGAGACGACCATGAAGATTGCATTTATCGGCTTGGGCAACATGGGCGCACCCATGGCCCGCAACCTGATCAAGGCCGGCCATGCGCTGAACCTGTTCGACCTGAACCAGACGGTGCTCAAGGAGCTGGCCGAGCTGGGTGGCACCATCAGCGATTCACCGCGTGATGCGGCCACGGGCGCTGAACTGGTGATCACCATGCTGCCCGCTGCTGCCCATGTGCGCAGCGTGTGGCTGAATGAAGACGGTGTACTGGCCGGCATCGGCCCAGGCGTACCAGCGGTGGATTGCAGCACCATCGACCCGCAGACCATTCGCGATGTGGCGGCTGCGGCGGCCAAGCAAGGTGTGACCGTGGCCGACGCCCCCGTCTCCGGCGGCACCGGCGGCGCCGCCGCAGGGACGCTGACCTTCATGGTCGGCGCCACCCCCGAACTGTTCGCCACCCTGCAGCCGGTGCTGGCGCAGATGGGCCGCAACATCGTGCATTGCGGTGAGGTCGGCACTGGGCAAATCGCCAAGATCTGCAACAACCTGCTGCTGGGGATCAGCATGGTCGGCGTCAGTGAAGCCATGGCGTTGGGCGATGCGCTGGGCATCGACACGCAAGTGCTGGCGGGGATCATCAACAGCTCGACCGGGCGTTGCTGGAGTTCCGACACCTACAACCCATGGCCGGGCGTCATCGAAACCGCGCCCTCGTCGCGGGGGTACACCGGTGGGTTTGGTGCTGACCTGATGCTCAAGGATTTGGGCTTGGCCACCGAAGCGGCGCGTCAGGCCAAGCAACCCGTGATTCTGGGCGCTGTGGCCCAGCAGTTGTATCAGTCGATGAGCCAGCGTGGGGAAGGGGGCAAGGACTTCTCGGCGATTATCAACAGCTATCGCAAGCCCAAATAAGGTTGTAACAACGCTTACTGTGGCGAGCGGGGCAAGCCCGCTCGCCACAGGTTGAGTGGCGAGCGTTAGAGAGGGCTCAAGCAAACACAAAATACTTACGCACCGTCTCGACCACTTCCCACGTCCCCTTCATCCCCGGCTCCACCACAAAGATATCCCCAGCCCGCAAGTGAATCGGCTCCAGGCCTTCCGGGGTGATGATGCAGTAGCCTTCCTGGAAGTGGCAGTATTCCCACTTCACGTAGTCCACGTACCACTTGCCCGGGGTGCAGATCCAGGTGCCCATGATCTTGCTGCCGTCTTCGCTGGTGTAGGCGTTGAGGTTGACGGTGTGCGGGTCGCCTTCGAGCTTTTCCCATTTGCAGGCGTCCAGGACCGGCAGGGGATGGGTGTCGCGCAGTACGGTGATGGGCTTGGACATGATGTCTCCAGGGCAGGGAATGGAAAGATCCACCCTAAGGCCTTGGGCGTTGGGTCAGTGGTCTGAACTCGACATCGGGATGCCCAGAAGCGCAGCGGTGTTTATTTGATATAACCCATCGCCAATCCGCCATTTCCTCGCAGTAAGTGCGAAAGATTTCCCGCTTCGCGCCAGAGTTCGCAAGAAAATTCGCAGCAGGCCCTCGTATCATTCACCCCAGTAACCGCCGAGAGCCTTGAAATGAACCCAATAAAAACGTGGTGGGATATCAGCCCGCCCTTGAGTACGGCGACCCCGACCTGGCCGGGGGATACGCCGTTCCAGGAAGAGCGCGTGTGGCAGTTTGGCCCGGAGTGTCCGGTGAATGTCGGGCGTATCACGCTATCCCCACATACCGGCGCCCACGTGGATGCGCCGCTGCATTACAGCGCGGACGGCGCGCCGATTGGCGAGGTGTCGTTGGATGTGTACCTGGGGCCATGCCGGGTGCTGCATTGTCTGGACAGCGGTGCGCTGGTGCAGCCGCATCAGTTGGAAGGCCGTGTGGATAACTTGCCCGAGCGCGTGCTGCTGCGCACTTATCCACAAGCGCCGCTGACTGAATGGGATTCGAATTTCACCGCCATCGCTCCGCAAACCATCGAGCTGCTAGCCAGCCTGGGTGTGCGCTTGATCGGCATCGATACGCCATCCCTGGACCCGCAGCAGTCCAAGACCATGGATTCCCACAACGCCGTGGCCCGTCATGGCATGGCGATTCTCGAAGGCATCGTGCTCGATGACGTACCGGAGGGCGACTATGAATTGATCGCACTGCCGCTGCGGTTTGCCAACCTCGATGCCAGCCCGGTCCGCGCAATCTTGCGCCCGCTCAAGGAGCCCACGCGATGAGCCAATGTCCTTTCTCTGCTGACTACCAGCCGCCTGAAGAATGGCATAACGCCGAACTGAATTTTTCCGAGTCCATGAGCTACGGCGATTACCTGGACCTGGGCAAAGTCCTCAGCGCCCAGCATCCGCTGTCGCCGGACCACAACGAAATGCTCTTCATCATCCAGCACCAGACCTCCGAGCTGTGGATGAAACTGATGCTCCACGAACTCAAGGCCGCCCGCGAACACGTGCGCCTGGGCGAGCTGCCGCCGGCGTTCAAGATGCTGGCGCGGGTGTCGCGGATCTTCGATCAACTGGTGCACGCCTGGGCGGTGCTGGCGACGATGACGCCGTCGGAGTACAAGTCGATCCGCCCGTTCCTGGGGCAGTCGTCGGGGTTTCAGTCGTTCCAGTACCGTGAGATCGAATTTATCCTCGGCAATAAAAGCGCGGCGCTGTTGCGGCCCCACGCCCATCGGCCAGAGCTGTTGAACGAGTTGAAAGTGGCGATTGCCACGCCGTCGCTGTATGACGAGGCGATCAACCTGATGGTCAAGGCGGGTCTGGCGATTGATCCGAAACGCGCCGAGCGCGACCCGACGGCGGCGACGGTTCACGATGAATCGGTGGAGGCGGCGTGGCGCGAGGTGTATCGCAATCCGAGCCGGTATTGGGATTTGTATCAGTTGGCCGAAAAGTTTATCGACCTGGAGGACTCGTTCCGTCAGTGGCGCTTCCGCCATGTGACCACGGTCGAGCGGATTATCGGCTTTCAGCCGGGAACCGGTGGCACGGAAGGGGTGGGGTATTTGCGCAAGATGCTAGATACCGTGCTGTTCCCAGAGCTGTGGCGAGTACGCTCAACGCTCTAAACAAAAAGCCCTGGAATTCCGGGGCTTTTTATTGGCTGTCAGTCAGTAATCAGGCGACTGCCATCTTGGCCTTTCTGACCCGCAACCGGTAGGCAATGTAGATAATCCCCACCCACACCGGCATCGCATACACCGACTCGCTGATGCCCGGAATCGCCAGCATCACGCTGATGATCATCACCATGAACGCCAGGCACAGGTAGTTGCTGAACGGGAACCAGAAGGTCTTGAACGATGGCGTCAGGCCTTGTTCGCCCATGGCTTTGCGGAACTTGATGTGGGTGATGCTGATCAGCGCCCAGTTGATCATCAGTGAGGCAACCACCAGCGCGAACAGCAGTTCCAGCGCGCTCTGCGGTGCCACGTAGTTGACCACCACGCACAGCATCGTCACCAGCGCCGAAATCGCCAGGGCGCGGATCGGCACACCTTGCTTGTTCAGCTTCATCAGCGATTTCGGTGCATCGCCTTGCTCGGCCAGGCCGAACAGCATGCGGCTGTTGCAGTACACGCCGCTGTTGTACACCGACAACGCCGCGGTCAGCACCACGAAGTTGAGGATGTGCGCGGCGGTGTCGTTGCCGATCAGCGAGAAGATCTGCACGAACGGGCTACCGCTGTAGGCATCGCCCGAGGCGCCGAGGGTTTGCAGCAACTGGTCCCACGGGTACAGCGACAGCAGTACGGTCAGGGCGCCGACGTAGAAAATCAGGATCCGGTAGACCACCTGGTTGATCGCCTTCGGGATCACCTTGCGCGGCTCGCTGGCTTCGGCGGCAGTGATGCCCACCAGCTCCAGGCCACCGAACGAGAACATGATGAACGCCATGGACATCAACAGCCCCATGCCGCCATTCGGGAAGAACCCGCCGTGGCTCCACAGGTTGCTGACCGAGGCTTGTGGGCCGCCGGTGCCGCTGAACAGCAGGTAGCAGCCGAGCACGATCATGCCGACAATCGCCACCACCTTGATGATCGCGAACCAGAACTCGGCCTCACCGAAGAACTTCACGTTCAGGGTGTTGATCAGGTTCACCGCGACAAAGAACACCAGTGCACTGACCCAGGTCGGGATCTCCGGCCACCAGAACTGGATGTACTTGCCCACCGCCGTCAGTTCGGCCATGCCCACCAGCACGTAGAGTACCCAGTAGTTCCAACCCGCCAGGAAGCCCGCGTAGCCGCCCCAGTATTTGTGCGCGAAGTGGCTGAAGGAACCGGCCACCGGCTCTTCAACGATCATTTCGCCGAGCTGGCGCATGATCAGGAACGCGATGAAACCGGCAATCGCGTAGCCCAGGATCATCGACGGCCCCGCCGACTTGAGCACCCCGGCCGAGCCGAGGAACAACCCCGTGCCGATCGCCCCTCCCAAGGCGATCAGCTGAATGTGCCGGTTCTTCAAGCCACGCCTGAGGCCTACCGGGTTAACCATGTCATCCGCCATTAACATTCCCTTCTACTTGTTTTTCTCAGGGTTGAGTGCACGCCGCATCAGCCCCTCAGAAGTACTGAGGGTCAGATATTACTCTGCGTAAACTTTTCGTAATACAGCTGAACGCCATCAAGTGCCTGATCCGCCAGCCATTGCTGGATGGATTCGACCATTGGAGGGGGGCCGCACAGGTACATATCCGCCGAACTGTCCCGCAATTCGGCCAGGTCAAAATGCTCAGTGAGGTAGCCGCGCTTGCCGGGCCAATCCTCTGAAGGTGCGCTGAGGACTTCGGTGTAGCGGAACTTCGGAATTTTTGCAGCATAACCCTGGATACGCGCCGCTTCGCACAAGTCTTCGGCACCGCGCACGCCGTAATACAGGTGCACCGGTTGGTCACAACCCTTGGCGGCCAGTTCATCGAGCATGCCCAGCAAGGCCGATAACCCCGTGCCACCCGCCACCAGTACCAATGGCTGGGTGACGTGGCGCAGGTAGAAGGCGCCAAGGGGCGCTTCCATCAACAGCTCATCGCCCACTTGGCAACGCTCGCGCAGGTAGTTGCTCAT
The DNA here is from genome assembly GCF_000510895.2 of Pseudomonas sp. FH1. Taxonomy (NCBI): domain Bacteria; kingdom Pseudomonadati; phylum Pseudomonadota; class Gammaproteobacteria; order Pseudomonadales; family Pseudomonadaceae; genus Pseudomonas; species Pseudomonas sp. FH1. The sequence goes on from NZ_AOHM01000001.1 coordinate 8,024, forward strand.
CACCCCATCGGGCAACAGGCGCACTAAAAATTGCAGGTGATTGCCCGGCAGGTTGGCGAAAGAATAGGACCGCCAACTGTCCGTGCCAGGCACCGCTAGGCGGGCATATTGGCCCGGCAGAAAGTCCAGCGCCTGATCCAACTGCACCTGCAGGATCGCCGTGCTGGCCGACACCTGCTCCACCGCGCTCACGCTGCCCTTGACCCGAACCGGCCCCGGCGCGTTGCACAGACTCGAATCAAAGTCGAAATAGAACGTCGCGTCGGACTTCACCCGCGTCTGGCAACTGAGCATCTTGCGCTGTTGCAGGTCGAGGCTGGACAGCGCCTCTTCGTCGACATAGTCCTGGCTGTAATCGCCGGATTCGCAACGGCCCTGGCAGGTGCCGCACACACCTTCACGGCAATCCAGTGGGATCTTGATGCCGTTGCGCAGCGCTGCATCCAGCAGGATTTCATGGGAGCCCACCGGGAAAAACAGGGTTTTGCCGTCGGCAAAACTGAAGGCTACTTTGTGATTCATTCGCGAAACTCCACGCATGTATTGCTGGCGCATAACTTGTGGCGAGGGAGCTTGCTCCCGCTGGAGTGCGCAGCGCTCACAAGATTTTGGGGCCGCTACGCAGCCCAGCGGGAGCAAGCTCCCTCGCCACAAGGTGTGATGTGCTGGGTTAGAGGTGATAGAAATCCAGCACCGAGTTGATGGTGTCGTTGAGCAGCAACGCATGCTTGCGGGTGATCAACCAACTGTCGCCATTCGGCTTGAGGCTGTAGGTCGCATGTCCGTAGAACTGCTCTGACGTAGCCAGTCGGTAAAACAACGTGTGCCAGTTCAGCCGCACCTCCAGCGTTCCCTCCGCCTGCTCCGCCACGCGCACGTTATTGATCAGGTGCAAGGTGCGCGGCATCGGTGTCGCCGACGCGGCTTTGCCGGTGCGCAAACGGAACACACGGTCTTCCAGGCCCGAGCGGTTGGCGTAGTAGATCAACGACATCTCGCGCTTGGGATCACGGGTGTAGACGTGTTCCGAGTCCCACTGCGGCAGGTGGAACTCGCTCTGCGGGTCGAACAGCTGCACATAGGCGTCCCAGTCCTGGGCGTCGCACAGCTCGGATTTGCGGTAGAAGAACTGCTCGATCTGGTACTGCAGTTGCGCATTCATCACTTCACCTCCCGCAATGTCAGTGCTTGTCTGTCCAGGCCCTTGAGCAGGAACTGCTGCCAGTTGCGATGCTGGTTCACGTAGAGGCCTTCATGGGTGAATTCGGTGCCGGTCATGGCCGGTTGGATGCCGATGGCTTCGCTGTTGGGCGTGGGGCCGGTTTCCCAGCGATGGCTGCCCCGTGAGATGTCGCTCCAACGTTCCAGGCGGCCCTGGAAGCCGCGTTGGGCTTCGCGAAATTCCACCAGGTCATCCGGTGTGCCCATGCCCGACACGTTGAAAAAGTCCTCGAACTGACGAATACGGTTTTCGCGATCCGCGTCGGATTCACCCTTCACCCCCAGGCACTGGCTGATGATCTCGGTTTTGTTCCACGCCACCGGGCGGATAATGCGCAGCTGCGAGCTGATCTGGTCGAGGAAGAACAGGCTGGGGTAGATATTCAGGTTGCGCAGGCGGTGCATCATCCACTCGGCCTTTGGCTGGCCGTGTTCTTCCACCAGGCGCGGCATGATCGTGGCGTAGCCGGAGCGCACGCTGGGGTTGGGCATGTCGCTGAACAACACACTGTGACCATTGTTGAAGGCAAACCAGCCGTCATCGGTGTTGGCGTCACCCGCGCCAAGCTTGCTGTAATCGAGGGTGCTGCCTGCGCCGGTACCGTTCTCGGTGTTCACCTGCTGGCGATGCTGCACCGTGGCCACGTAGTTGTAGTGCACGGTGCTGACGTGATAACCGTCCAGGCCGTTCTCGTTTTGCAGCTTCCAGTTGCCGTCGTAGGTGTAGGCGGATTTGCCCGGCAATACCTCCAACTCACCGGTAGCGGACTGGGCGACCATCATGTCGAAGAACACTTTGGCGTCGCCCAGGAAGTCTTCCAGGCTGTCGGTGCCTGCCACATCCAGGCTGATGAACACGAAGCCTTTGTAGCTCTCGATGCGGGCTTTTTTCAGCCCGCGCGTCGCCTTGTCGAAACCCTCCGGGTATTCCCCCGGCGCCTTGACCTTCACCAGCCGGCCATCGCTCTTGTAGCACCAGGCATGGAACGGGCAGGTGAAGGTGGACTGGTTGCCCTTGCCGACCCGCGTCAAGGTTGTGCCGCGATGCTGGCAGGCGTTGATCAGCGCGTTGAGGTGGCCTTCGCCGTCGCGGGTGATGATCATTGGCTGGCGCCCGGCGCGCATCGTCACGAAGTCGTGGTTATTGGCCAGTTCGCTTTCGTGGCAGGCGTAGATCCAGTTCTTTTCGAAGATCAGTTCCATCTCCAGATCGAACAGTTCCGGCTCGGTGAACATGTCACGGGCGATGCGGAACACTGCATCCGCCGGGCGAAAATCCAGACAACCTTCGATAAATGTTTTCCACTGCTCGACGCTTCTTGCACCACTCATGGGAGGCACCTTTTGATAGGGCTAATCGGTGGTTTATTAGAGGCAGCGGGGCAGGGCGCGGGCTATCCGCTTAGTGGGGGAACCTGCGCCGGATAATTGGGCAGCAAATACCCAACCCGGTGCGCAGCGGTGACGGGATGCGCTACTGTCTGGCAGGGCAAGGGTCGAAAAAGTAAGCGTCTTATCCACTTAATCGACCCTTGCTATCCATCCGCTGGCGATTGCGCCGGCGTGGCGCATTATTTGCTGTCGAACAACAACGACGCGCCGCCAGAGCGCGCAACAGCCTAACCGCCGTGGGTGCACCCTGATGAGCAGCCAAACGATTCAACGCTTCGACCTGGAGGGCGCACGCAGCTGGATGTCCGGCATCTGCGGGCCCCATCGCCTGGCCACCGCCACGCCCGAGCGCCTGCGTTTCCACCACAGTGCCAACATGTTCAAGTCTCGCGCCACCACCTTGGGCGTGATCGAATACGGCACCGACGTGACCATCGACATCGAAGACGCGGAGCACTTCAGCAGCTACAGCCTGAGCCTGCCGTTGGTGGGCGAGCAGGAGTTGAGCAAGAACGGTGAGCGCCTGAGCTCCAACCGCGACCAGGGCGTGATCATCTCGCCCAACGAGCATCAGGTGCTGGCGATTTCCGGCGACTGTCGCAAGGTGCAGGTGGTGATCACGCGGGCGGCGATGAGTGAGTCGCTGGAAGGTTTGCTGCAACGGCCGATTGAGGCGCCGCTGCGCTTTGAGTCGGTGATGGACGCGGTGGACGGCGCTTCGGCGGCGTGGTGGCGCATGGCACGCTACTTCATCGCGGAGTTGGAACACGGCAGTGAATTGTATGAGCAACCGGCGTTTTCCCGTGACCTGGAAAGCTCGCTGATCAAGGGCCTGATCCTGGCCCAGCCGAACAATTACTCCGAAGAGCTGCGCGATGTCCTCGGTGTGAAACTGCCGCATTACCTGATCCGTGCGCGCCAGTACATCCACGACAATGCTCGGGACGCCGTGCATCTGGAAGACCTGGAGGCCGCGGCCGGCGTATCGCGGTTCAAGTTGTTTGATGCCTTTCGCAAATACTTTGCGCTGTCACCGATGGCCTATTTGAAAAAGCATCGGCTCTCTGCGGTGCGCCAGGCCATCCTTGAACAGGGCTCCACCAGCACCATCTCCGAGATTGCCCTGGGCTGGGGCTTTACCCACCTTGGGCGGTTTTCGGCGGAGTATCGCAAGTTGTTCGATGAGTCTCCGAGCCAGACCCTGCAGCGTAATGATGCCCGGCGCCTGCGTGGCTAGATCAACTCTTCCACCAGTTGCAGGCAATGACTGAGCCCCGGCGACTGGTCATTCACCCGTCGGCTGAGGATGATCGGCGAGGTTGCCGTGGCCTCCACCACCGGCGTGTAGCCGATGTCCGCACGGTGCAGCACTTGCACCGAGGCGGGCACCAGCGTCACGCCCATGCCGGCGCCGACCAGGCCAATGGCGGTCTGCAATTCGTTGGTCCACTGCGCCACCTTAAGGCTCAGGCCATGGGCGTCGAACAGCGCGATCACATGGTCGGCGTAGCTGGGGCGCGGGTTGCCGGGGTAGAGCACAAAGGGCTCGGCGGCCAGTTGGGCGAGGGTGGCGGGCGCATCGAGCAACGGGTGGCCTGCAGGCAGCACGGCAACCAGCCGATCCTCCACCAAAACGCGCTGGACGATGGCCGGGTCGTCGATGCGAATCCGCCCGAACCCCACGTCGATGCGCCCGGCCTTGAGCGCTTCGACCTGCTGCAAGGTGGTCATTTCCGCCAGCCCCAACTCCAGCTCCAGCGCCTCATGGGTGCGCAGCCGGCGGATCAGTTCCGGCAGCACGCCATACAGGGTCGAGGGCGCAAAGCCGATGCCCAGCCAAGTCTTCTCGCCTTGGCCGATGCGCCGGGTGTTGTCGCAGACCTTGCTCAGTTGTTCCAGCAGCACGTTGGCATGCTCATAGAAGAACCGCCCGGCTTCGGTCAGCCGCAACGGTCGGCCACGCTCCAGCAGGATCACCCCCAACTCATCTTCCAATTGCTGGATCTGCCGGCTCAACGGCGGCTGGGCGATGTGCAAACGTTCGGCGGCGCGGGTGAAGTTGAGGGTTTCCCCCAGCACCTGGAAATAGCGCAGATGACGCAATTCCATAACCACTCCTTTCATACCTTGAGGGTATTGCTTCAGACCCATTCTATATTGGAAGCCTTTAAAAATACGGCACAGAATCGGCTCAAACCTAAAAAGAACCCAACGGGTATAGCCATGCCGATTTGCGCCATCGAGTCGATCGACACGATCATCGTCGACCTCCCCACCATTCGCCCGCACAAGCTGGCGATGCACACGATGCAAAACCAGACCTTGGTGATCATCCGCCTGCGTTGCGCCGACGGTATCGAAGGCATCGGTGAAGCCACCACCATTGGCGGCCTGAGCTACGGCAATGAAAGCCCTGATAGCATCAAGGTCAACATCGACCGCCACTTCGCGCCGCTGCTGATCGGCCAGGACGCGAGCAATATCAACGCGGCCATGTTGCGCCTGGAACGCAGCATTCGCGGCAACACCTTTGCCAGGTCCGGGATCGAAAGCGCCTTGCTCGATGCCCTGGGCAAACGCTTGAACCTGCCGGTCAGCGAACTGCTCGGCGGCCGTGTGCGCGATGCCTTGCCAGTGGCCTGGACCCTGGCCAGCGGCAACACGGAAAAGGACATTGCCGAAGCGGAAAAGATGCTCGACCTGCGCCGCCACCGCATTTTCAAATTGAAGATCGGCGCCGGTGAAGTCAGCCACGACCTGGCCCATGTGATCGCGATCAAAAAAGCCCTGGGCGACCGCGCCAGTGTGCGCGTCGACGTCAACCAGGCCTGGGATGAGGCGGTGGCACTGCGTGCCTGCAAGGTGCTCGGCGACAACGGCATCGACCTGATCGAACAACCCATCTCCCGCAACAACCGTGGCGGCATGGTGCGGCTCAACCTGTCGAGCCCGGCGCCGATCATGGCGGATGAGTCCATCGAATGTGTCGAGGATGCCTTCAACCTGGCCCGCGAAGGTGCGGCCTCGGTGTTTGCGTTGAAGATCGCCAAGAACGGCGGCCCGCGCGCCGTACTGCGTACGGCCGCCATTGCCGAAGCGGCGGGCATCGGCCTGTACGGCGGCACCATGCTCGAAGGCGGCATCGGCACCCTGGCCTCGGCCCATGCCTTTCTCACGCTGAACAAACTGGCATGGGGCACCGAGTTGTTCGGCCCGTTGTTGCTCACCGAAGACATCCTCACCGAACCGCCGGTGTACCGCGATTTCCAGCTGCATGTTTCCACCGCACCGGGCCTGGGCCTGGCCATCGATGAAGAGCGCCTGGCGTTCTTCCGTCGTGACAAACACTAAGAGGCGCCTGCCATGTTGTTCCACGTAAAAATGACCGTGAACCTGCCCCTCGATATGAATCCCGAGCGCGCCGCTGCGCTCAAGGCCGAAGAAAAAGCCTTGGCGCAGCGCCTGCAACAGCAAGGCAAATGGCGCCACCTGTGGCGCATCGCCGGGCATTACGCGAACTACAGCGTGTTCGATGTCGACAGCGTGCAGGACCTGCACGATGTGTTGATGCAACTGCCGCTCTTTCCCTACATGGCCATCGAAGTGAATGCCCTGTGCCGTCACCCGTCGTCGATCCATGAGGATGACCGCTAAGCCGGTTTTCACCCTAATAACTACAAGATGAGGAATGCACCATGTCCATCCGACTGTCCCAGACTGCCCATGCCCAACAGTTTCTCGAAGAAGCCAGCGGCAACCTCAATGACGGCGGTAACCCGCGTACCAAGGCGCTGATCTACCGGATCCTGCGCGACACCGTGAACATCATCGAAGACCTGGAAGTGACCCCGGAAGAGTTCTGGAAGGCGGTCAACTATCTGAACGACTTGGGCAAGAACCAGGAAGCTGGCTTGCTCGCCGCCGGGCTGGGCCTGGAGCATTACCTCGACCTGTTGATGGACGCCGCCGACGAGGAAGCCGGCAAATCCGGCGGCACACCGCGCACCATCGAAGGCCCGTTGTATGTGGCCGGTGCGCCGCTGTCGAAGTATGAGGCGCGACTGGATGATGGCAAGGACGACGCGGTGCCGCTGTTCATGCGCGGGCAAGTACGCGACACCGAGGGCAAGCCGCTGGCGGGGGCGATTGTGGACGTGTGGCAGGCCAATACCGGTGGCACCTATTCGTGGTTCGATCCCACGCAGTCCGAGTTCAACCTGCGCCGGCGCATCGAGACCGATGCTCAGGGCAACTACCGGTTTCGCAGTATCGTGCCGTCGGGCTACGGCTGCCCGCCGACCGGGCCGACCCAGCAACTGCTCGATCAACTGGGGCGCCACGGGCAGCGGCCGGCGCATATTCACTTCTTCATTTCGGCGCCGGGGCATCGACACCTGACCACGCAGATCAACCTGTCGGATGACCCGTACCTGCATGATGATTTTGCCTATGCGACGCGGGATGAGTTGATCGCCGAGATTCGCTTCAGTGAAGATCCGCAGTTGGCGCGAGAGTTTGGCGTGGAAGGGCGGTTTGCGCAGATTGATTTCGACTTTGAGTTGCAAGTGGCGGATGCGCCGGTAGAGCAAAAGCGCATGCAGCGCGTGCGCGCCCTTGAGGACTAAACGCGGTTAAAAATGTGGGAGCTGGCTTGCCTGCGATAGCAATGGTGCATTCACCACCGTCATCGCAGGCAAGCCAGCTCCCACAGAGTGCGGTGGTGTTGCCGCTATTTGCGGATGACCAGGTCCAACACCTCATCCCGATCCTTGATCTTCTGCAGCACAATCTCCGAGCGTATATCCATCACCCCCGCCGTGCGGTTCAGGTGGTTCACGATAAAGTCCGAAAAATGCTTGAGGTTGCGGGCCTGCACCCGCAGCACATAGTTGCTGGCGCCGGTGATCACGTAGGCGCTGGCCACTTCCGGCCAGCCCTGCACTTTCTTGATGAACGTCTCATGCCAATCCTCCACATCCTGGCGTAACGACAGGTGGACGATGGCCTCCAGCTCGATCCCCAATTGCTCCGCATTCAGCACTGCGCGGTAGCCGCTGATGATTCCCTCGCTCTCCAGCAAGCGCAAACGGCGCAGGCAGGCGGACGGCGACAGTGCGACTTTTTCCGCCAGTTCCTGGTTGCTGATGCGGCCATCCTGTTGCAGGAAATGCAGGAGGCGCAGGTCGGTGGCGTCGAGAATCATGGTTAGAATAAATCCGCGTGATTGGGGGTTAAATTCGAATTTCCTACAGCTTAATTAGCCTGTTGCTACTCACTTTGCACGAAAATTCTCTAAAACTTCGTTCATTATTTGGTCCATTCTTACTTATAAAAACCAGGATCGCCCATGACCCCTCGAAGCCATTGCCAAGCCCTCGACGCCCAGGACCCGCTGGCACCGTTGCGCAGCCAGTTCGCCTTGCCGGAGGGCGTGATCTACCTCGACGGCAACTCGCTCGGCGCCCGCCCGGTGGCGGCGTTGGCGCGGGCGCAGGCGGTGATTGCCGAAGAGTGGGGCAACGGGCTGATCCGCAGCTGGAACAGCGCCGGCTGGGCGGATTTGTCCCAGCGCCTGGGCAATCGCCTGGCGCCGTTGATTGGTGCGCGTGACAACGAAGTGGTGATCACCGATACCACCTCGATCAACCTGTTCAAGGTGCTGAGCGCCGCATTGACCGTGCAGCGTCAACGCCAGCCGCATCGCAAGGTGATCGTCAGCGAGGCGAGCAACTTCCCTACCGACTTGTACATCGCAGAAGGCTTGGCTGAACTGCTGCAACAGGGCTATTCCCTGCGCCTGGTGAACAGCCCGGACGAACTGCCCCAGGCGGTCGATCAGGACGTGGCGGTGGTGATGCTCACCCACGTCAATTACAAGACCGGCTACATGTACGACATGCAGGCGCTGACCGCCTTGAGCCATGAGTGTGGCGCGCTGAGCCTCTGGGACCTGGCGCATTCGGCAGGCGCTGTGCCCATCGACCTGCATCAGGCCGGCGCCGATTATGCGATCGGCTGCACCTACAAGTACCTCAACGGTGGCCCGGGTTCCCAGGCGTTTGTGTGGGTGAGCCCGGCGTTGGTAGATGTGGTGCGTCAGCCGTTGTCGGGCTGGTTCGGGCATACCCGGCAGTTCGCCATGGAGTCGACGTATGCACCGAGTGCCGGTGTCGCCCGTTACCTGTGCGGCACTCAACCGATCACTTCGCTGGCCATGGTGGAGTGCGGTCTGGAGATTTTTGCCCAGACCGATATGGCGAGTTTGCGCAGCAAGTCCCTGGCGTTGACCGACCTGTTTATCGCGTTGGTCGAAGCCCGTTGCGCTGCCCATGACTTGAAGTTGATCACCCCACGTGAGCACGCCAGACGTGGCAGCCATGTGAGCTTTGAACACCCCGAAGGCTACGCGGTGATCCAGGCCTTGATCGCCCGTGGGGTGATCGGTGATTACCGTGAGCCGCGCATCATGCGGTTTGGTTTTACGCCGTTGTACACGAGCTTTACCGAGGTGTTTGACGCTGTGGAAATCCTTGGCGACATCCTCGACAACCACACCTGGGACCAGCCGCAATTCAAAGTCCGCAACAGCGTCACCTGACACACCTACCGACCACCTGTGCAATCACAATAATAAAGGGGCACACCACGTGACCACGCCAGACAACGGCTTTGCAGAGATCACCCACCGCGAACTGGGCCTGCGGCGCCAGCTCACTTCCGGCCAGATGAGCATGATCGCCATCGGCGGCGCCATTGGCACCGGGCTGTTCATGGGCAGCGCCTACGCCATCGGTTATGCCGGGCCCAGTGTCTTGGTGAGCTACGCCATCGGCGCATTGATCACCTTGCTGTTGATGGGGTGCCTGGCGGAGATGACGGTGGCCCATTCCACCTCGGGCTCCTTCGGTGCCTATGCCGAGTTCTACATCAGCCCGCTCGCCGGGTTCCTGGTGCGTTATGCCTACTGGGCGGCGATTGTGTTGGCGGTGGGCGCCGAGGTCACGGCGGTGGCGATGTACATGAAGTACTGGTTCGCCAACGTGCCGGAATGGGTGTGGATCGTGTCGTTTTCCAGCGTGTTGATCCTGCTCAATGCGATCAGCGTGAAGACGTTTGGCAACTTCGAATACTGGTTTTCGACGATCAAGATCAGTGCGATTGTCGGCTTCATCATCCTTGCCGTGTACGTGGTATTCGGCTCCGGCAACCCGGAGTATGGCGTGCAGAACTACACGGCCCACGACGGCTTTTTCCCCCATGGCCTGAGCGGCATGTGGATGGCGGTGATCGTGTCGATCTTCAGCTATTTGAGTGTGGAGATGATCGCCGTGGCCGCCGGTGAAGCCGCCGACCCGGAACAGGCGGTGAAGAAAGCCTTCCGTGCGACCATCGTGCGCCTGGTGGTGTTTTACCTGCTGACCCTGGCGCTGATGCTGGCCATCGTGCCGTGGAACCAGGCCGGGCAGACCCAGAGCCCGTTCGTCACGGTGATGCAGACCATCGGCATTCCCGGTGCGACCGGCGTGATGAACTTCGTGATCCTGATCGCCGCGCTCTCGGCGATGAACAGCCAGCTCTACATCACCACCCGCATGATGTTCAGCCTGTCCCGCGCCGGCTTTGCCCCCAAGTCCATGGGCGCGTTGAGCAAGAGCGGCATCCCGTTGAACGCGTTGCTGCTGTCCAGTTCGGGCATTGCGCTGGCGACGTTGCTGAACGTGGTGTACCCGGAAAGCTCGTTCACCCTGATGATGGCGATCTCGATGTTTGGCGCTATCTTCACCTGGTTCATGATCTTCCTCACGCACCTGTTCTTCCGGCGCTACCGCAAGCGTCACGGTGGGCCGAAATTGTCGTTCCAACTGCGGCTGTTTCCCTACAGCACGTTGCTGGGGCTGGTGCTGATGGGCGCGGTGATGATCACTACGTATTTCACCGAGGCATTCAAGATGACACTGGTGTTTGGCGTGCCGTTTCTGCTGATTCTGTCGGCGGTGTATTACGGGTTCTTCCGCAAGGGCAGGGCCAAGGCATCGAACAAGGCCTTGGCATAACCGGGCAGTTGTTCGAACGAACGCGCACATAACAGCAGTTTCCTACAGGCCCACTCCTCTTGCAGAGGGTGGGCCTTGACGCTGGGTTCCAGCGGCCAACGTTCCAGCGCGGCCTGGGGCACGATACCCAGGCCAGCGCCGCGGGCGACCATGCGAATAACCCCATCAAACCCTTCGGCACGGATGCGCGTCTGCATACGAAAGCCGGCGTGCAGTGCCTGTTCTTCAAGATAAACCGTCAACGCGCTGTGAGTGGCGAGGCCGACAAAGTCGTGTTGCAGGCTATCGACAAAACTCCCAGCGGTGAACGGATGATCCAGCGGTGCGATCAGCACCAGCGGGTCGTCGCGAAAGGGCAGAGTCTGCAGACCGTGAGTGTCCACTGCGTCGGAGATGATCCCAATATCCGCCGTGCCCTGGCGCAAGGCCTGGGTGATGCGCAGGCTCGGCAGCTCCTGCAGGTCGATATCGAGGTTGGGGTGCTCGCACAGAAAGTCCGCCAGCAGTTCCGGCAGGTATTCGCTGAGGGCGGTGGTGTTGCACAGCAGGCGCACCTGGCCTTTGATGCCGTTGGCGTACTCCGCCAGGTCCTGCTGCAGGTGTTCGGCTTGTTGCAGCAATAAGCGGGCGTGGCGGGCCAGGGCTTTGCCGGCGGGCGTTGGGGTGACACCTCGGCGGTTACGCTCCAGGAACTCGATACCCAACGAAGCCTCCATCGCCCGGATACGCGCACTCGCGGCGGCCAGGGACAAATGGCTGCGCCCGGCACCGGCGGTGATGTTGCCGGTGTCGAGGATGTGCAGATAGAGGCGCAGGTCGATCAAGTCAAAGTGCATGGCACCAGCCTAAGGGAAAACAAGAGTCTGCCTCAGTATATGGCGCATTTCCGACCTCACCGAAAAACCGCACAATCCCCCCATGAATACCTTCCTCACGTTCTACCAAGACATCGGCCCCGCCATGACGCTGCTGGTGATCGGCACCTTCGTGCTGGCCGGCACTGTCAAGGGTGTGATCGGCCTGGGCTTGCCGACAGTCTCCATGGGCTTGCTCGGCCTGGCTATGTTACCGGCGCAGGCTGCGGCTTTGCTGATCATCCCGTCGACGATCACCAACCTGTGGCAACTGACGTTCGGCGGGCATTTGAGCGCATTGGTCAAACGCCTGTGGCCGATGTTGCTGCTGATCTTCCTCGGTACCGGGTTGGGCACCTTGTGGCTGGGCATGAGCGGGGGAAGCTGGGTGGGGCATGCGTTGGGCGGTGCGTTGCTGGTGTATGCACTCAGCGGATTGTTCCTGCCGACGTTCAAGGTAAAACCTGAGACTGAACGTTGGCTGGGTCCTATGTGCGGCATCGTCACGGGAGTCATTACTTCAGCGACCGGCGTGTTCGTGATTCCCGCCGTGCCCTATCTGCAGGCCTTGGGCTTGAACCGTGATCAGTTGGTGCAGGCGCTGGGGCTGTCGTTCACGGTTTCCACCCTGGCGTTGGCCGCCGGGCTGGCCTGGCGCGGCACGCTCGGTGGCGGGGAGGTCAACGCCTCGCTGCTGGCGCTGGTGCCGGCACTGCTGGGCATGTGGCTGGGCCAGGCGGTGCGTCAGCGCATCAGTGCCGTGTTGTTCAAGCGCGTGTTTTTCGTTGGCATGGCCTTGCTGGGGGCGCATCTGCTGATCAGCGGTTAACAATTGGTGGTGCATTTGTGCTTTCTGGTCAAATGTATTTTGCCGTGCCGCCGCTTATTCCGAGGGGCCAATGTCGATAGCCTGCCGGCAGACATTTTTAACCCTTACGGATGCCCTCCCATGAAAAAAATCCTCCTGCTCAACGGCGGCAAAAAATTCGCTCATTCCGATGGCCGCTACAACAGCACCCTGCATGACGCCGCCGTGGCCGTGCTGGACCGTGCCGGTATCGACGTGAAAGTCACTCACATCGACGAAGGCTACGACGTGGCCGAAGAAGTGGCGAAATACCTCTGGGCCGACGTGATCATCTACCAGATGCCCGGTTGGTGGATGGGCGCGCCGTGGATCGTCAAGAAATACATCGACGAAGTCTTCACCGAAGGCCACGGCAGCCTGTACGCCAGCGACGGTCGCACGCGCTCCGACTCGTCGCAGAAGTACGGCAGCGGCGGCCTGATCCAGGGCAAGCAGTACATGCTCTCGCTGACCTGGAACGCGCCGCAGCAAGCCTTCGACGACCCGACCGACTTCTTCGAAGCCAAGGGCGTGGACGCGGTGTACTTCCCGTTCCACAAGGCCAACGAGTTCCTTGGCATGACCGGCCTGCCGACCTTCTTGTGCGTGGACGTGATGAAGCGCCCGGCGATCGAGGCTGACGTAGCACGCTATGAGCAGCATCTGGCGCAGGTGTTCAATTTCTCGGTGTAAGCTGCTGGGAACCGATAACGAGGAGCGCCTGTGAAAGCCCGATCCGATGAGCTACAGATCTTCGTCAGCGTGATTGAATGCGGTTCGATTTCCGCTGCCGCAGAACAAGTCGGGCAAACGCCCTCGGCGGTCAGCCGCACCTTGTCGCGGCTGGAAGCCAAGCTCGACACCACGCTGATCAACCGCACCACGCGGCGCATGGACCTGACCGAGGAGGGCAAGTACTTCTTCGAACAGGCCAAAGTGATCCTGGCGCAGATGGATGAGCTGGAGGAACGCCTGTCGTCACGCCAGAAGAAACCGGCGGGGCGCCTGCGCATCAATGCGGCGGTGCCCTTTATGCTGCATGGGATCGTGCCGTACATTGCGGAGTTTCGCAGTCTTTACCCGGATATCCAGCTGGAGCTGAACAGCGATGACCTGATCATCGACCTGCTGGAGCAGAGTACCGACATCGCCATCCGCATCGGTGTGTTGGCCGACTCCACTCTGCACGCACGTGCGCTCGGCTGTACGCCGCTGCATATTCTCGCTAGCCCCGACTACCTCAAGCAATACGGCACGCCGACCACGGTTGCCGAATTGGCGGACCACACCTTGCTGGGGTTCACCCATACTGAAACCCTCAACCACTGGCCGCTGCGCCATGTGGAGGGCGACCGCTGGTTGATCCAGCCCGGCGTGGCCGCGTCCAGTGGTGAAACCGTGCGTCATTTGGCGCTGGAAGGGCAGGGCATCTGCTGCCTGTCGAACTTCATGACCATCGACGACATCGAAGCCGGACGCCTGGTGCCAGTCTTGGAAGCGTTCAACAGCGGTTATCGCCAGCCGATCCACGCGGTGTTCTACCGTAACTCGCAGCTGGCCTTGCGCATCCAGTGTTTCCTCGACTTCATGCAGGCCAAGCTGGCGCGGTATGCCTGCTGATTCGTGACCTTCGCGCAAGAGTGAATTGGGCAATAGGGGCTTATTCGTCAGGGATCGGCCCTTGATACTGGTCCTATCACTTACCCAGTCAGGAGCAGTCTCCATGAACGTATTCGTTACCGGCGCAGCAGGTTTTATCGGGGGTTCCATCGCAACCGGCCTGGTCAAGGCTGGTCACAGTGTCACCGGCCTGGTGCGCAGCGCCGAGCAGGCGGCCGAGATGACCGCATTGGGTATTACCCCAGTGATCGGCACCCTGGATGACGCCGCTGTATTGACCGAGCAAGCGCAAAAGGCCGATGCGGTGATCAATGCCGCGAGCAGCGACCATCGCGCTGCCGTGGAAACCCTGCTGGCAGCCTTGAAGGGCTCGAACAAGCCATTCCTGCACACCAGCGGTTCAAGCATTGTCGGTGATGCGTCGGGCGGCAAGTCCAGCGATGTCATCTACTTTGAAGACAACCTGCCGGAGCCGACCGTCGACAAGGCGGCACGCGTTGCCATCGACAACCTGATCCTGGCGGCGGCCAACGACGGCGTGAACTCGGCGGTGATCTGCAACACGCTGATCTACGGTCACAGCCTGGGTGTGAAGCGCGACAGCGTGCAATTGCCGCGTTTGCTCAAGCAGGCGCGCAAGAGTGGGGTAGTGCGCCATGTGGGCAGCGGGCAGAACATCTGGTCCAACGTGCACATCGAAGACGTGGTGGCGCTGTACCTGCTGGCACTGACCCAGAACGTACCGGGCACCTTCTACTTCGTGGAAAGCAGCGAAGCGGCGTTTATCGACATGACCACCGCCATTGCTGAAGCCCTGAACCTGGGCAAACCGCAGGATTGGCCATTGGCCGACGCCGAAGCCGAGTGGGGCTATGAAATGGCCAACTATGGCCTGGGCTCCAACAGCCGGGTGCGGGGCAAGCATGCCCGTGAACTGCTGGGCTGGGCGCCGAAGCGGACTTCGGTGGTGGAGTGGATTCGCAACGAGATGGTGTAAGTCTCCCTGTGGCGAGAGGGCTTGTTGTGGCGAGCCCGCTCGCCACAATCACAGATACAGCCACAACCGTAACCACAACCACAGGGTGTAGCTCGCCTTAAAAATCTGGTTCTGCCCCGGTCAATTCCGTACCATTCCCCGCCTTATCCCCCGCATTACCCTGGTACCTCATGAACCTCACCCGTCTGCGCGCCGATGCCCTGGCCGGCCTCACCACGTCGTTTGCGTTGCTGCCCGAATGCATCGCCTTTGCCCTGGTGGCCCACCTCAACCCGCTGATGGGGCTCTATGGCGCCTTTATCATCTGCACACTGACCGCATTGTTTGGCGGCCGCCCCGGCATGGTGTCCGGTGCGGCGGGCTCGATGGCGGTGGTGATCGTGGCGCTGGTGGTGCAACACGGCGTGGAATACCTGCTGGCGACGGTATTGCTCGGCGGGTTGATCATGGTCGCCTTCGGCCTGCTGCGCCTGGGCAAGCTGGTGCGCATGGTGCCGCATCCGGTAATGCTGGGGTTCGTCAACGGCCTGGCGATCATTATCGCCCTGGCGCAGTTGGAGCATTTCAAGAGCGGTGAACACTGGCTCAGCGGCACGCCGCTCTACGTGATGATCGGCCTGGTGCTGGTGACCATGGCCATCGTCTACCTGCTGCCGCGCATCACCCGCGCGGTGCCACCTGCATTGGTGGCGATCCTCGGCGTGGGCCTGGCGGTGTACCTGCTGGGCTTGCCGACTCGGACCTTGGGCGACATGGCCCACATCGCTGGTGGCCTCCCCAGCTTTGCCCTGCCGCAGATCCCCTGGACCCTGGAAACCCTCGGCATCATCGCGCCCTATGCGTTCCTGATGGCCATGGTCGGCCTGCTGGAAACCCTGCTGACCCTCAACCTCACCGATGAAATCACCGAAACCCGTGGCTACCCGGACCGCGAAAGCGTGGCCCTTGGCGCGGCGAATATGGTCTCGGGCCTGTTCGGCGGCATGGGCGGCTGCGCGATGATCGGGCAAACCGTGATCAACCTCAGCTCGGGCGGGCGCGGGCGTTTTTCCGGAGTGTTTGCCGGGGTCATGATCCTGCTGTTCATCCTGTTCCTGTCGCCGTTTATCGAGCGGATCCCGCTGGCGGCGCTGGTGGGTGTGATGTTCGTGGTGTCCCAGCAGACCTTCGCCTGGGCCTCCTTGCGGGTGATCAACAAGGTGCCGCTCAATGACGTGCTGGTGATTATCGCGGTGACGGTGATCACTGTGTTCACCGACCTGGCCACGGCCGTGCTGTGCGGGATCGTGATTGCGGCGCTGAACTTCGCCTGGCAACAGGCGCGCGAGCTGTATGCCGATGAACACCTGGAGGCCGATGGCAGCAAGCTCTATCGCTTGCATGGCACCTTGTTCTTTGCCTCGACCACGCCGTTCCTCAACCAGTTCGACCCGGCCAACGACCCGGCCCAGGTGACGCTGGATTGCCGTCACCTGAGCTTTGTCGACTATTCCGCCATTGCGGCGCTGATGACCCTGCGTGAGCGTTACACCAAGGCCGGCAAGCACCTGCGGGTGCTGCATTTGTCGGAGCGCTGCAAGAAGCTGCTCAAGCGCGCCCGGGTCCATCATGAGTAAGTGATCACGGCCCGACCAGGTCTTCCAACTCCTGGGCGCGGGTCTGGGTCATGTCCAGCAGGCAAGCGGAGCCGTTGACCTGGTCGATGGTGCCACCGGTCGCGGAGCCGGCGAAGCCGCAATTGGCATCACGGTATTTTATCCACAGGCGCTGCACGTCTTGCAGTTGCTGCTTGCGCGCACCTTCCTGGGCGGCGAGGGCAGTCTTGTAGGCCTTGTTCAGGCGCGTGTCCTGCACCTTGGCTTCCTTGGCGTTGCAATTGACCATGTCCGCGGTCGTGTTGGCGCTGTCCATGCATTTTTTCAACGCCGCGTTATCGGCGGCCGACGCAGTGCCGCACAGGGCAAGAAACAAAGCGCTGACGGCGAGGGAGGTGCGAATCATGTTCGATTTTCCTGGGCATGAGGGGAGGCGCATTCTATGACTCGATGGCGGCGTTTGAGTTTCCAGCATCTTCTGATCTTCATGTAAGAACACCCCTCGAATTTTCATGGGCGACCGTTGGGCATATCCCAACGCGACAGCGCTTATCTGTGGGCGAAAATTACTTTCATAAAAATTGAAAATACTCCTCGGTAATGATTTATGAGTTTCACAACCAATTCGACGTGACCCTTTCCGAGGAGTACCGCATGGCCGCATCACCGGGCTTCGGGCTATTGGCATACGCTGCCATCGCCATCATTGCTTTGATCGTGCTGATTGCACGTTACCGGCTCAACCCGTTTATCGTCATCACCCTGGTGTCCATTGGCCTGGCGCTGATGGCCGGGATGCCGGCGGACACCATTATGGGCTCGTATGAAGCGGGCGTCGGCAAGACCTTGGGGCATATCGCCCTGGTGGTAGCGCTGGGCACCATGCTCGGCAAGATGATGGCCGAGTCCGGCGGTGCCGAGCAGGTGGCGCGCACGTTGATCAACCGTTTTGGCGAGCGTAACGCGCACTGGGCCATGGTGTGCATCGCCTTCCTGGTGGGGCTGCCGCTGTTTTTCGAGGTCGGTTTTGTGCTGCTGGTGCCGATTGCCTTTACCGTGGCGCGGCGTGTGGGCGTATCGATCCTGATGGTCGGTTTGCCGATGGTCGCTGGCCTGTCGGTGGTGCATGCGCTGGTGCCGCCGCACCCGGCGGCGATGATGGCCGTGCTGGCGTACAACGCGTCGGTGGGGCAGACCGTGCTCTACGCGATTCTGATCGGTATCCCCACGGCAATCATCGCCGGTCCCGTCTACGCCAAATTCATCGTGCCGCGTATTCATTTGCCGGCAGAAAACCCGCTGGAACGCCAATTCATCGAGCGCGAGCCGCGCACCCGCTTGCCGAGTTTTGCGCTGACCATGGGCACCATCCTGTTGCCGGTGGTGCTGATGATGATCGGCGGTTGGGCCAATGTGATTTCCACGCCGGGCACCGGTTTCAATCAGTTCCTGTTGTTTATCGGCAACTCGGTGATCGCGCTGTTGGT
The DNA here is from genome assembly GCF_000510895.2 of Pseudomonas sp. FH1. NCBI lineage: Bacteria > Pseudomonadati > Pseudomonadota > Gammaproteobacteria > Pseudomonadales > Pseudomonadaceae > Pseudomonas > Pseudomonas sp. FH1. Next base: position 26,091 of record NZ_AOHM01000001.1, read on the forward strand.
GGCGACCTTGGTGAGCTTCTGGACCTTGGGGATCGCTCAAGGCTTCAACCGCGAATCGATCCTCAAGTTCACCAATGAGTGCCTGGCGCCGACCGCGAGCATCACTTTGTTGGTGGGCGCGGGCGGCGGTTTGAATCGCATCTTGGTGGACGCGGGGGTGACCAACGAAATTCTCGGTCTGGCCCATGCTTTCCATCTGTCGCCGTTGGTGATGGGCTGGCTGTTTGCGGCGTTGATGCGTATTGCTACGGGCTCGGCCACCGTCGCTATGACCACCGCGTCCGGCGTGGTGGCGCCGGTTGCGATGGGGCTGGGTTATCCACACCCCGAATTGCTGGTGCTGGCCACCGGCGCGGGTTCGGTGATCTTTTCCCACGTGAACGACGGCGGCTTCTGGCTGATCAAGGAATACTTCAATATGACGGTGATCCAGACCTTCAAGACTTGGACCGTGCTGGAGACTCTGATATCGGTGGTCGCCTTCGGTCTCACCTATGGTCTGTCCTGTATCTTGTAACCCGGAGCCCCCCATGGACATCCTCTACCAGATCCGCGCCCGCCAGGACTCCTTCAGCGCCGGCGAAGGCCGTATCGCCAAGCTGATGCTCGATGACGTGGGCTTTGCCGCGTCGGCCAGCCTGGAGGCGTTGTCCCAACGGGCCGAGGTGAGCACGGCCACCTTGTCACGCTTTGCACGCAGCGTAGGGTGTCGGGATCTGCGGGATTTGCGCCTGCAATTGGCCCAGGCCAGTGGCGTCGGCAGCCGCTTCCTCGACCCTGCGGGGTTGCCGGAGCAGTCGGCGTTTCATCGGCAGATCCTGGGGGATATCGAGGGGACCTTGCGTCAGCACTTGTCGGGGTTCAACCAGGCGAGTTTCGTCGATGCGGTCAACCTGCTGGGCAAGGCGCGAATGATCCATGCGTTCGGCATGGGCGGCCCGTCGAGCCTGTGCAGCGATGAGTTGCAGGTGCGTCTGGTGCGCCTGGGTTATCCGATTGCCGCTTGCCACGACCCGGTGATGATGCGCGTCACGGCGGCGACGCTGGGGCCCGAGCATGCGCTGATTGTGTGCTCCCTGACCGGCCTCACCCCTGAGTTGCTCGACGTGGTGACGCTGGCACGTAACTACGACGCGCGCATCGTCGCCATCACCCTGGCGGATTCGCCCTTGGCGCAGTTGGCCGATGTGCTGCTACCACTGCAACCGGCCGAAACCAGTTTTATCTACAAGCCCACCGCGGCGCGCTACGGCATGCTGCTGGCCATCGACCTGCTCGCCACCGAGCTGGCCTTGGCCCTGCCGGACGACAACCAGGAACGCCTGCGCCGGATCAAGCTGGCCCTGGACGATTATCGCGGCGGCCCCGACAGCCTGCCGCTTGGAGACTGATATGAAGTACGACACATTGATCCGCCAGGCGCTGATCATTGATGGCAGCAACACCCCAGGTTATGTGGCCGATGTGGGGCTGCGCGACGGGCGCATCGAGACGATCGGTGATTTGTCGGCGGCGATGGCCGAGCATGAAATCGATGCGAGCGGACGCGTGTTGGCGCCGGGTTTTATCGACGTGCACACCCACGATGACACCGTGGTGATCCGCCAGCCGCAGATGCTGCCCAAGCTCAGCCAGGGTGTGACCACGGTGATTGTCGGCAACTGTGGTATCAGCGCGTCGCCGGTGACGTTGCGCAGTGATCCGCCGGACCCGATGAACCTGTTGGGCAGCGCTTCGGCGTTTGTTTATCCGCGTTTCAGCGACTATCGAGCGGCGGTCGAAGAGGCTCATCCGGCGGTTAACGTCGCCGCACTGATCGGCCATACTGCGTTGCGCAGCAACCATATGGACGACCTGCACCGCACCGCTTCAGTGGATGAAATCGCCGCCATGCGCGTGCAGCTGCAAGAGAGCCTCGAAGCCGGTGCCCTCGGCTTATCCACAGGCCTGGCCTACGCCAGTGCGTTCAACGCCGAGACCGATGAGGTGTTGCAACTGAGTGAAGAGCTCACCGCGTTCGGTGCGGTGTACACCACCCATTTGCGCAGCGAGTTCGAACCGGTGCTGGAGGCGATGGACGAGGCGTTCCTGATCGGCCGGCATGCCAAGGCGCCGGTGATCATTTCCCACCTTAAATGTGCCGGTGCCGGTAACTGGGGGCGTAGCCCGCAGCTGTTGGCGTCGCTGGAACTGGCGGCTAAAACCCATCCCGTGGGGTGTGATTGCTATCCGTATGCGGCGAGTTCTTCGACCCTGGACCTCAAGCAGGTGACCGACGCGTTTCGGATCACCATCACCTGGTCGACGCCGCATCCCGAAGTGGGCGGGCGTGATTTGCAGGATATTGCCGCTGAGTGGGACGTTGCGTTGATCGACGCAGCCCGTCGGCTACAACCGGCAGGGGCGGTGTACTACGGGATGGATGAAGAGGATGTACGACGGATCCTGGCGCATCCATTGTCGATGGTCGGGTCGGACGGGTTGCCGGAGGATCCGTTTCCGCATCCGCGCTTGTGGGGGGCGTTTCCACGGGTGTTGGGGCACTTCAGCCGGGATGTGGGGTTGTTCCCACTGCACACCGCCGTGCACAAGATGACGGGGTTGTCGGCGGCGCGGTTTGGTTTGGCTGAACGCGGTGAAATCCGTGAAGGGCACTGGGCCGACCTGGTGTTGTTCGACCCGTTGCGCGTGCGCGATGTGGCTGATTTCAAGGCGCCGCAGCGCGCGGCGGAAGGCATTGATGGGGTGTGGGTCAACGGCGTGTTGAGCTACAGCGACGGGCAGGCGAACGGTCAGCGGCCGGGTCGGTTCCTGGCGCGCAGTGGGGATTTGCGTCGGGGTTTTTCGTCTCTATAGTGGTCGCTCAATTAAACGGAGCGGTTGCCATGCACTTAGGAAAAGTCATCCCCATCCTGCGGATTTTCGACGAGGCCAAGGCGTTGGAATTCTACGTCGATTTTTTGGGGTTCAAGGTGGATTGGCAGCATCGTTTCGAGGCGAATTTTCCGCTGTATTTGCAGGTTTCGCTGGGCGAGTGTGTGTTGCATCTGACCGAGCATCATGGTGACGCATCGCCGGGCGCGGCGGTGCGGATTCAGGCGCAGGGTGTGGACGCTTACCAGCAGCAGTTGCTGGGCAAGGATTATCGGTACGCCAAGCCAGGGGTTGAGGAAATGCCGTGGGGCTCGCGGGAGATGAGCATCAAGGATCCGTTTGGGAATCGGGTGGTGTTTGTTGAGGAAGGCGAGGGTTGAGAGGTAAATCGCAGGCAATAAAAAACCGCCTTAGTAGGGCGGTTTTTTTTGCAAACCCAGTTAGTGGCTGGGGGTGCGATCTCAAAGATGCGTTGACCCGCAGGCGGATACTACCGCCAGCCAATTTATCGCGCAAGGTTAGGCGATGGTCGGCACTGATGATCTTGAGCATTTCATTTTGTCGATTTCCGCTGCAAAAGTTTGCAATAGATCTTCGAAACAAATACCGGGTGTTTAACCACTGTCTGTCACACCTTCTTGGCGGATTTTGGTTAGGCTTCACCCCGTTCTGCGTTGGTTGCTTTTAGGTGAGCCGGGTACGCGCGCGCGAATTTTTGGACTGATCGCCACGGGCTAGTAATCCGTGCCGGATTCATGCGAGATGCCCACTAGCCCGGCCGCCTCAAAGATGCGATGACCCGCGTCCAAAGGCTCACATGTTCCGGTAAGTGCGCTGGAGGTAAGGCCCAACCTAGGGAGGGCCGAGTATGTCTAAGTTTGCACGACGTACGTGGAACCTCGTAGTGAACTGCCTGCGTGCTTATCACGTCTGGAAGTTCCTGCGGGACAGCTTCGATGACCGCTAAGGTCTGAGAAGTGGAGCCGCCCCGGTTTAGGCTGAGGCGGCTTTTTGGTTTCTTACACCCGGAAATGGCTGACCATCTGCTGCAACTGGCTACCCAACCGTGCCAGTTCAACACTCGACTTGGCGGTCTCGTCACTTGCCGTAGCGGTCTGCTCCGACACATCCCGCACATTCACAATGCTGCGGCTGATTTCTTCAGCCACGGCGCTCTGCTGCTCGGCGGCGGCGGCGATCTGCTGGTTCATCGACTGGATATTCGACACCGTACGGGTGATGTTCTCCAGTGACACACCGGCCTTGCGCGTCAGTTCGACACTGCTGTCAGTGAGGCTGCGGCTGTTGTTCATCACGTTGGCCACTTGCTGGGTGCCGTTCTGCAAGCCGGCGACCAGGCCTTCGATTTCCTCGGTGGATTTCTGTGTGCGCTGGGCCAGGCCGCGCACTTCGTCGGCGACCACGGCAAACCCACGGCCGGCTTCACCCGCCCGTGCGGCTTCGATCGCCGCGTTGAGGGCCAGCAGGTTGGTCTGTTCCGCGACGGCCTTGATCACGTCCATCACGCTGCCGATCTTGTTGCTCTCTTGTTGCAGGTGGGTCATGGCGTCGGTGGAACGTGCCACTTCAGCGGCCAGACGCTCGATCTGGGCGATGGCCTCGGCCACCACTTTGTCGCCTGCGCGGGCTTGGCCGTCGGCATCGGCCGCAGCCAGGGAAGCCTGCTCGGCGTTGCGCGCCACTTCCTGCACGGTGGCAGTCATTTCGTGCATCGCCGTGGCGACCTGATCGGTCTCGATCTTCTGGCTGTTGACGCCGGCGCTGGTCTGCTCGGTCACGGCCGACAGTTCTTCAGCGGCGCTGGCGATCTGGGTCACGCCGTCGCGAATACCGCTGATCAATTCACGCAAGGTCGTGCCCATGCGCTGGATGCCTTGTTGCAGCACGCCCAGCTCATCGCGGCGAGTGACCTGGATGTTGTGGCTCAGATCGCCGGAGGCAATGCGCTCCACCACGGCCAGGGTTTCCTGGATTGGGCGAGTGATCTGGCGCGTGATGACCCATGCTGCGATCACGCCCACCAGCAGCGCCAGCAAGGTGCTGATCAATTGCAGGCTGCGGGCCTGGGCGCTTTCGGCGTCGCGGCGGGTCAGCTGGATGTCGTACAGTTTGTCGCTGATCGTGACGATATCAGCGCCTTGGGTGGTCATTTCGGCACGGGCGGTGACGATGTTGGCGTTGGCGGACTTGTAGTTCTGCACGGCGCTGCGATAGGCACCCAAGGCGGTTTCCAATGCGGTCAGCGCGCTTTGCTGGCTGGCGCCGAAGGCGGCGCTGAGGTCTTTCAAACCGGCGATGGCTTTTTCAATCTGTGCGGCTGCGCGGGCTTCAGTTTCCGGGCTGACGTTGCCGGTGTAGCCACGCACTTCGTAGCGAGCCAACTGAAATTGCATCTTGGCGTCGGCCACCGCCTGGAACTGAGCCAGGTGCTCCGAACTGTCAGGCATTTGCTTCACGCTGGTTTCCAATGCGTTGATCTGTGCATTGGCGATATCCGCCTTGTCGCCCATCACCTGGCGAGAGGCGTTGCCGTTGCGGTAGGCCTCGCGCATTTTGTTCAGTGACTGTTGGTAAGCGGTGATGATGGATTTCTGCTCGTTGAGCAGCTTGAGGTTTTCCGGGCTCTTGAAGCTGTCGAGCAATTTCTGTTGCTGGGCAGCGAAGGCGTCCAGGTTGGTCTGTACATTCTGGGCCACGGCTTCGTCGCCATTGGCCAGCATGTACTGCAGGCGCACGATACGCAGTTTGGTCAACGAAGCATTGAGCTGAGTGATATCGCTCATCCAGTTGCTGCGGTCGATCAGGCCGCCCAGGCTGGTCCAGCCGGTCAGTGCCAGGATCGAGGTAAGGACCAGCACCAGGCCGAAGCCCAGGCCCAGTTTGAGATTGACGCTGATGTTGCCGAACCAGCTATTCATCGAATGCTCCGCAAAGTTGATGTCTGTCTGCTGGACGGTGTTGTTGTTTGAGCCAGCCAAAGTGTGTAGGTGGGTATCGGCGGCGAGACGTGAATCTGAAATGGTTTTTCAATGGGCCGATGAAAGGTGAACCCCGCCCGATTGCCGGGCGAGGTTAAACGTTGCACGTGTCAGGTTATTTGTCGCAGTCCCGCGCCTTGAGGAGGGTCGGCCTTGAGTGTTTCGATCAGTGCCGATAAATCATAAAAGCGCTGATTTTTTAGCGCGCTCCAGTATTCGATGAAGTACTGGCCTTTGCCGTTGATCTGAAACGGGGTTGTGACGATTTGGCCGCTGCGTGAGCGGTGAACCAGGTTGACGTCGAATTCGCTCGGATACTCGATGAAGAACTGCCCAGGTTCAGTGAGCCTGGTGCGGTCTGGCAGTGTTGGGGTGCGAGTCGCAGGGGCTTTGAGGTTGCCCACGTCAATCCTGAAGTCACTGCGTAAGGCGACGATTGAGCGCGTGTCCGTTACGTGGCCCCAGCCGCCGCCGCGTAGCCGTTTTGCGCGCTGGGGAGTCGTATCGTACACATGCAGACTGATCGCATCCTGCAACTCGACGAGGCCCGGTACACCCTTGTGCATATCGGTGTGGGCGGTGCCCACAAAGGCCACCCATTTGTGGGCGCCCTTCGCGAGTTGGTCAGCCTTGATCACTTCATTAGCGAAGTAGCTGAACAGTTCGAGCCTGCCGACTTTGCCAGTGAGGCCTTTGACGTGATAGCTGGCACTGCAGTCCAGTGCACGCACGCGGATCCCAAACTTATGCGCCGTTTTGACTATGTTCGTGTAGGTGTAATCGCCGCCGTACATTGGCATACGGTCGCTATCGAGTAACTCCAGGTAGTTTTTCAGGGCCTTCGGCATTTTCGAGGTGCGGTGATAAATATCCAAGGCCTCTTGATGCAAGTCGGTGAGCAAGTGCTCTATGTAGAGTGTTTTGACGCCTTGCTTTTTCAGCAGCTCCATGTGCTCGTTCAATAGTTGTTTGGCAGATCTCTGGATGTGACTTTCGCCAATCACCAGGCCGAGTTTCTGTCGATATACCTGCTCAAAAAATGCCTGTTCGCTTTGCGTAGAAATCGTCGTCAGTGGCGTGCGTGGGGTCGCTGGGTAGTGGCTGAAAGCGTTTTCAGCAGTACTGGCCAACTCGCTGCGTACGCTTCTGAATCTGGCCAAGGCCCCGGATTCGGGCGAGGTGGGGTCCATGAATATGTAACCCGTGTCCAGCCCATGAGGAGCCGCTTGCATCTGCTCAATGAGCGGTCGAATGTCGTGCGGCAGGTCGAACTGGGCGAAATGAGTCACGGCAGCAGACGGTGGCGAAACGGTTCCCGAGGTGCTGGGTGTCGGGACGTCAATCGGCATCGACAAGACGTAGTCACCTTTGGATAGACCCCGCGCATTCGTATCGGGCACCACGCCAGTGGGCGTTGTGGACGGTACATCCGTAATCCGCAGGGCCAGGGCATATTCCAGGTCCGCCAGCCCTACGACGCGTGCATAGGTGCCCAGCCGCTCCGACGCCACCAACGCAACCCAACCTTCGCCTGGGTTGTTGCTCAGGTTGTGCTCAATGATGGTGTGTGAGTAGAAATTACGTAGCCTGTTACTGCGCGGTGAGAAATAGGTGCCGGCGCGCCGGCTTGGCGCGTGATCCAGATGGTAGGACACGGCACCATCCAGGCCATCTATCTGCACATTGAGCCGCTGGGTTTCATCCAGCAATTTGCTGTAGTTGAAGGGGGCGCCCGACAGGTTCAGAACCTTGTCGGCTTCGGCCAGTTGCTGCTTTATCTGCTGCAGGGCACGGGCTTTGTTGCCTGTGACCTGGTTATTGAGGATTCTCAGCTTGTTATAAAACAGGTCTCGGGGCAGGTACTCGATGTACACGCGTTTGAGCCCTTGTTCGACCAGCGTGGACAGTTGTTCGATCAACAGTTGCAGGCTGGTGGCCGGGTTCTTGCCGGAGCCGATGAGCAAACGGTTATCGCGGGCGAACAAGGTATTGACGATATTGCTGTGCGTGGCATCGGGGGCCAGTACTGGTACGGGGTCTTTGAGCGTGGTGGGAGGGCGTGGGGCCTGGAAGAAGGTCTCGGCGCGCTGGGTCACACTCTTAACCTTCTGGGCGTAGGCGCTGCGCAGTACGGAAGTACCGACAATGGACGCTTCTTGGAATAGGTCGTCAGGATCAGTCGCCGAGACTTTGTATTCCGGGCTGATCATGTGGCGAAAGTCTGTGGCGTGCTTTCCCGTCAGGTCAAAGTCTTCCAGCGGGCTGGTCTGCTCGTTTACCAGCGCTTCGTATTTCTTTCCGCCGTGGCGTGCGGTCGGGCGTACCCATTGTCCGCTAGGGTTCCGTTCTACCTGGCGAGCGGTCGAATGGAGCTGGCCGGTGTCCTCATCAAGGCGGTACAACACATAGCGGCCCTCGGAGGTTGGCGTTTTCGATACCCATAGCTTGCGCCCTTCGAACAGCACAGGTTGCATGCCTTCTGGCGTGAGCGCGTCGAGTTGCCCGATCAAGGCGCTTTGCGTCGCTTGCGGGCCGGGTTTTATGACCGGGCGCAAGGCGCGCAGCGATTTCAACGCGTCTTTTACAACAGGCCGAACATCAAACAACACCGAGCCACCAACATTGGCCAGGTAACCGATGTAGTGGTCCAGGGCTGCGCCCTTATCATTTTGGTAGTAGGCATTCAGGGCGAGCATGGCGTCCTTGAACGCGAGCAACCCGCCGAGGGCCAGGCTGAGCACGGGAAAAGGCATCGTGGCGATAGCCGCTACCCATTCGATGCAGGTCCACAGAATGCCGGTGATCATTTGCGCGCGATTGACGGTGGTGCCGTGCACGTCATCGATCTTGCGTTGCAGGCTCATGTTGTAGAACTCATGGCGCAAGTCGCTGAGGGGCGAGATCTGGGCGATCCCATCGTGCCGGGGCGGGCTGGGTGTGCTGCGATTGATATCGTGCGGCAGGCCGTTTTTGGCGTTTTGCAGAAACAGCCCGATGCGTGCCATTGATGGCTTTGGCACCCGCGCACACCAGTAGGTGGGCATGCCCTCGACTTTTTTGAGCAGGTAATTGAACAGCCGTGCTTCGCGAAAGGCAATGCCGTCCGGTGCGTCGGGGGTGTAAAGCAGCACCGGGTTATCCGCGTGGCTGAACAGGTAATTGCCGATCACCCAATCGCCATTGATAACCAGCCGATGCACCTTATAGGTGTTGCGCTCGCTAGTGACGGTACTTGCCAGGCTGTCGATGGCCTGTTCAAGCCATGTCAGATCGATGCTGGCGATATGCCCTTGGAGTCGCGATTCGAGTGCGGCGTTTTTCATTTGCAGTTGCTGGATCGCCAACACCGCGTCGCGGCGCTCGGCGTAGCCCGCGCTACTGCTGCTTTGCAAGCGTCGGCGCACTTCATCAGTGTAACGTTGACCAATCCACACACCGGTCACCGAGCGTGCAACGTTCTGCGCGGTCAGCGGGCTGATGTCCACGCCGGGCGGGCCACGAAAGGTGGCGGACCTTGAAAATTTCTCGTCGAGAAAGCCGATGCCGTCGTCGTACCCGTCACGGAACAGCGTGGTGTAGGAGACAGGCTCATCCCCGGCGCCGAGCAAAGGTTTGGGGGCGTAGGCGAAAACGGTGTCTGGGTCGATGTCGTTTTGACGACGGCCCAGCAGAGTGTTCAGGCTGAGCTTGGCCTTTTCATACAGGTAGCTGTCGAAGCTCGGGAAATTGGCTTCCGAGTCCGGCCGTGCGTTGTAGGTGCGCAACGCGCCCGTCGCGTCGTCTCCCAGCTTGGTCAGGCGCGTGTGATCCGCTGCCGATGCGGCGCGATACCAGGCGGGAGTGGCCAGCTCATAGTCGTCCTGTAGCTGTGTCAGCCGGTGCGCGGCCATGGCGTCCAGGCAATCGGCGTGGCTGCAGGGTTTACCAAACGTTACTTCCTGGTGTTCCAAGGCGTCAGGCCGGAAGCCGATCCCCTGAATAACCTTGCTCATGGCGGGGCGAAAGCGCAGGGGCACTTGCTCCAACACGTAGTCGGTCATCCCGCGCCCTTTGATCTGCGCCTTGTCATCCAGCCAGCCGAGAATATGGGTCTGGCATTCGAGCAGGCTGTCGAACCCACGGAACTGCTGTGCGCGAGGCGCGTCGGGTGTGCACAGCAACAAGCGTTTTACCTGCCCATTGGTGTCATCTTCGCGCAGCAGCCACAGGTCTTTGAGTTGCGCGCCGTGGAACAGCACGGTTTGAGCGCAGAGTTGTGGGCGTGGGTGTTCTCGCAGTTGTTCAAACAGCTGGAAATCCGCTGAGCTGAGGTGGCCTTGCAGTTTGGCGAGGTAAGCCATGCTCACCAGGCGCTGATCGAAAAAAGTGCGCACGGCCTGTCTGATTGCCGCCGAGCCCAACACGGCTTTCTGGACGTTGGCAAAGTCCAGGCGTGGTTGCAGGCCTTGCAGTGGGAGGATCAGGTCTTGCACGGTGACGTAGGCATGGGCCTCGCCAAGTGGGGCGCCGGCATAACTCAGGGTGCTGTGTTCGAGGAAGTCTGAACCTGCGATCGCATCACCTGGGTGCAGGCCACGCAGGGTCAGTTCCATCAGGGAGCGTTGTTGGACGTAGGTGCCGACTTTGGGGACTGTGCGTCGAGTGGTGATCTGCAGTTGCTCGGGGGCCAGGTCGTGGACGTCCCACTGGCTCGCCAGGTATTCCGCCCACTGGTGCCGGGCCAGGGCGTGGGGCGTCGAGGCCGGGCCGAACAGGTCCAGGAATGTCTGGCGCGCTTGGTTGTAACTGCGCAGATGTTGGTCGAGCGTGCTGCGTTGGTCGTTGCCTAAGCTGCGGTACCAGTCGGGCAACGTGTTGAACAGGTCGCGCTCAAGCAGCAGTTGGGCCCTGAAGTCCAGGCGCATGTTCAACTCTGGCAGTGCGGCCTTGATGGCATGGTCGAGGTGTGCCTTGAGCTGAGCTGCGTTGAGCTGGCCGTCTGCTGCAAGGTTCAGGGCGTAGCCGATATCGTTTGCGCGTTTGTCGAGTACGGCTTGATACGCGTGTTCAAACAGCGGCTCGTCTTCGATGGGCTGCAAGCCCAGAGGGAAAATGCCGATCGCGTCGAGGTGCTGATAGCGCACGGGCAGATGACGGTTCAACTCTGCAAGCCCTGCGCCCGTCGCCATCACTGATTGCAAACCTTGGTTGAGGTCAATGAGGGAGTCGAAGGCCTCCAGGCCGCGATGCGGGGTGAATAACAACACGGGGCCTGGATGGGCAGCGCTCAAGCTGTCGACGACAGGACTGGCTTGACGGGTGAGCACGAACGCGCCGGCGAACGCCACTGTCTGGTCCTGATAGTCGAAGGTCAGTGCATACATACCTGGGCGAAAGGTCGGCCCGCGTGAGCAGTCTTCGAGCATGATCTGATCGGCAGGGGACAACAGATAGTCGCTGACGTTGAGGCGGGTCTCCTGTTCCAGGGCGCTGATGCCAGCGGTGAAGGTCATGAAGGTTTTACGGCTCTGGCCATCGACGGTGCTGGTTTCATCAAGGCGCTGAAGCTGTTGCACCAGCCGGGTTTTCAATGTGGCCAACCGTTGTTGACCGCCAGCCTGGCTGAGATCGGAGTGTTCCAGGTCTGCGTAAAGCCGTTGCGCCTGCTGCTCATAGGCGGTGTTTACGCGCTTGAGCGTGGCATTGGTGGTTTCCAGGGCACTTCGCTCAGCCGGCAAGGTGACAGGGCGTTTGCTGTGCGTGCGAAGTGTGGGGTCAATTTCCAGCAGGTGGCTGTGAATTTGCTGCAGCGTGGGTGATCGGTGACGGTTGTTCGGCGTACTCATTGCACGGCCCCAAGGTGATGAATGGAATCATCAGCATGGCGAGGGGCTGCGGGTGTCCGGCTGTAGATAGGTATACAGGGGCGCTCATCAAGGCCGGGTGTTGTGTGCTAGTCTGCTGGCCCTTTTAGTTTTGGATGACCAGGAAAGCGCGGCCTACGTGCGGCTTTTTGTGTGTCGTCCTACAGCGGAGCACCTTCATGTCCGAAGTTAATCTGTCCACCGACGAAACCCGCGTCAGCTACGGCATTGGCCGTCAACTGGGCGACCAACTGCGCGACAACCCACCACCGGGCGTGAGCCTGGACGCGATCCTGGCTGGCCTGACCGACGCGTTCGCCGGCAAGCCAAGCCGTGTGGACCAAGAGCAAATGGCCGCCAGCTTCAAAGTGATCCGTGAAGTCATGCAAGCCGAAGCGGCTGCCAAGGCTGAAGCGGCTGCTGGCGCTGGCCTGGCCTTCCTGGCTGAAAACGCCAAGCGCGATGGCATCACCACCCTGGCTTCCGGCCTGCAATTCGAAGTGCTGACCGCAGGTGACGGCGCCAAGCCGACCCGTGAAGACCAGGTACGCACTCACTACCACGGCACCCTGATTGACGGCACTGTGTTCGACAGCTCCTACGAGCGCGGCCAGCCTGCAGAATTCCCGGTAGGCGGCGTGATCGCCGGCTGGACCGAAGCTCTGCAACTGATGAATGCCGGCAGCAAATGGCGCCTGTATGTGCCGAGCGAACTGGCTTACGGCGCTCAAGGCGTTGGCAGCATCCCGCCGCACAGCGTTCTGGTGTTTGACGTCGAGCTGCTCGACGTTCTGTAAGACCTGCTGATTACCTGTGGGAACGAGCCTGCTCGCTCCCACAGTGTTTTACTGGTTTTTTCATGGATGGAACTTGCCATTCAGCTCAGTCGCTGGGCGCAACGCTCGGGCATAGCAGAACAGAAACAGATTGCGCACCACTTCCTTCAGCACGCCGGGTTCGCTCGAACTCAGCCCGTTGACGTCCAGGTCGCCCTGGTCCTGTAGTTCATTCAGCGCTTCTTCTTCCAGTACCGCACAGACTTCACCGGTTTCCCGATGCAGGATCCGCAGGTAAGGGTGTGGTCGGTCCAGCCAGGCGTCTATCAAATAAGTCATGGGTCTCATCTCCTTGATGGGTTTCAATGAGAATAATTCTTATTCGTAGAATAGCAAGTGCCTATTGGCGGTTTCTGGGTTTTTCTGTGTGGATATTGCGCGGGATCAAACAAGAGGGCGAAACGCCATCCCGCGGCAGGCGCGGGATGGAGGCAGCCTATTCAGACTTTGCGCACGAACTCGGACTTGAGCTTCATCGGGCCGATACCGTCGATCTTGCAGTCGATATCGTGGTCGCCGTCGCACAGGCGGATGTTCTTGACCTTGGTGCCGACCTTGACCACCAGGGACGTGCCCTTGACCTTGAGGTCCTTGATCACGGTGATGGTGTCGCCGTCCTGCAGCACATTGCCGACGGAGTCTTTTTTCACGGCGTCATCGCTGGCCGCTTCGGCCTCGCCATTGGCGGACCACTCATGGGCGCATTCCGGGCAGATCAGCTGGGCGCCGTCTTCGTAGGTGTATTCGGAATTGCATTTCGGGCAGGGTGGCAACGTGCTCACTAAGGCTCCTTGAGAGTCAGGATGGCTAAAGGGCGCACATTATATAGGGTTTTGCGGTCTTACAGGTTGTATGAAATCTAAATGTGGGAGGGGGGCCTCCCACATAGGCCCGCGTTTTAGTGCGTACGCGCAACCGCGAACTCACTCAGCTCGACCAGGGCGTCGCGGTATTCGCTGGCGGGAAGGGCTTGCAGGCATTGGATGGCACGGGCCACGTAGTCACGCGCCAGTTGCGCGGTGTACTCCAGCGAACCCGAGGCTTCCACGGCGGCGCGGATGGCCTCCAGGTCTTCGATCCCGCCTTTCTGGATCGCCTTGCGCACCAGGGCGGCCTGTTCCGGCGTGCCTTCGCGCATGGTGTAGATCAGCGGCAGGGTTGGCTTGCCTTCAGCCAAGTCATCACCGACGTTCTTGCCCAGGGTTTCAGCGTCGCCCTTGTAGTCGAGCAGGTCGTCGACCAGTTGGAACGCGACGCCCAGGTGATCACCAAAGGTGCGCAAGGCCTCGGCCTGCTCGGCCGTTGCGCCGCACAGTGCAGCGGCGCTATGGGTGGAGGCTTCGAAGAGCATCGCGGTTTTGCCGCGGATCACTTCCATGTAGGTTTCTTCGGTGGTGCTGGCGTCACGGACCTTCGACAGTTGCAACACTTCGCCTTCGGCGATGATGCGGGTGGCCTGTGAAAGAATCTTCATCACCGGCATCGAGCCGAGTTCAACCATCATTTCGAACGAGCGCGAGTACAGGAAGTCGCCCACCAGCACGCTTGGGGCATTGCCCCACATGGCGTTGGCGGTCTCGCGGCCACGGCGCATGCCGGACATGTCGACCACGTCGTCATGCAGTAGGGTCGCGGTGTGCAGGAATTCGATCGTGGCGGCCAGCAGGCGCAGGTCATCGCCTTCGCGACCCAGAGCCTTGCCGCACAGCAGCACTAATAAAGGACGCAGGCGCTTACCGCCCGCCGACGTAATATAGTCGCCAATTTTGGAGACCAGCGGCACTTTAGACGTCAGCTGCTGCTTGATGATGCCGTCGACGGCGCTAAAATCGTCCGCGACCGCGCGGTAGAAAGCTTGGGGTTGCATCAGCGACAGTCGCTCCAGAAGGGTTGCGCGGCATGCTAGGACCCAGGCCCCCCAGTGTCAAGGCGCGATAGACGGCCCCTTGCAACACCCATTTACCTTGCGTACAATCGCGCACCCTGAACTTCCTGGGCAGCACCTGCCTTACGCAATTGCATTAGGGACGTCCATCCCATGCAGCCATGCCAGCCAATACCTCTTCTTATAAAGCGCTGGGTGAGCAGGATTATCGGAGAAATACCATGTCGTACGCAGTAATTGTTACTGGTGGCAAGCAATACAAAGTCGCCCCAGGTGAATACCTGAAGATCGAAAAACTGGAAGTCGCTACCGGCGAATCCGTTACTTTTGATCGCGTTCTGTTGGTCGCCAATGGCGATGACGTGAACATCGGCGCTCCAGTTGTTGCTGGCGCTACCGTTGTGGCTGAAGTGATCTCCCAAGGTCGTCACGATAAAGTCCGCATCATCAAGTTCCGTCGTCGTAAGCACCACATGAAGCGTATGGGCCACCGCCAGTGGTACACCGAGATCAAAATCACCGGTATTCAGGCTTAATTTCAGCCTAATTCCTCACTAGGAGAATTGACTCATGGCACACAAAAAAGCTGGTGGTAGTACCCGTAACGGTCGCGACTCAGAAGCCAAACGCCTTGGCGTGAAGATGTATGGCGGCCAGAAAATCATTCCGGGCAACATCATCGTGCGTCAGCGCGGCACCCAATTCCACGCCGGTTACGGTGTAGGCATGGGTAAAGATCACACCCTCTTCGCGAAAATCGAAGGCGTGATCAAGTTTGAAGTAAAAGGCGCGTTCAACCGCCGTTACGTGAGCGTTGTCGCAGCTTAATTGCGAGATCGCTGGAAAAGCCCTGTCTTGCGACGGGGCTTTTTCGTTTGTGGGGTGAGTCTCTTGCAAAGCTGTTTGTAATGGGCTCAGGCGCTGGTTTTGCGGTCGCTGATTGAGGTCGCTGCGCTCATTTTTGCAAGAGTCTTATGTCTTGGTTTCTTAAGCTCGTCCGTGCGGCGAGAGGCGTTTTGTTATGAAGTTCGTTGATGAAGTTTCCATCCGAGTAAAAGCAGGCGACGGCGGTAACGGTTGCATGAGTTTCCGTCGCGAAAAATTCATCGAAAACGGTGGCCCCAACGGCGGTGACGGCGGTGACGGCGGTTCCATCTACATGATGGCCGACGAAAACCTCAATACCCTGGTCGACTACCGTTACACCCGGCACTTCGATGCCGAGCGTGGCTCCAACGGCGGCAGCACCGACTGCACCGGTAAGAAAGGCGAAGACCTGGTACTGCGCGTACCGGTCGGCACCACGATCATCGACTCCGCGACCCAGGAAGTGATCGGCGACCTGACCAAGGCCGGCCAGAAGCTGATGGTGGTACAGGGCGGCTGGCACGGTCTGGGTAACACCCGATTCAAGTCCAGTACCAACCGCGCGCCACGCCAGACCACGCCAGGCAAGCCGGGCGAGCAGCGTGACCTCAAGCTGGAAATGAAAGTACTGGCTGACGTGGGCCTGCTGGGTCTGCCGAACGCTGGCAAAAGTACCTTCATCCGCTCGGTTTCGGCCGCCAAGCCGAAAGTCGCCGACTACCCGTTCACCACCCTGGTGCCAAACCTCGGTGTGGTCAGCGTCGACCGTTGGAAAAGCTTCGTGATCGCCGACATTCCCGGCCTGATCGAAGGGGCTTCCGATGGCGCAGGCCTGGGGATTCGCTTCCTCAAGCACTTGTCGCGTACCCGTTTGCTGCTGCACCTCGTCGACATGGCGCCGCTGGATGACACCAGCGCACCGGACGCCGCCGAAGTGATCGTCAGCGAACTGACCAAGTTCAGCCCGGCCCTGGCCGAGCGTGATCGCTGGTTGGTGCTGAACAAGTGCGACCAGATCCTGGAGGAAGAGCACGAAGAGCGCGTCAAGGAAATCGTTGACCGCCTGGAGTGGGAAGGTCCGGTCTACGTGATCTCGGCCATTGCCAAAGAAGGCACCGAGCGCCTGACCCGCGACATCATGCGCTACCTCGAAGACCGCGCCGACCGCCTGGCGGCCGATCCTGTGTTCAAGGCTGAGCTGGCTGAGCTCGATCAACAGATCGAAGACGAAGCCCGTGCCCAGCTGCAAGCGCTGGACGACCAGCGTGCCCTGCGCCGCAGCGGCGTGAAGTCGGTCCACGACATCGGTGACGATGATTGGGACGAAGAAGACGTGGATGATGAAGACGGTCCTGAAATCATTTACGTGCGCGACTGAGTCGTTGCGATAAACTTGAACGCCGCTCCTGTTGGAGCGGCGTTTTAGTATCCGGGTTTAACGTTATGGGCCGCGCTGGGTCGCGCAGCCCTCAATCTAAGGTTGAAGATGATGCGGAGCAAAGTGACAGGTGCGCAGCGCTGGGTCGTAAAGATCGGCAGTGCGTTGCTGACGGCGGATGGCAAGGGGCTCGATCGCGCAGCCATGAGCGTCTGGGTCGAGCAGATGGTGGCCTTGCATGAGGCCGGTGTGGAGTTGGTGCTGGTGTCGTCCGGGGCGGTTGCCGCCGGGATGAGCCGCCTCGGCTGGACCGCGCGACCCAGCGCGATGCACGAACTGCAAGCCGCCGCCGCCATTGGTCAGATGGGCCTGGTGCAAGCCTGGGAATCGAGCTTTGCCGAGCACGGCCGCCATACGGCGCAGATCCTGCTGACCCACGATGACCTGTCCGACCGCAAGCGCTACCTCAACGCCCGCAGCACCTTGCGCGCGCTGGTGGAGCTGAAAGTCATCCCGGTGATCAACGAAAACGACACCGTGGTTACCGACGAAATCCGTTTTGGCGACAACGACACCTTGGCCGCCCTGGTGGCCAACCTGGTGGAAGCCGACCTGCTGGTGATCCTCACCGATCGCGACGGCATGTTCGACGCCGACCCGCGCAACAATCCGGAGGCCCAGCTGATCTACGAAGCCCGCGCCGATGACCCCGCGCTGGACGCCGTGGCCGGCAGTGTCGGCGGGGCCCTGGGCCGTGGTGGCATGCAGACCAAGTTGCGTGCGGCGCGTCTGGCGGCGCGTTCCGGTGCCCACACCATCATCGTCGGCGGGCGCATCGAGCGCGTGCTGGATCGTCTCAAGGCCGGCGAGCGCATCGGTACGCTGCTGTCGCCGGAACGCGGCATGCTGGCGGCGCGCAAACAGTGGCTGGCCGGTCATCTGCAAACCCGTGGCACTCTGGTGCTGGACGCTGGCGCCGTGTCTGCGCTGTCCCAAGGCAATAAGAGCCTGCTGCCGGTCGGCGTCAAGTTGGTACAGGGCAGCTTCCGCCGGGGCGAGATGGTGGTGTGCGTGGCGCCGGACGGTCGTGAGATCGCCCGTGGCCTGGCCAACTACAGCGCGCTCGAAGCGCAGAAAATCATTGGACAATCCTCCGATGCGATTGTCGGACTATTGGGTTACATGGCCGAACCGGAACTGGTTCACCGCGATAACCTGATCCTGGTCTAACCAAAGGAATACACCATGCGTGTCATGAAGGGATTGCTCGGCCTGCTGTTGGCCATGCCATTGTTGGCCTCTGCTGAAGAAATCGGCCAGGTGTCGACGGTGTTCAAGTTTGTCGGCCCCAACGACCGGATTGTGGTTGAAGCCTTCGATGACCCCAAGGTCGACGGCGTGACCTGCTACCTGTCCCGCGCCAAGACCGGCGGCGTCAAAGGCGGCCTCGGGCTGGCCGAAGACCGCGCCGAAGCCTCGATTGCCTGCCGCCAGGTCGGCCCGATCCGCTTCAAGGGCGAACTCAAGGACGGCGACGAAGTGTTCAAGGAGCGCACCTCCCTGGTGTTCAAGACCATGCAGGTGGTGCGCTTCCTCGACAAGAAGCGCAACACCTTGGTTTACCTGGTGTACAGCGACCGCCTGATCGAAGGCAGCCCGCAAAACGCCGTGACCGCCATTCCGATTTTGCCCTGGCCGACCGCTCAGTAACCCGCAGGCGGGTTTTGCAATCGGCGTCTATGATTGCAGGCTTGCGGGTTGTAATCTCGACGTGCCGCAATGCGAAGAACATGGGATATCTGGAGTTCGTCATGAGTGCTTTCCACGACCTGAAACTCAAAGCTTTGGACGGACAAGAGCTGCCGCTGGCGCCCTTCAAGGGGCAAGTGGTGCTGGTGGTCAACGTGGCGTCCAAATGTGGTTTGACCCCGCAATACGCCTCGCTGGAGAACCTCTACCAGCAGTACAAGGACCAGGGGTTTACCGTGCTTGGCCTGCCGTGCAACCAGTTTGCCGGCCAGGAGCCGGGCTCTGAAGAAGAGATCCGCGAGTTCTGCAGCCTTAGCTACGGCGTGACCTTTCCTTTGGGCAGCAAGCTCGACGTGAACGGCCCGGATCGTCATCAGCTCTACCGCTTGCTGGCGGGGGAGGGCGCCGAGTTTCCTGGGGACATCACCTGGAACTTCGAGAAGTTCTTGCTGGGCAAGGATGGGCGAGTGCTCGCACGCTTCTCCCCGCGCACGGCGCCGGACGATCCGACGATAGTCCAGGCCATCGAAAAAGCCTTGAGCTGAACAACCCTTCTGCAGGAGCCAGGCTGGCTCCTGCACTTTTACCCCTTAATCACCCAGATCAATAGTGCTACCCAGCACCTCGCGCTCCCCATATTATCCACATCATAAACCCCGACTTCCGTGGAGTGCCCCATGCCCGTCCAAGCCTTGTTCAAACCCTTCCAGCTCGGTGCGTTGCAACTGTCGACCCGCGTTGTCATGGCGCCGATGACCCGCTCGTTTTCGCCGGGCGGTATCCCCAACTCCAAAGTCATCGAGTACTACCGCCGCCGCGCCGCTGCTGGAGTGGGCCTGATCATCACCGAAGGCACCGTGGTCGGCCACCAGGCCTCGAACGGTTACCCCAACGTCCCGCACTTCTACGGTGAAGCCGCCCTGGCTGGCTGGAAGAAAGTCGTCGACGCGGTACATGCCGAAGGCGGCAAGATCGTCCCGCAGCTGTGGCATGTGGGCAGCGTACGTCGCATCGGCACCGAGCCGGATGCCAGCGTGCCAGCCTACGGCCCGATGGAAAAACTCAAGGATGGCAACGTGGTCGTGCACGGCATGACCCATCAAGACATCAAGGAGGTGATCAACGCCTTCGCCCAAGCCGCCAAGGATGCCCAGAGCATCGGTATGGATGGCGTTGAGATCCACGGCGCCCACGGCTATCTGGTCGATCAGTTCTTTTGGGAAGGCAGCAATCAGCGTACCGACGAATACGGCGGCAGCCTGGCCAACCGCTCGCGCTTTGCCATCGAGCTGATCCAGGCCACCCGCGCCGCCGTCGGTCCGGACTTCCCGATCATCTTCCGTTTCTCCCAGTGGAAGCAGCAGGATTACACCGCGCGGCTGGTACAAACTCCTGAGGCGTTGGGCGAATTTCTCAAGCCGTTGTCTGACGCGGGTGTGGACATTTTCCACTGCTCCACGCGCCGTTTTTGGGAGCCTGAATTCGAAGGGTCCGACCTCAACCTCGCCGGCTGGACTCGCCAGCTCACCGGCAAACCGACCATCACTGTGGGCAGTGTCGGCCTGGATGGCGAGTTCCTGCAGTTCATGGTCAACACCGACAAGGTCGCGCAACCGGCCAGCCTCGAGAAGCTGCTGGAGCGCCTGAATAACGATGAGTTCGACTTGGTGGCGGTAGGGCGTGCGCTGCTGGTCGATCCGGATTGGGCGTTGAAGGTGCGCGAAGGCCGCGAGGGCGACATCCTGCCCTTCAGTCGTGAGGCGTTGACGACCCTGGTGTAAGCGGCGACAGGGCGGGCACCGGGTGCCCGTCCTTGCAGACCCCGCGCAACTGGCGTTCGAATTGCTCGATGATCGCCGGCCAACCCTGGCGACTCGCATGCTGACGTGCATTCAGGCGCATGCGACGCAGGCTTTCGGCGTCCTCCAGCAGCCAGTTGGCCGCCTCGCAAAACGCGTTCTCATCCCCCGGCATCGCCAGCACGCCGTTGTAGCCATGGCGAATATGCTGCGTCGCCGCTGCCTGATCGTAGGCCACCACACCCAACCCCGACGCCATCGCTTCCAGCACCACATTGCCGAAGGTTTCGGTCAGGCTGGGGAACAGGAACACATCACCTGACGCGTAGTGCCGCGCCAGTTCCTCACCGCGCAAGGTGCCGCAGAAGATCGCCTCCGGCAGTTCTTTCTCCATCGTCGCGCGTTGCGGGCCATCACCGACGATGATCAGCTTCATCTGACGCAGAGGATAGGTGTCCTGCAAGGTCTCGAAGCAGCGCTTGAGCAACCCCAGGTTTTTCTCCTGGGCCAACCGGCCCACATAGAGCACGGCGGTTTGTTCACTGTTCAGCGCCCAACTTTCCCGCAATGCATTGTCGCGTTTGGCCGGGTGGAACAACTGGCTGTCCACTCCGCGCGACAACATGCCCAGACGCTCGAAATGCTTGCGTTCCAGTTCCAGGCGCTGGCTGGCGCTGGGCACTAGGGTCAGGGTCGAGCGGTTATGGAACCAGCGCAGATAGTGAGTGACCATCCGGCTCAGCATACTCATGCCATATTGGTTCGAGTACTGCTGGAAGTTGGTGTGAAAGCCGCTGACCACGCTGATCCCCAGGCGACGTGCGGCGCGCAGCGCGGACAAACCTAGCGGTCCTTCCGTGGCGATGTACAGCACGTCCGGGCGGTGACGGGTCCAGCGCCGCAGCAATTTGTGCATCGACGACTGCCCCCATTGCAGGCCCGGATAACCCGGCAGCGGCCAGCCACGGCACAGCAGCAAGGCGTCGTCGCTGGGGCGGCTCTGGTCGACGCCCTGGCGCGGACGCACCAGCTCGACTTGATGGCCACGGGCACGCAAACCCTCGCACAGGCGACCAAGGGTATTGGCCACCCCGTTGATCTCTGGCGGGAAGGTTTCGGTAATGAGGGTGATGTGAAGCGAGGCTGTCGTCATGACCCACAGTGTCGCCGTGGGCCATGTCGTCATTGTGTCATCGAGATGATGGATTTATGACTGGGTCACTTTTTGCTGCTGTGCCATTGCCTCGGCACCTTGTTCACGCACCCAGAACAACGTGGCGCCGGCCACCGCTGCGGGCATCATCAACAGGTTGACCACCGGCACCAGCAGTACCAGATAGACGATCCCGCCGAAGCTCATGCTCTGCCAGCGTTTCTGGCGCAGCCAGGCGAGCATCTCGTTCCAGCCCAGCTTGTGGTTATCCGCCGGGTAGTCGATGTACTGGATCGCCATCATCCACACGCCAAACAACAGCCACAGCGGGGCGGCGATCAGGTTGACCACGGGTATGAACGACAGGATAAACAGGCCAATGGCCCGTGGCAGGAAGTAGCCCAGCTTGCGCATCTCGCGGGCCAGGGTGCGCGGGACCATGGCGATCAACTCGCCCCAGCTGAAGGCCGGGAAATCATCGGTGCCGCGTACCACCACTTCCACTTTCTCCGAGAGAAAGCCGTTGAAGGGCGCGGCGATGATGTTGGCCAGCATGGTGAACGTGAAAAACACCATCAACACCACCAGCACGACAAACAGGGGCCAGAGCAGGTAGTTCAGAAAGCTCAGCCAAGTCGGCAGCGTCGGCATCAGATGATCGACCCACAGGCTGAACTGATGACCGGCGAAATAGATCAAGCCGACGAACAGCACCAGGTTGATCACCAGCGGCAGCAGCACAAACAGGCGCAGGCCGGGGCTCAACACCAGTTTGAGGCCTTCACGCAGGTATTGCGGGCCGGAAAGAGCAGGGGCGGGCATGGAGAACTCCGAACAAAGTGACGAACGCGCCGACCTTACCGGCTTTGTTTAACAGGCGAAAGCGGCGACATCAGTGGTAACAAAGGTGTTGATCAACAGTGGTGACTGCATAGAGACCACCTATGAGCTGGATTGTTATTCCGTATTTCCTTAATCTTGCCCCCCTCGATACGCTGCACCCATTATTTTTCAGGGTCTGCGAGTTGAAGCCTTCCCCAAGTGCTTCGTGGTCCCTTTTTTATTCCAGCCGCCTTGTAGTCTGGGTGGTCGATAGGAGTGAGTCATGTCTGATACCCGTCATTCGCGAGTGATTATCCTGGGTTCCGGCCCTGCCGGTTACAGCGCTGCGGTCTACGCTGCCCGGGCCAACCTCAAGCCGCTGCTCATCACTGGCATGCAGGCGGGTGGTCAACTGACCACCACCACCGAAGTCGACAACTGGCCGGGCGACGTCCACGGCCTGACTGGCCCGGTGCTGATGGAGCGCATGAAAGAACACGCTGAACGTTTCGAAACCGAGATCGTGTTTGACCACATCAACCAGGTCGACTTCTCCAAGAAGCCTTACAGCCTGACCGGCGACAGCGGCGTGTACACCTGTGACGCGCTGATCATCGCCACCGGCGCCAGCGCCCGCTACCTGGGCCTGCCATCGGAAGAAGCGTTCATGGGCAAGGGCGTTTCCGCCTGCGCGACCTGCGATGGTTTCTTCTACCGCAACAAGCCAGTCGCCGTAGTCGGTGGCGGCAACACCGCCGTGGAAGAAGCGCTGTACCTGGCCAACATCGCCAGCACCGTGACCCTGGTTCACCGCCGCGAGACCTTCCGCGCCGAGAAGATCCTGATCGACAAGCTGCACGCCCGTGTGGCTGAAGGCAAGATCATCCTCAAGCTCAACGCCACCCTGGACGAAGTTCTGGGCGACAACATGGGCGTGACCGGTGCCCGCCTGAAGAACAACGACGGTAGCTTCGACGAGCTGAAAGTCGACGGCGTGTTCATCGCTATCGGCCACACCCCGAACACTTCGCTGTTCGAAGGCGTGCTGGAAGCCAAAGACGGTTACCTGGTGGTGCAGGGCGGCCGCGAAGGCAACGCGACTGCCACCAACATCGAAGGCATCTTCGCTGCCGGTGACGTGGCCGACCACGTCTACCGCCAGGCCATTACCTCGGCCGGCGCCGGTTGCATGGCGGCACTGGATGCCGAGCGTTACCTCGACGGTTTGAAGGATGCGTCGTTCTAA
Organism: Pseudomonas sp. FH1; assembly: GCF_000510895.2. Lineage (NCBI taxonomy): Bacteria > Pseudomonadati > Pseudomonadota > Gammaproteobacteria > Pseudomonadales > Pseudomonadaceae > Pseudomonas > Pseudomonas sp. FH1. The sequence continues at coordinate 49,542 of NZ_AOHM01000001.1, forward strand.
ATCGTTGAAATAAAAAAACCGGCTGAGAGGCCGGTTTTTTTATGTCCGCGATTTGATCAGCGACGGGTCAGCGGCAGTGCGCTGAATTTCACACCGGCCAAGCCATTCGCAATCAACGCACGGATATTGCCGTGATCGCTGCCCTCAGGCGTCGCCACTACCGAGCGGTAATGCTCACCAAACGCCAGCAGTGCTTCCTGATCGCTCAAGCCTTCCAGCAACGCCAGGCCTAAGGTCTTGCACGAGCCTTCATTCTGCCCAGCGGCATTTTCCACGTCGCCATTGGTAAAGGCTTGCGGCTGGTAGTCATAACCTGCAGTGACGAACGCCAGGGTATCGGCAAAAACATGTTCGCCACTGTTGAGGCTGGCGCGCAGGGTGTTCAGATCAGTCATGGGTTTTTCCTTTGGCGAACGCCGCCTGTTGGTCGGCGCTGGCTTCTTTCTGGTATTGGGCTTTCCACTCGGCGTACGGCATGCCGTACACCACTTCACGGGCGTCATCGAGGCTCAGCTCGATCTGGCGCTCGTCGGCCTCGGCCTTGTACCACTTGGACAAGCAGTTGCGGCAAAAGCCCGAGAGGTTCATCAGGTCGATGTTCTGCACATCCTTGCGGCTGTCCAGGTGCGCCACCAGCCGGCGGAAGGCGGCGGCTTCGAGTTCGAGGCGTTGTTGATCGTTCATAGTGGTCTCTTCGAGACAGCTTCAAGCGGGCAAGCTTCAAGCTGCAAGTTGGAATGGGTTGGCTTTAGCTTGCAGCTTGTAGCTAACGGCTTGCAGCTAACGTTATCGAAACCGACTCGGCAAAGCGCAAGGCATGGGGCTTGTCCACTTCGACTTCGGCGTACAGCACCGACTCATTGCCCATCACCAGGTCCAGCAGCTCCTGGGTCAGGCGCTCCAGCAGGGCAAAGCGGTTGCCCTCGACGTGGGCGATGATCGCCTTGGTGATGGTGCGGTAGTTCAGCGCATGGTCAATGTCATTGTCGCGCACGGCTTCCTGGGCGGCATACAGGATGGTCAGGTTGATCAGCACATCCTGCTTGTTGAGGATCTCGTCCTCGTTGATGCCGATGTACGTGCGCAGGCACAGGTCCTTGACCCGGATGCGCGCCATGCCTGGTTGAAGTTGTGGCATTGCTACTTGCTCCGTCCGATCAGTTGCAGGAACTCCATGCGCGTGGTGTTCGACTCGCGGAACGCGCCGAGCATCACCGAGGTGTTCATGGTTGAATTCTGTTTTTCCACGCCGCGCATCATCATGCACATGTGCTGGGCTTCGATCACCACGGCTACCCCGGCGGCCTGGGTCACGTCCTGGATCGCGTCGGCGATCTGTCGGGTGAGGTTTTCCTGGATCTGCAGGCGCCGGGCGAACATGTCGACGATGCGCGCCAGCTTGGACAGGCCCAGCACCTTGCCGGTGGGGATATAGGCCACATGGGCCTTGCCGATGAAGGGCAGCAGGTGGTGCTCGCACAACGAGTACAACTCGATGTCCTTGAGGATCACCATCTCGTCATTGTCGGAGGTAAACAGCGCACCGTTGACGATCGTTTCCAGGCTCTGCTCATAGCCGTGACACAGGTACTGCATGGCCTTGGCGGCGCGCTTGGGGGTGTCGAGCAGGCCTTCGCGCTCCGGGTCTTCGCCCAGGCCTTTGAGGATCTCGCGGTAGTGATGGGGCAGGGTCATACAACATCCTCACAAACGGCTTACTTGATATGCCGCCCGCCGTTGACGGTCAGGGTGGTACCGGTGACATAGGGGTTATCCAGCAAATAGCGCACGCTCTGGTAGATCACCTCGGGGCCGGGTTCGATGCCCAGTGCCGACTTGGCCAGTACCTTGGCGCGGTAGGCGGCGTCGTCGCCTTCGTTGAACATCACCATTGCCGGGGCGATGCCGTTGACCTTGATCGACGGCGCGAACTGCGCGGCAAATGACAGCGTGAGGCTGTCGAGGCCGGCCTTGGTGGCGCAATAGGCAATGTGCTGGCGGCTGCCCTTGCGCACCACGTCATCGCTGATGTGCACGATGTCTGCGGGAGAAGAGCGTTGCAGCAAAGGTGAACAATGCAGGTTGATCAGATACGGCGCAAGCATGTGCACGCTGAACATGTCGGTAAAGGCGTGACTTTCTTCGTCGGGCGTTTCGGCGATCCAGGCCGAGGCGTTGTGGATGATCGCGCGCAGGCGTTGGGTATGGGTGTTCAGTTCAGCGATAAACGCCAGGATGCCGGCCTCGCTGGATAAATCGGCAAACACCCCAATCGCTCCGCGTTCGCGCAGGGCCTGTACGCCGGGCCGCTCGCTGCGGTAGCTGAAAATCACCGGATGGCCGTCGTCCAGCAGGCGCTGGGCGCAATGCAGACCGACACGCTGGCCGGCGCCGGTGATCAGGATCGGGGCGTTCGTTGCAGTCATGGGAGGCTCGAGTCGCTGGCAGATTGAAACTATACCAGCGACTGGGCGCCCCTGTACTCAAGCAGCGGCTTCGCCGGCCTTGCGTGGGGTCGGTACAGGATGCAGCCAATTGGCCAACAGATGGGTCGACAGCGGGATGAACCAGTACACCATCAGCGGCGTAAGGGCCATGGTGCTGACCAGCACGCGCGGCGCCAGGTCGAGCCCGTTGAGCAAAGGGCCCAGGACAAAGTTGAACAGCAGCGACACCGGGAAAAACGCCAACCAGATCGCCACCGCCTGCTTCCAGCGTGGTGGGCGGGCGCCGACTGCGCCGAACCAGCCATCGATACCGCGTACGCGGTGCTCGGACGGGTTGGCAAACAGCTCGCTGCCACGGCTTAACCAGGTACTGCGGGAGGCCGAAAATTCCCAGGCATGCAGGGTCTTTTCATCGGCGAAGCGGAAAATGATCTGGAATTCATCATCGTTGGGCGGCGGCGCGAGGACACCTGAACCCAGGTAGCCGGGAAAGTCCGTGGCCAATTGCTCGCCTTCGCGCAGCCAGGCCATCAGTTCTTCGTAGCGACCCTTGGCCACGCGGCGCGCAACCATCAGGGTGACGGGAGAGGTAGACATTGTGCATCTCCAAATAAGCGAGTGCGCTGGGCCGGGTAGGCGGCACACAAACGAGGCTGCGGGGTGTTGCAGCGACGTAGAAAAAACAGGCAAGGATTATTCCTGTTTTAGCGAAATACACCAGATACTTTGGTCGGTTCGTCGTTCAGCTTGTGTCGATCCGCTGAAAAAGCGTTAAATGGGATCCAAATCGACACGGATGTTTTTGACCTCTGATGCCCGAAACTATTGCTCCTCAACGCGAAACGATTTCCGACAACGGAAGCGCTTGCGACGATCTTTTCCCTATCCGCGAAGTCGCTCGGCTGACCGGCGTCAACCCGGTGACCTTGCGTGCCTGGGAACGGCGCTATGGCCTGATCCAACCCACCCGCACCGAAAGTGGGCATCGGTTGTACTCGCGCACAGACATCGACACTGTGCACCGGATTCTCGACTGGATTGAACGCGGCGTGGCGGTGAGCAAAGTGGGGCGGATCCTGGCGCGCGACGCGTTGCTCAGCGAACCGGATGCCGCCCTCGGCGCGGAAGTGGAATGGGAGCAATGGCGCGGGCAATTGCGCCAGGCAATCAGCGCATTCGATGACCGCCAATTGGACCGTTTGTACGGCCAGATCTTTTCCGCCTATCCCCTCGCCGTGGTGTTCCAGGACATTCTCATGCCGCTCTGGCAGGCATTGTTGCGTCACCAAGGCCGCTTCGGCCAGGCCAGCGAGTGGCTGTTCTTCGATAATTTCCTGCGCTCGCGTACGGCGCAACGTTTGCAGATGGCCGCCGCCGCGCCGATGCCTCGAGTGTTGCTGGCCGCCGTAGCCGGGGAGTGCCGCGAGCTGGAGTTGCTGGTCGCGGGTTTGTTGATGTCTGGGGAAAAACAAGCGGTCAAGGTCTTGGGCGTGGGACAGCCATTCGATGAGTTGACGCTGATCTGTGAAAAGACCCAACCCCGAGCCTTGGTGCTGTTTTCCAATCGCGCCCCCAGCAGCGAGCTGCCGTTGCGGCTCAAGCGTCTGGCGCTGACCCTGGATTGCCCGTTGTTGTTGGCCGGTGATGCAGCGGACTTGGCGCAGGAAAGCCTCGCCGGTTCATCCATCGGCTGCCTGGGTAATGAAGGCCGGTTGATGCAGCGCCGCTTGCAGCAGTTTCTGGGCGGTGGCCTGGATACCTGATCTCAGGCGTGGACTTCAGGATGGACCAGGCGGTGCTGGTGCAGGATGAACTGGCGCAGGCGCTCGGTTTCGTCGACGTCGCCCTGGCTCAGCCGATAGGCGAACAGCCCGCGCGCGGTTTCCCGTTCGAAGGTTCCGCGCAACGCAATGCGCTCGTAACCTGAAGGACTGAACCACAGTGAAAAGGTTTTCGGCGGCTTGACCCGGCCCCGAATCTCCACCAGCACACCCTTGAACGACACCTCGTGCACCCACAATGCACCCGGGGTGCCCTTGATATTTTCCAGTGCCACCGGGGTTTCCAGCGCCAGGCGCCAGGGGCGGATCATCGGCCCGTCCTCGAAAATACTCGGTACGCCCAGGCGCAGGTGAACCGCATGGAACTCATCTTCCACCAAGTGCAGCGGGAAGGTCAGTTGCTGGTTGTCAAATTGCGCCTGGAGGGTGACATGGTCATGGGCGGCGAGCCGGGTCAGCAAGTCGCGAATCTGCGCACCGCCGTTGACGGTCAGGCTCGACGAGGCATCCCGCAGGTTCAGTTGCGGGTTGTGTTGCATGTTCTGAATGAAGTCCAGTTCATCCTGGGTCAGAAGCGCGTCACGTTGCATCGCTCGTGCTCATTAGAGGGTACTAAAATGCCATTATCCCCCCTAATGACCTCCTTACCTAAATTTTGTTAGATCCGCTCGTCGCCTTGAGCACCGCCAGTTCAGCCTTGAGCTGCGCCAGTTCGGTCTCCAGCTGGGTGACGCGCTGCTGGGCTTTGACTTGCAGTGTGACGTCCTTTTGCACACCGACGAAGTAAGTCTGCTTGTCCGCTTCGTTGTACACCGACGATAGCGACAGCTCGTTCCAGAAGTGGCTGCCGTCCTTGCGGTAATTGCGCAGGATTTCCCGGCAGGCCCCGCCATTTTCCATCGCTTCCCGAATCGCCATCAGCGCAGGCTGGTCACGGTCGCCCGATTGCAGGAAACGGCAATCCTGATAGAGGATTTCATCCAGGGTGTAGCCGGTCAGGCGTTCGAATGCCGGGTTGACGTAGATCAGCGGCTTGTCCTTGCCTTCGCGCTCGGCGACGACGATGCCGTCGTTGGAAGCGTTGACGACCAGTTGCATCAGCTTGGCGTTAATCATTGAGCGGTCCATGGCTTGTTTTCGAGCCTGGAGTTTATGGCAACTGTCGAATGTTGCACGGGCTGCGCCGAAATAATTGCCCCAGCTGTTAATATCCCAGGCTTTCACTCAACTACAGGATCAGATTGATGAAAGTCGCCATCCTTTCCGGCTCGGTCTACGGCACCGCTGAAGAAGTCGCCCGCCACGCTGCCGATATTCTCAAGGCCGCCGGCTTCGAGGCCTGGCACAACCCCCGCGCCACGTTGGCGGATGTGCAAGCTTTCGCGCCGCAAGCTTTCCTGGCGGTGACGTCCACCACCGGCATGGGCGAGTTGCCCGACAACCTGCAGCCCCTGTATTCGATGATTCGCGATCAACTACCTGCCGCCTGGCGTGGCCTGCCCGGTGCGGTGATCGGCCTGGGCGACGCCAGCTATGGCGATACCTTCTGCGGCGGCGGCGAGCAAATGCGCGAGCTGTTTGGTGAACTCGGCGTGCGCGAAGTGCTGCCGATGCTGCGCCTGGATGCCAGCGAAAGCGTCACCCCGGAAGCCGACGCTGAACCGTGGCTGGCCGAGTTGGTCACTGCACTGCGCGGCTGACCGGAAATTCCCGCAATAACGCCAGCCAGGCCTGGGCGGCTTTCGACAGATAGGCGCCCGCACGCCAGGTAAACGCAATGTCCCAGCGCAGGTCGTCGGGCGCCTTGAGCGTCAGGCGCACCACGCCCGGTCGCACCAGCCCACGGGCAACCACACTGGGCAACAGCACCACGCCCTGGCCCGCCGCGACCAGGGCGGCGAGGAAATCCGCCTGGCCGCTACGGCCGATTTCCCTCGGAGTGAAACCCACCTGCTGGCAAGCCTGGATCAACCGATCATTGAGCACAAAGCTGCGCTGGTACATCAGGAACGGCGTGTCCGCCAGTTCCTCCAGGCGCACCTGGGCGTTCTGCGCCAGCGGGTGATCCATCGGCAGCAGGGCGTCGAGCGGCTCATCGCAGAAGGCTTGCCGGGCGAAGGCCGGATCACTGGAATTCAGGCAGCCACCCACATCCAGTTCACCATTGAGAATGGCCTGTTCGATCGTGCGGCTGCCGCCTTCCAGCAGTTGGATGGTGACCTTCGGGTAGCGCCTGCGGTACTCGGCAAACAGTCCCGCAAACAACGTATCCCCCGCCAATAGCGGCAGGCCCAGGCGCAACTCGCCGCGGGCCAGTTGCTGCATGTCATCCAGCTCACTCAGCAATTCCGTCTGCAAGCGCAGCATGGCTTCAGCCCGTTGCAGCACCACTTCGCCGGCAGCGGTCAGGCGAATGTGTGAACCGGTGCGCTCCAACAGCGGTGTGCCCAGGCTTTGTTCCAGTTGCGCCACCTGTTTACTGACGGCGGATTGACTGATGTGCAGGGTTTTCCCCGCTTGGGTAAAACCGCCTCGGTGGATCACTTCGACAAAGCTGCGCAGCTGTTTGAATTCCATGATCAGGATTCCCATTTGGAATAGTTGGCAGTCTAACAATTCGCTGTGGGGATGGGGTGCGCGTCTCTAAAATGGAGGCCTGCGAGGAACCAAAGCCCATGAAACGTTTCACCCGTCTGTTGATTGAATTGGTCGTGCTGTTGGCCATTTACCTGCTCGGTTGCCAATTGGCCGTGTGGCTGGCGTGGCCGATCCCTGGCGGCGTGGTGGGGCTGGGCCTGCTGCTGGCAACCTTCGCCAGCGGCCTGGTCAAGCCGGCGGCCCTGCAATTGGGCGCCGGAGTATTGATGGCTGAAATGTTGCTGTTCTTCATTCCTGCGCTGATGAGCCTGCTGGACTACGGCGGCCTGTTGCGCAATGACGGCTGGCGTATCCTGCTGGTGATTGGCTTCAGCACGCTTGCGGTGATGTTGGTGACCGCGTTCACCGTCGAACTGGTGTGCCGCTGGAGGCTGCGCCATGAAGCTTGAGCTGATGCCGGTGTTCTGGCTCGCCTTGACCTTGGGCGCGTATGTCTTCAGCCGGTGGATCTACCGTCGCACCGGGCGTTACCTGTTGTCGCCGCTGATCCTGGTGCCGGTACTCTTGCTGGCCGTGGCGGTGCCGATGAACACCGCCTACGCGGAATACTCCGCTGACACCCATTGGTTGATGCTGGTGCTGGGCCCGGTGACCGTGGCCTTCGCGGTGCCGATCTGGCAGCAGCGCACGTTGCTGGCGCGTTACTGGTCGGCCTTGTTGCTGGGCATGATCGCCGGCAGCGTGGCCTCCATCGCCACCTCATTCGGCTTGGCCAAGGCGTTGGCGCTGGACACCTCGGTGACGATGTCCCTGGTGCCGCGCTCCATCACCACGCCGTTCGCCATGCCCGTGTCGTCCGACTTGGGTGGCGTGCCGGAACTGACGGCCGTGTTCGTGATGTTCACCGGTGTGTTCGGCGCCATGCTCGGCGGTGTGCTGCTCAAGTGGTTGCCATTGCGCACCCCCTTGGCGCGCGGCGCGTTGTTTGGGGTGGGTGCCCACGGTGCGGGCGTGAGCCGAGCACACGAAGTGGGCGGTGAAGAGGGCTCCGTCGCGGGCTTGGTGATGGTGTTGACGGGACTGCTCAACCTGTTCGCCGCGCCTTTATTGGCGGCACTTCTCTGACGTCGCTTGGATGGATTTCAACTATTCTCAACGCTGACTCGTACGGTCATCAAGCTGGCTGCCAAGGCAACTACGGCGGCCACGGCGTCTGACTAGACTGGCCCATCACTCAAAAAAACAACAAGAAAGTGCGCCAAGGAGGTCGTTGCCGTGAGCCTAGCCCCCGTTCTATCGCCACAGAATGTCAAAGATCAGGTCAGCGCTGCCGAATGGCAGACCCGTGTCGACCTGGCTGCCTGCTACCGCCTGGTGGCGATGCATGGTTGGGATGACCTGATCTTCACCCACATCTCGGCCAAGGTGCCGGGCACTGATGATTTCCTGATCAACCCCTATGGCCTCATGTTCCACGAGATCACTGCGTCGAGCCTGGTCAAGGTCGACCAGGCCGGCAACAAGCTGATGGACAGCCCCTACGAGATCAATCCGGCGGGCTACACCATCCACAGCGCCATCCACGAAGTGCGCCACGACGTAACCTGCGTGCTGCACACCCACACCGCTGCCGGTGTTGCGGTGGCGGCGCAGAAGCAAGGCGTGTTGCCGATCAGCCAGCAATCGATATTCGTGCTGTCGAGCCTGGCCTATCACGCCTACGAAGGTGTGGCGCTGAATCACGAAGAAAAGGCCCGCCTGCAGGCCGATCTGGGTGACAACAATTTCCTCATGCTGCACAACCACGGCCTGCTGACCTGCGGCAGCACCATCGCCGACACCTTCCTGATGATGTTCACGTTCCAGCGCGCCTGCGACATCCAGGTGCTGGCGCAAAACGGTGGTGCTGAATTGATCGGCATCGGCCCACAGATTCTCGCTGGCGCCAAGGCAATGGTGGCGGCTGTCACAAAGAGCGCACAAGGTATGGGGGGCGCGCTGGCCTGGCCGGCGTTGCTGCGCAAGCTGGACACTCAAGACCCTGGGTATAGAAGCTGATGCCACTCGCCGAGATCCCGCTGAGAGCCTGGCGCAAACGCAGCCAGACGTTCGACTTCCACGGCCGCACCATCCGTTATTGGGTGGCGGGGCAGGGTGAACCGTTGCTGCTGATCCATGGCTTTCCCACCGCCAGCTGGGACTGGCACTACCTGTGGCAGCCCCTGGCCCAACGCAACCTGGTGATTGCCTGCGACATGCTCGGTTTTGGTGACTCGGCCAAGCCACTCGATCACGGATACTGCCTGCTGGAGCAGGCGGATTTGCAACAAGCCCTGCTGGAACATCTGCGCGTGGAGCAGCCGGTGCATGTGCTGGCCCACGACTACGGTGACAGTGTCGCCCAGGAACTGCTGGCCCGGCACTACGAGAGTCGCTTTCAGATGGCCAGCTGCGTGTTTCTCAACGGCGGGTTGTTTCCCGAAACCCATCGCCCGGCATTGGTGCAAAAACTCTTGCTCAGCCCGCTGGGCTGGATGATCGGCCGTGCCTTTGGGCGCAATGCCCTGGCAAACAGTTTCAGCCAGATCTTTGGCCCCAACACCCGCCCCAGCGAAAGCGCCCTGGATGATTTCTGGAGTTTGATCGACTGCCATGAAGGCACGCGCATCCTGCACAAACTCATTGCCTACATCCCTCAACGCAGGCGTATGCGTGAGCGTTGGGTGGCGGCGATGCAACAGGATGAAGTGCCACTGCGGGTGATCGATGGCGAGATCGACCCGATCTCCGGCGCTCATATGGTAGAGCGTTACCGCGAGTTGGTGCCCCACGCCGACACGGTGCTGCTGGCCAATATCGGCCACTACCCGCAGATCGAGGCGCCGGTTCAGGTGCTCAAGCACTACCTGGCGTTCCGTGATCGGATTGGGCAACCGGCACCACGATTGGCCTATTCCTGAGCTGACGATTATCCCCCAGCCTTATCGAGCACCATTCAGCCCTGGCCGGCTTTATTGTGACCAAAGCCCCCGTGCCTGACACTCGACCCATTCCCATTGTCGCCTTTGGAGTTCGGTATGAGTCAGTCAGTGCAGTTCCAGGATAAGGTCGTGATAGTCACCGGTGCCGGCGGCGGGTTGGGCCGGGCGCATGCGCTGCTGTTCGCCAAACATGGCGCCAAGGTGCTGGTCAACGATCTGGGCGGTTCCACCCAGGGCGAAGGCGCCAATGCTTCGGCTGCCGACCGTGTGGTGGCGCAGATCCGCGAAGCCGGTGGTATCGCCGAAGCCAACCATGACTCTGTCACCGACGGTGACAAGATCGTGCAGAACGCCCTCGACGCCTTTGGCCGTATCGACGTGGTGGTCAACAACGCCGGCATCCTGCGCGACAAGACCTTCCATAAAATGGACGACAGCGACTGGGACCTGGTTTACCGGGTGCATGTCGAGGGCGCCTACAAAGTCACCCGCGCCGCCTGGCCCCATCTGCGCGAGCAAGGTTACGGGCGGGTGATCTTCACCGCGTCCACCTCGGGCATCTACGGTAACTTCGGCCAGTCCAACTACGGCATGGCCAAGCTGGGCCTGTATGGACTGACGCGCACCCTGGCGCTGGAAGGTCGCAAGAACAACATCCTGGTCAACGCCATCGCCCCAACCGGTGGTACGCGCATGACCGAAGGCTTGATCCCGCCGCAGGTGTTCGAGCGCCTCAAGCCGGAGTTGGTCAGCCCATTGGTGGTGTACCTGGGCAGCGAAGCCTGCCAGGAAACCTCGGGGTTGTTTGAGGTGGGCGGCGGCTGGATCGGCAAAACCCGCTGGGAGCGCAGCCTGGGCGTGGGCTTTGATCCGCAAGCGGGCTTCTCGCCCGATGACGTGGCGGCGCATTGGCAGCAGATTTGCGACTTCGAAGGAGCGGCTCACCCCAAGGACAACATCGAGGCGTTGAAGGAGATGATGGCCAATTTGCAGAAATTCAGCCTGTGATCGTTGCTTGAAAAAGCTTGAATGCTACGGGGCGCTGAGGGCGCCCCGTTTTATTCCATGCATAAAAAAGGCCGCTGCATAGGCAGCGGCCGAAGTAAGACGTTGGATCAAGGAGCGACAAATCAACGTCAGTGAACACCGGTAACAGACTGAAAACAGGCATCAATCCATTTGAATCTGGCTTTTCTTCCGGTTGTGGAAGCGGGCCGTTTGCCCTGAAAGCCCGGTAAGAATAGCCGCTTGTAACAAAATGAGTAATGCCGATTCGTGACAAGGACTGTTGCGCAATCAGCAACAGTTGCGCGGTCCTCCATACATTCCCCTGATAACCCACCATCCACCCAATGCATGCCTGTGCCCGAAGCCCAGGCCAGAGCGCCCTGTCATCCTTTCGAGCGACAACACGAATCCCTCCTTGGTGCGCTTATCGCTCCTGATGGGCGGCAGTAGGGTGGGGCCTTCTGTCACTCACCGGGGAAGACGCATGACAAGAACAACAATGCGCGCCATCTTCAGGCCACAGGCGCTGGCCGCTGCGGTTGCGTTGGGGTGCTGTGCCCAGGCACAGGCTGTTTCATTCAACATTGGCGAGATCGAAGGGCAATTCGATTCCTCGCTGTCGGTGGGCGCGAGCTGGGGCATGCGCGACGCCGATAAAAAGCTGGTGGGCACCGTCAATGGCGGCACTGGCCAGGCGTCTACCGGGGATGACGGGCGCTTGAATTTCAAGAAGGGCGAGACCTTCTCCAAGATCTTCAAAGGTATTCACGACCTGGAACTCAAGTACGGCGACAGCGGCGTGTTCGTGCGTGGCAAGTACTGGTACGACTTCGAGTTGCAGGATGAAGATCGCGAATTCAAACAGATCAGCAATCACCACCGCGATGAGGGCGCACGTTCCTCCGGCTACGAATTGCTCGATGCCTTCGTCTATCACAACTATTCCATTGGCGACCAACCGGGCAACGTGCGCCTCGGCAAGCAAGTGGTCAGCTGGGGCGAAAGTACCTTTATCGGTAACTCTATCAACAGCATCAACCCCATCGACGTCTCAGCCTTCCGCCGCCCCGGTGCGGAGATCAAGGAAGGGCTGATTCCGGTGAACATGCTGTTCGCCTCCCAGAGCTTGACCAACCAACTGACAGTGGAAGGTTTTTACCAACTGAACTGGGAAAATACCGTACTGGATAACTGCGGCACATTTTTTGGTGGGGATGTAGCGGCGCATGGCTGTAATGGCAACTACACGGTGGGTAGCCCGGCGATTGCGCCGTTGCAGCCAGTGGCGGCACGGTTTGGCCAAGGCTTCGAAGTGACTCCCGAAGGCGTGATTGTGCAGCGCGCGCGTGACCGTGATGCACGCGATTCCGGCCAATTCGGTACCGCGTTGCGCTGGCTCGGGGATGATACCGAGTACGGCCTGTACTTCATGAACTACCACAGCCGCACGCCGACGGTGGGCACGATCACCAACAACTCCAACGCAACGACGATGGATTCCATCCGTAACCTTGCCAACTTCCTGCGACCTGGCACAGGTGATGGGCTGGTCACCAGCACGATGCTCGGTCGTGGCCAGTATTACCTCGACTACCCGGAAGACATCCGCCTGTTCGGTGCGAGCTTTTCCACCACCTTGCCTACCGGCACGGCGTGGACCGGCGAGATCAGCTACCGCCCCAATGCCCCGGTGCAACTCAACACCACCGACCTGACCCTGGCGCTGGTCAACCCGACCTCCGGCCAACTGGCCTCGCCAATCCGCAGCAACTTCGGCGACGACAACAAAGGCTACCGCCGCAAGGAAATCACCCAGATCCAAAGCACCATGACCCAGTTCTTCGATCAGGTGCTGGGCGCCGAACGCCTGACGCTGGTAGGCGAGGCTGCGTACGTGCATGTCGGTGGGCTGGAAGACAAATCCAAACTGCGCTACGGCCGCGACTCGGTCTACGGTGCCTATGGTTTCCAAGGTGACACCGATGGTTTCGTCACCGCCAATTCCTGGGGTTACCGCGCGCGGGCGATCCTTGACTACAACAACGCGATTTTCGGGGTGAACCTCAAGCCCAACCTGTCCTGGTCCCATGACGTGGCCGGCTACGGGCCCAACGGCCTGTTCAACAAAGGCGCCAAGGCCATCAGCATCGGCGTGGACGCGGACTACCGCAGCACCTACACCGCCAGCCTGAGCTACACCGACTTTTTCGGCGGCGACTACAACACCCTGACCGACCGCGACTTCCTCGCCCTCAGCTTCGGCGCGAACTTCTGACCTGGCTTAAAGAAGGACAAGCATCCATGCGTAAGACAATTGCAGTGTTGGCCCTCAGCCTGTTGGCCACCCACGTGATGGCAGCGGTGTCGCCGGAAGAGGCGGCCAAGCTCGGCACCACCTTGACCCCGGTGGGCGCCGAAAAAGCCGGCAACGCCGACGGCTCGATCCCGGCCTGGACCGGTGGCATCCCGAAAAACGCCGGCGCCGTGGACAGCAAGGGCTTCCTGGCCGACCCGTTCGCCAGTGAAAAACCGCTGTTCGTGATCACCGCGGCCACCGTCGACAAATACAAGGGCAAACTCTCCGACGGCCAAGTGGCGATGTTCAAGCGCTACCCCGAGACCTACAAGATCCCGGTGTATCCAACCCACCGTACGGTCAACCTGCCGCCGGAGATCTACGAATCGATCAAACGCAGCGCGCTGAACGTCAAGCCGATCAATGACGGCAATGGCCTGGAAGGTTTCACCGGTAATCGCTATTACGCGTTCCCGATTCCGAAGAATGGCGTGGAAGTGCTGTGGAACCACATCACCCGCTACCACGGCGGCAATTTGCGCCGCATCATCACCCAGGCCACGCCGCAGACCAACGGCAGCTACACGCCGATCCGCTTCGAAGAGGAAGTGGCGGTGCCGCAATTGATCCCGGACATGGACCCGGCGAAGGCGGCCAACGTGCTGACCTTCTTCAAGCAGTCGGTGACGGCGCCGGCGCGCCTGGCGGGCAACGTGCTGCTGGTGCATGAAACCCTCGACCAGGTGAAGGAGCCGCGCCTGGCGTGGATCTACAACGCCGGCCAACGTCGCGTGCGCCGCGCGCCGCAAGTGGCGTATGACGGGCCGGGCACCGCCTCCGACGGCCTGCGCACCTCGGACAACTTCGACATGTTCTCCGGCGCCCCGGACCGCTACGACTGGAAGCTGGTGGGCAAGAAAGAGATGTACATCCCCTACAACAGCTACAAGCTTGACCAGCCGACCCTCAAGTACGACGACATCATCAAGGCTGGCCACATCAACCAGGACCTGACCCGCTATGAGCTGCACCGCGTGTGGGAAGTGGTCGGCACGGTCAAGCCGAGTGAGCGGCACATCTACGCCAAGCGCCACATGTACATCGATGAAGACAGCTGGCAGGTGGCGCTGGTGGATCACTACGACGGCCGTGGCCAACTGTGGCGTGTCGCCGAAGGTCATGCGCAGTTCTATTACGACCACCAGACCCCGGCCTACACCGTGGAAACCCTCTACGACATCATCGCCGGGCGCTACATCGCGTTGGGCATGAAAAACGAGGAGAAGAGCAGCTTTGTGTTCGGTTTCGCGGCCAAGGCGGCCGATTACACCCCGGCAGCGTTGAGGGCCGAAGGGGTTCGCTGATCACCCTTTGATCTGGCCGGGACCCTTTAGGCTCCCGGCTTTTTTATGCCCGCCAATCACCCCGCTGAATACTTCTTCAACAACCGCCGACCACAGGACTAGGGTAGGCGCCACGTTGCATAACAATAAAAAAGCAGGATGCAGCAATGACCGCCATGACACGCTGCCTGGACCGTCCTGGATTCATGCCTCGGCTGTCCGCCCATCATTTGTTGCGCCCACGCTTGGCCGAGCCTTTGCTGGTGGCGCGGGTCAGGGTCAAGTTGCTGTGCGCGCCCGGCGGCAGTGGCAAGAGCGCGCTGCTCGCCGAGTGCGCGTTGCAGGCACCCAAGGATTGCCCGGTGTACTGGTTGCCGCTCAATGGTGTTGCCCTGAGCCCCCTCGATCTTTGCCAGCGCTTGGGGCAGAACCTGGGTTTGCCGTTCACCGATGAGGCGACCCTGCTGTCGGACCTTGCGCGTTGGCAGGCCCCGGCGTGGGTGTTCCTCGATGACTTCTGCCGCTTGCCCGCGCCGGACACCGACGCCTTGCTGGATCGCCTGCTCACTGCCAGCAGCCCGGCCCTGACCTGGTGGCTGGGCGCGCGGCGTCGCCCGCTGTGCAATTGGCCGAGGTTGCTGCTGGACGATGAGCTGCTGGAGTTTGGCGCAGACTTGGCGTTCAGCCCTGCCGAGGTCCAGCAATTGCTCATTCATGCGCCGGGGCAGTCCGTCGACAGCGTGTTGCAGTTCAGTGCCGGCTGGTGTGCCGGTACGCGCATCGCCTTGCTGGGGGACGGCCACCCGGAAAAGACCTTGCTCGATTACCTGCAACACGAGCTGTTCAGCACCTTGCCAGCCGAGCTGGCCGAAGCCTGGCGCGTGCTGGCGCATCTGCCGCGTTTCAACGCAGGGTTGTGCGAGCACCTGTTCGGCTTTGGCGACGGCGATCAGTACTTGCACGATCTGCAAGCCCTCGGCGCGTTTATCCAGCCTTGGGAAGACACCGAGTGGCTGCAGGTCTTTCCACCCCTCGCCGATTTGCTGCGTGACGAGCCCTGGCCAGCCAAGCGTTCATGGCATCGCCGCGCCTGCCAATGGTTCACCGCCGAACAGGACTGGCAGGCCGCGTTTGAACAAGCCTTGCTCGCCGAAGAATACGAAGTGGCGGTGAGCCTGTTGCAGCACTTCAGTTTTGAAGACTTGTTCCGCCAGCAGAACGCGATGCTGCTGTTGCGCCTGCATGAACAGCAGGGTGATGAGCTGATGCTCGGCTCGGCGCAATTGGTCGGGTTGCTGACGGCGGCGTTGCTGTTCGCCGGGCGCTTCGAGCAAGCCGCGCAATGCATCCATCAACTGGCACGCTTCGCGCCGCAACCGACGGCGGCGCAACAGCGCTACCTGCTGGCGCGCTGGCAGGCGCAGTGGGGCTGGTTGCTGCATCTGGGCGGTGATGCCGAGCGCTCTCGCGAGCATTTTCTGGAAGCGCTGCAAGCCTTGCCCGACAGCGCTTGGACGTCGCGGTTGATGTGCCTTTCGGGCCTGACCCAGCAAGCCTTGCTGCGCGGTGAACTGGACGTTGCCCAAGCCCTGAGTCGCGAAGCCTTGTGCTTGGCACGTTCCCACGGCTCGTTGCTGCTCGAAGCCTTGTTGGAGTTGGACCACGCGCAACTGCTGGAGCAGCGTGGCGCCCCTTATCGGGCGCAAAGCCTGCTGGAAAATGTGCAGGCGATGTTGCTCAAGCAGCGCCTCAAGGCCGGGCCCTTGGTCGGGCGCATTGCCCTGCGGCGTGGGCACTTGGCGTTGCGGCAAGGGCAGGACAGCCTGGCGGCCGAGTGTTTCGAGGCGGGCTTGAAGATGTGCCTGCACAGCCAGGACAAACGCGTACTTTACGGATTTCTCGGCCTGGCCCTGCTGGCCGCCAACCGTGGCGATTACGCCCAGGCCTTTGTGCAGCTGCGCGATGCCGAGCGGCTGATGCAACAGCGTCAGGTGCCCGACACGGTGTACCGCGCGGTGTTGCTGCTGGTCAGCGGGCATTTCTGGTTGCAGCAGGGGCGTGCCGAACTGACGGTGGAGGCGGTGCGCCGTGTGCTTCGCCACTTCCGTGGGCCTCAGGCCCGGCAGGCGCCCCCCGCCACCTTGGAGTTGGTGCCACGTCTGGAGTACCTGCTGGTGCTGGCGGAAGTGAAACTGGGTTGCGCCGATCAGCCAGTGGCGCGGCTCACGGCCTTGCTGGACACCACCCGCCAGCGCGGCATGCTCTGCCTGGAAACCGAGTTGCACTTGGTGCTGGGCGAAGTGGCCTGGCAAATCGGTGATTCCGCGCTGGCGCGCCGCTCGCTGCAAACCGGGCTGGCGCTGGCGGCACGCTGCCAGGTGCAGCAGGCGGTTCGCGAGCTGCGCTTGCGCTCGCCGGGGTTATTGAGCGAGCTGGGCTTGGAGCCGCAAACGCCAGCGTCGGGAGCGGTAGAGAGCCCACTCAGCCAGCGTGAACTGGAAGTGCTGCAGTTGATCGCCCTGGGCTATTCCAACCTGGAAATCGCCGACCGGCTGTTCATCTCCCTGCATACGGTCAAGACCCACGCGCGGCGTATCCACAGCAAGCTCGGCGTGGAGCGGCGCACGCAAGCGGTGGCCAAGGCCAAGACGTTGGGGTTGATGACCTAGGCGCAGAACGCCTGTCGGTACTCGCCGGGCGTGGCGCCCATGGCTTGGCGGAAGCGATGGGTGAAGTGGCTGGCGCTGGAGAAACCGCACATCAAGGCGATTTCACTCAAGGGCAGGGCGCCACTGCGCAACAGGGCCTGGGCGCGGGTCAGTCGGCGGGCCAACACGTACTGATGGGGCGGCAGGCCGAAGCTTTGTCGGAACATCCGCGCGAAGTGGTATTCCGACAGCGCACACATCCCGGCCAGTTGGCCCAGGCTGATCGGGTCTTCCAGGTGCTGGTCGATGTACTCCACCAACAGCCGTCGCTGATGCGCCGCCAGCCCGCCTTTCAACCGCAGGCCCTCGCGGGCGCCGACCTGGCTGAGCAGGGTGTGGCTGAGCATTTCGTGGGCCAGGCTGCTGGTCAGCAGGCGCTCGGCGGGTTCGTGCCAGTTCAGCGCGATCAACTGGTGAAAGCGCCGGGCCTGGCTGGCGTCTTCCAGGAAGGTGCTTTCGCGCAGTTGCAGGGTGCGCGGTTCGCGGTCGAGCAGGGTGACGCAGCCGAGGGCGAATTGCTCCGGGCTGAAGTACACGTGGGCCAGGCGGATTTCGCCGTTGATCACCCAGGCCGACTGATGCTCGGCGGGCAGGATGCACAGCTTGTCGGGCCCGCCCTTGGTGCCGGGCCGGTCGCGCCGAAAGGTGCCGGTGCCGCCGCCGATGTAGCAGGACAAGGTGTGATGGCTGGGCGCCTGGTAATCCTGGGCATCGTGATGGTTGCTCCACAAGGCTGCAGACAAGCCGTCACCGAGCTCGGCGCACGCTTCGAGGCGTGCATTGGGCGAGCGGTTAAGGGCTTGAAAGACTTGCAGGGATTCCAGATCAGGCATGGTTCGTACTCTCCGACGCCTTGCATCCTACTCCGCGCGGCGCGTGCTGTGCGCCCATCGCCCGACAAAAGCGCAAGATTGTGCAAGAGCGCGGCATGGATCGCGGGCCACACTGTGGCTCAATCGATGGAGCCCGCTATGAACCTTTCCCTGTATTTACTCACCGTGCTGATCTGGGGCACCACCTGGATCGCCCTTAAATGGCAGTTGGGCGTGGTGGCGATTCCGGTGTCCATCGTCTATCGCTTCGGCCTGGCGGCGCTGGTGTTGTTTGCGCTGTTGTTGCTGAGCCGTAAGTTGCAGGTGATGAACCGGCGCGGGCATTTGATCTGCCTGGCCCAGGGGCTGTGTCTGTTTTGCGTGAACTTCATGTGCTTCCTGACGGCCAGTCAATGGATTCCCAGCGGGTTGGTGGCGGTGGTGTTTTCTACGGCCACGCTGTGGAATGCGCTGAACGCACGGGTGTTTTTCGGCCAGCGGGTGGCGCGTAACGTGTTGATGGGCGGCGGGTTGGGCTTGATGGGCTTGGGTCTGCTGTTCTGGCCGGAACTGGTGGGGCATACCGCCAGCCCGCAGACCTTGCTTGGCTTGGGATTGGCACTGTTGGGGACCATGTGTTTCTCAGCGGGAAATATGCTCTCGAGTCTGCAACAGAAGGCCGGTCTGAGACCGCTGACGACCAATGCCTGGGGCATGTTGTATGGTTCGTTGATGCTGGCGACCTATTGCATGGTGCGCGGGATTCCGTTTGAGATGGACTGGAGTGCGCGGTATGTCGGCGCATTGTGGTACCTGGTGATCCCAGGTTCGGTGATCGGTTTTACCGCGTATCTGACCCTGGTTGGCCGCATGGGGCCGGAGCGCGCGGCGTATTGCACCGTGCTGTTCCCGGTGGTGGCGTTGAATGTCTCGGCGTTTGCCGAGGGCTACCAGTGGACCGCGCCGGCGTTGGCGGGGTTGGTGCTGGTGATGCTGGGTAATGTGTTGGTGTTTCGTAAGCCCAAGCCAGTCCCTGTCCCCACCGAGAAAGCCTTACTTCAGCCCTAGGCGCTTGGCCATCCGTCCGAGGTTGGCGCGGTCCAGGCCGAGTTCGCGGGCGGCGCTGGCCCAGTTGTGCTGGTGGCGCTCCAGGCAGGCGCTGATGACCTGGCGTTGGTAGTGCTCGGTGGCTTGGCGCAGGTCGCCTGTCACAACGGGTATCACCTCGGTGTGTGCTTCGATCACGGGTGCGCTGACGTCGGGCAGGTCCAGGTCCTGGGCATTCAAGCTGAGAATCTTCGGACGCTCGCGACAGTTTCCCAAGGCTTTCAGCGCGCTGCGTCCGATCAAATGCTCCAGCTCTCGTACATTCCCCGGCCAGTTATAGGCCAGCAGCGCCGCCTGGGCGTCGCTGGTCAGGCGCAGGCTGCCCAGGCCCATGCGTGAGCGGTTCTGTTCCAGGAAGAAACCGGCCAGCAGCAACACATCGCGCCCGCGTTCGCGCAGCGCCGGCACTTGCAGCGGGTAGACGCTGAGGCGGTGATAGAAGTCGGCGCGGTAGCGGCCATTGCGTACTTCGTCAGCGAGGTCGCGGTTGGTGGCGGCGATCAGGCGCACATCCACCTGGTGTTCCTTGTCCGAGCCCAGGCGTTGTAACTGACCGCTTTGCAGCACCCGCAGCAGTTTTGCTTGCACGGTCAGTGACAGTTCGCCCACTTCATCGAGGAACAGCGTGCCGCCGTTGGCCAGTTCGAACTTGCCACGGCGTTCGTTCAAGGCGCCAGTGAAGGCGCCGCGCACATGACCGAACAGCTCGCTCTCCACCAGGGTTTCCGGCAGGGCGGCGCAGTTGAGGCTGATCAGCGGTTTATCTGCGCGCGTCGAAGCGGCGTGGATGGCCTGGGCCACCAATTCCTTGCCCACCCCGGTTTCGCCGGTGATCAGCACGGTGAGGTCACTGCCGCCCACCAGCTTGATCTCTTCCACCAGGCGCTTGTGGGGTTTGCTCTGGCCGATCATCTCCTTGTGCTGCTGGCCGCTGGCCTCGCGGTAGATTTCGGCGCGCAGGGTCAGGCGTTCAATGCGTTCGGCCACGTTGACGGTAGCCGCGGCGAGGCTGGCGAAGGCTTGCAGGGCATCCAGTTCCACGCGCTCGAAGCGCTCGGTGTCGAGGGCGTCCAGGGTCAGTAGGCCCCAGGGCTGATCGTCGACGAACAGCGGGCAGCCCATGCAATCGTGGACTTCCAGGTGCCCGTGCAGGCCATCGACCAATCCGTCATAGGGGTCGGGCAGTTCGCTGTCACTGTCAAATCGCGTAGGGCCGGGGCTGCTCAGCAACACGGCGAAACGTGGGTGTTCGCTGACCTTGAAGCGCCGACCCAGGGTGTCGGCACTCAAACCGTCGACGGCCAACGGCACCAGCCATTCGCCGTCCAGGCGCAACAGCGCGGCGGCGTCACAGGGCAGCAGGGCGCGCATGGCTTGTAACAGGCGACGGTAACGCTCGCCTTCGGGCAGTTCGCGGGACAGGTCAGCGACCAGGGGCAGCAGGGTGGTGAGCAGCGATTGCGCAGTCATAATGACTCCTTGTAGTCCTTATGACTATACTTTGTAGGAAGTCATACTGACTACACATTAAATAAGTCATTGAAATATATAGGTTTATTAGTTGGCATGAATACTGAGTAGGTAGAGGCAATCAGTAAAGAAGCCCAGGAGGCTCCCATGCTTAGTGCCCAAGACCGTGCCATCGTCAAATCCACCGTGCCCCTGCTGGAAAGCGGCGGCGAAGCGCTGATCACCCATTTCTACCGCATGATGCTTTCCGAGTACCCGCAAGTTCGCCCGCTGTTCAACCAGGCCCACCAGGCCAGCGGCGACCAACCCCGCGCCTTGGCCAATGGCGTGTTGATGTATGCGCGGCATATCGACCAGTTGGACCAACTGGGTGACCTGGTGGCCAAGATCATCAACAAACATGTGGCCTTGCAGATCCTGCCGGAGCATTACCCGATCGTCGGCGCCTGCCTCCTGCGCGCGATTTCCGAGGTGCTGGGTAGCGAGATTGCGACCCCTGAAGTGATGAGTGCCTGGGGCGCGGCCTACGGCCAATTGGCGGATATCCTGATCGGCGCCGAGGCAGCGATCTATGACGAGAAAGCCCAGGCGCCCGGTGGCTGGCGCGGCGCGCGGCCGTTCATCGTGGTCAAGCGCGTGGTGGAGAGTGACGAAATCATCTCCTTCTACTTTGCCCCGGTAGATAACGGCCCGATTCTCGCCGCCGCGCCAGGCCAATACATCGGCATGAAATTGGTGCTCGATGGCGAGGAAGTGCGCCGCAACTATTCGCTGTCGGCCCTGACCGATTCGGGCCTGTACCGCATCAGCGTCAAGCGCGAAGCGGGCGGGAGGGTGTCCAACTACCTGCACGACCAACTGCATGTCGGCGCGACCATCGATCTGTTCACGCCTTCGGGTGAGTTCATCCTGGCGGCCAGTGACAAACCGCTGGTGCTGATCAGTGGCGGGGTCGGCATTACGCCAACCTTGCCGATGCTCGAAGCCGCCCTGGCTACCCAGCGCCCGGTGCACTTCATTCACTGCGCGCGCAATGGCGGGGTGCATGCGTTCCGTGATTGGGTTGATGCGCTGGCAGCACAGCATCCGCAGCTCAAGCGCTTCTACTGCTACTCCGAAGATGATGGCGTGAGCCCGGCGGCGGACAAGGTGGGTTTGCTCAGCCAGGAACAGCTTGCGGCGTGGTTGCCCGAGCAGCGCGACATCGATGCCTACTTCCTTGGCCCTAAAGGCTTCATGGGCGCGATCAAGCGCCACCTCAAGGCCTTGGGCGTGCCAGAGAAGCAAAGTCGCTACGAGTTCTTCGGCCCGGCTGCGGCGCTGGAATAAATACACCTATCCTTTGGCGAGGGAGCAAGCTCCCTCGCCACAGTCCACTACAACATTTCCGCAGATTAATCCCCCGTTAACCCCCCTCTGTTTAAACCACTCCCTGTGTGTAAACTTGCGGCCATTGGCACAACCAAACAAAGGGAAACGGTGATGAGTGACGAATTGCGTTTAGGCAGGGAGCGGCGCTTTCTGGTGTTGCTGGGCATCATCTGCCTGGCGCTGATCGGCGGTGCGCTGTATATGCAGGTGGTACTGGGCGAGGCGCCATGCCCGCTGTGCATCCTGCAACGCTACGCCTTGCTGTTGATCGCGATCTTCGCGTTCATCGGCGCAGCCATGCGCACTAAAGGGGCGCTCACGTTTTTCGAAGGGCTGGTGATCCTCAGCGCCCTCGGCGGTGTGGCCGCAGCCGGTCACCACGTGTACACCCAGTTCTTCCCCCAGGTCAGCTGCGGCATCGATGTGCTGCAACCGATCGTCGATGACCTGCCACTGGCCAAGGTGTTTCCCCTGGGCTTCCAGGTCGACGGCTTCTGCAGCACCCCGTATCCGCCCGTGCTGGGCCTGTCCCTGGCGCAGTGGGCGCTGGTCGCGTTCGTGCTGACGGTGATCCTGGTGCCGTTGGGCATTTACCGGAATCGCCAGCGCAAATCCTGAGCCCATTCCTGAAACGCCCCGGTCCTTCTTGAGCGAAGGCCGGGGCGTTTTTGCGTGTAGGGATTTGTGAACAGAGCGTGACGCCGGACAACTTTGGGTGTGCGCAGTGTGCGACATGTTGTCACACGGAAGCTGCCGCAGGACGTTTCTGACCCGCCGAACGGCCGCTTAAATTTGCATAAAACGGCCAAGATGTGCTGTCAGTTCGTGGTTCTGACGTGGCCACGGACCTCGCGCCGCGCCAGCAATTGGGTGATGTCCGAATGCCTTGTTTTATGGGGGCTTGCATCGGTTTGGCATGCCCTTACAGCGCGTAAGGACTGTGGCGGATTGCCCTATAACACGGCAATTTTTGTGGTTTTTGTTGAGAATCTAACGCGATAAGATCGCGAACCTTTGCAATATTGGTGAAGGATTATTGCTGTAATCGATAAAAATTATTTCTTTATAAGACATGGTTTATACATCGCTAGCTAACTACAATCGCCCGCACTGAATGTCCGGTGCTGTTCAATATTTGAGCACTGGAGCGGTCGAGGGGCAGATGGACGGCTCTGTGCGACCCCAAGGTTCCGACAGCCTTTCAACTATCCGCACCAAATGGAATTGGTCTGTAACAAGGCCTTTAACCACGAAATCGAATAAGAACTCACCGCAGGTCCGTGAAACGCCACAGATGGCGTGATGGGCAGGCTCTTATTCAATCGAAGAGAAATGCCAACCCTTGGCAGGGTGAAGTGTTGGCGATCAAAACCCAACTGCATTGCGCAAGCTGCTTTAGAGGTCGTGAGATGAGTAAAAACAGGTACCCCCGATTACTAGGCTTTTTGCCGCTGCTGGGCATGATGTTAATGCTGGGAGGCTGCAAGTGGACCTTGATGGACCCAAAAGGACAGATCGGTCTGGATCAACGAAACCTGATCATCACCGCCACCCTGCTGATGTTGTTGGTTGTGGTGCCTGTGATCATCATGACCTTCGCCTTCGCCTGGAAATACCGCGCGTCGAACACCAGCGCCACCTACGCGCCGAAGTGGTCGCACTCCACCAAGATTGAAATCGCAGTGTGGCTGGTGCCGATCCTCATCATCATCGCCCTGGGTTACATCACCTATAAGTCGACCCACGAGCTGGACCCGTACCGTCCGCTGGAGTCCGACGTCAAGCCGATCAACATCGAAGTGGTCGCGCTGGACTGGAAGTGGCTGTTCATCTACCCGGACCTGGGTATCGCCACGGTCAACGAAATCCAGTTCCCGGAGAACACTCCGCTGAACTTCCGGATCACCTCCGACGCCGTGATGAACTCGTTCTTCATCCCAGCCCTGGGCGGTCAGATCTACGCGATGGCAGGCATGCAGACTCGCCTGCACCTGATCGCCAACGAAAAAGCTGAAATGGAAGGCATCTCCGCAAACTACAGCGGCGCTGGCTTCACCGGCATGAAATTCAAAGCGATCTCGACGAGCCAGGAAGGTTTCAACGCCTGGGTAGCCGAAGTCAAGGCCGCACCTAAACAGCTTGATCAAGCTGAATACGACGCCCTGACCAAACCAAGCCAGAACAACCCAGTCGCTCTGTACTCCGCGTATGAGCCGGACCTGTTTCAGAAAATCGTCGACAAGTACGAAGGTATGAAGCCAGGCAAGCCGGTCAAGCACGAGAAGAAAGAAGTGGCCGCGGTTGAAGGTTCTGACACGGGCTCGCATTCAACTGCTGGGGCAGAGGAGTAAACGATGTTTGGTAAATTAAGTTGGGATGCGGTCCCGTTCCACGAGCCGATCGTAATGGTGACCATCGCCATGATCGCGCTGGGTGGTCTGGCACTGTTTGCAGCAATTACGTATTACAAGAAGTGGACCTACCTGTGGACCGAGTGGTTGACGTCTGTCGACCACAAGAAAATCGGTGTCATGTACGTCATCGTTGCCATGGTCATGCTGCTGCGTGGTTTTGCCGACGCCATCATGATGCGTACCCAGTTGGCCATGGCCACCGAGGGTTCGCCTGGCTACCTGCCGCCTGAACACTATGACCAGATCTTCACCGCCCACGGTGTGATCATGATCATCTTCATGGCGATGCCATTCTTCACCGGCCTGATGAACCTGGCCTTGCCGCTGCAGATCGGTGCCCGTGACGTTGCCTATCCGTTCCTGAACTCCCTGAGCTTCTGGCTGCTGGTCTCCGGCGTTGTGCTGATCAACCTGTCCCTGGGCGTCGGCGAATTCGCCAAGACCGGTTGGGTTGCGTATCCGCCATTGTCGGGCCTGCAATACAGCCCTGGCGTAGGTGTGGACTACTACATCTGGGCGCTACAGTTATCAGGACTCGGGACGACATTGACGGGGGTCAACTTCCTGGCCACCGTCCTGAAAATGCGCGCCCCTGGCATGAAACTGATGGACATGCCGATCTTCACCTGGACCTGCACCTGGGCCAACGTCCTGATCGTGGCTTCGTTCCCGATCCTGGCCGCTACCATGGCGCTGCTGTCGCTTGACCGTTACTTGGATTTCCACATTTTCACCAATGAACTTGGTGGCAATCCAATGATGTACGTGAACCTGTTCTGGGCATGGGGTCACCCTGAGGTGTACATCCTGATCCTGCCAGCGTTCGGTATCTTCTCCGAAGTGATCTCGACCTTTACCGGCAAGCGCCTGTTCGGTCACCACTCGATGGTTTACGCATCGGGCGCGATCTCTGTACTGGGCTTCATGGTATGGCTGCACCACTTCTTCACCATGGGTTCGGGGGCCAGCGTCAACGCCTTCTTCGGCCTGGCGACGATGCTGATTTCCATCCCGACGGGGGTGAAGCTATTCAACTGGCTGTTCACCATCTACCACGGTCGTCTGCGCATGACCAGCCAGGTCCTGTGGACCCTGGGCTTCATGGTGACCTTCGCCATCGGCGGCATGACCGGCGTACTGCTGGCCATCCCGGGTGCTGACTTCGTCCTGCACAACAGCCTGTTCGTGATCGCTCACTTCCACAACGTGATCATCGGTGGTGCGGTATTCGGTTACATCGCTGGTTTCAGCTTCTACTTCCCGAAAGCGTTCGGCTTCAAGCTGCACGAAGGTTGGGGCAAGGCTGCGTTCTGGTTCTGGATCTCGGGCTTCTTCGTCGCGTTCATGCCGCTCTATGCACTGGGCTTCATGGGCATGACCCGTCGTCTGAACGCCACCACCAACCCTGAGTGGGTGCCGTACCTGTACGTTGCCATGTTCGGTGCAATCATGATCGCTGTAGGTATCGCCTGCCAGTTGATCCAACTGTACGTGAGCATCCGTGACCGTAAGCAGAACGCTTGCGACTCCGGCGACCCATGGAATGGCCACACCCTGGAATGGTCGACTTCGTCGCCACCGCCGTTCTACAACTTCGCCGTGATCCCTACTGCGAACACCATTGATGCGTTCACCGAAGCCAAGGAAGACGGTACTGCGTACCAGCGTCCTAAGCACTACGAGCCGATCCACATGCCAAACAACACCGCCACTGGCGTGGTGATGGGTGCGCTGTTGACCGTGTTCGGTTTCGCGATGATCTGGCACATCTGGTGGCTGGCAATCGTGGGCCTGGTTGGCACTATCGGTTACTTCATCGTTCACGCCGCGCGTGACGATCAAGGCTACATGGTGCCGGTCGAGACGATCGAACGCATCGAAGCCGAGCAACACGCTCGCCTGGTAGCCGAGAAGAAGATCCCGGCCAACCGTGTAGAAACCTCGTTGGAACAGGCTTAAACCATGTCGAACTTAGTGACCAATGCTGGACACGCCCATGTCGATGACCATGGGCACGATGACCATCACCACGACTCGGGGCCGATGACCGTTTTCGGTTTCTGGCTCTACCTGATGACCGACTGCATCTTGTTTGCGTCGATCTTCGCGGTGTACGCGGTACTGGTAAACAACGTAGCGGGTGGCCCGTCGGGCCACGACATCTTCGAACTGCCTTACGTGCTCGGCGAAACCGCCTTGCTGTTGTTCAGTTCGATCACCTACGGCTTCGCCATGTTGGCCTTCTACAAGGGCAACAAGAAAGGCGTACTGAGCTGGTTGGCACTGACCTTCCTGTTCGGCCTGGGCTTCATCGGCATGGAGATCAACGAGTTCCACCTGCTGATCTCCGAAGGCTACGGCCCGCACCGTTCCGGCTTCCTGTCCGCGTTCTTCACGCTGGTAGGTACCCACGGTCTGCACGTAACGGCTGGCCTGCTGTGGATGGCGGTGATGATGTATCAGGTCAATAAACACGGCCTGACCAACACCAACAAGACTCGCCTGAGCTGCCTGAGCCTGTTCTGGCACTTCCTGGACGTGGTCTGGATCTGCGTCTTCACCGTTGTTTACCTGATGGGGACTCTGTAATGGCTAATGCACACTCCCATGACCATGACAGCCATGATGCGAGCCACGGCAGCGTAAAGTCGTACGCCATCGGCTTCATCCTGTCGGTAATCCTGACGCTCATCCCGTTCGGTCTGGTGATGTACCCGACCCTGCCTAAGTCGATCACTTTGATGATCGTGCTGGCATTCGCGGTGATTCAGGTTCTGGTTCACCTGGTGTACTTCCTGCACCTGGACCGTTCCAAAGAGCAACGCGATAACGTGATTGCGTTCGTGTTCGCAGGGTTGGTAATCCTGCTGCTGGTTGGCCTGTCGATATGGATCATGTTCAGCATCCATACGTTCATGATGGCGAAGTGAGGTAAGACCCGATGTCGCTTAAGCACTTTATCCAAATCACCAAACCGGGGATCATTTTCGGTAACGTGCTTTCTGTGGCGGGCGGTTTCTTCCTGGCCTCCAAGGGACATGTCGATCTGGCCATCTTCCTGGCTGCAATGATCGGCACTTCCCTGGTGGTAGCTTCCGGATGCGTGTTCAACAACTGCATCGACCGTGACATCGATATCAAGATGGAACGCACCAAGAATCGCGTGCTGGTGCAGGGCCTTATCTCCCTGAAACTGGCACTGATCTACGCGACCGTCCTGGGTGTTGCCGGTGTGGCGTTGTTGTACAAGGTGGCCAACCCGCTGGCGGCGCTGTTTGCCGTGATCGGTTTTGTCATCTACGTCGGTCTCTACAGCCTCTACCTCAAGCGCAAGTCGGTCCACGGCACGCTGGTGGGCAGTCTGTCGGGGGCGATGCCGCCGGTGATTGGTTATGTGGCTGTAACCAATAGCTTCGACATGGCCGCGCTGACGCTACTGGTGATGTTCAGCCTGTGGCAGATGCCGCATTCCTACGCCATCGCGATTTTCCGCTTCAATGACTACCTGGCCGCGTCGATTCCGGTTCTTCCGGTTAAACGTGGCATCCAGGTGGCCAAGAAACACATCCTGCTGTACATCCTGGCCTTCCTCGTGGCGACCTTGATGTTGACCTTCAGTGGCTACGCCGGCATGAGCTACCTTGCCGTCGCCGCCGCCATGGGCATGTACTGGTTGTACATGGCCTGGACCGGCTACAAGGCGGTGGATGACACCGTCTGGGCACGCAAGCTGTTCGTGTTCTCGATCTTCACCATCACCGCGCTCAGCGTGATGATGTCCCTGGATTTCCAAGTGCCGAAAGAGCTGTTGCTGACCTACGCTCACTGAGTGGTCCCGCAGTGAAAAAGCCCCGCCTTCGAGAGAAGCGCGGGGCTTTTTCTTGGGCGGTGGTTTAAATCCCTGGGTATTTTTATCGTCATACCCTTGAGTACGAGCTGTGCGAATCCATCCCTCGCCAACAAGGAGTTGCCACATGGTCAGCGTTAGTCGTCGGTCCCTTCTCGCTATAAGTGCTGCCCTGCCATTGCTGGGGCGGCTGGATTGGGCGATGGCAGCGCCGCCGCCAGCAAAGTCTGACAAGGTACGCCTCAACTACAACGAAAGCCCCTACGGCCCCTCAGGCGCTGCGCGTGAGGCGATGCAGCGAGGTATCGCGACGTCCGGGCGTTATCCCTACAACCACATGTACGCGCTGGCCGGGTTATTTGCCCAACAGCAGGGTATTGCCGAAGAACAGGTGGCAGTGTTTGCAGGCTCCATGGCCGCGTTGCGTTATGCCGTACTCGCATTCACCACCGAAACCCGCGGCCTGGTGATGGCCACACCGTCTTATGAAGTGCCGCGCCAGGCCGCCGAGTCGAACAAGGCGCCGGTGAAGGAAGTCAGCCTGGATGCCGAGCATGCTCACGACATTCCGGCCATGCTCGCAGCCGATCCGCAGGCCGGCATGCTCTACCTGTGCAACCCCAACAATCCCACTGGCACCATTACACCGACCGAGGCCATCCGCCACGCGTTGGCGAACAAACCCCAAGGCAGTGTGCTGGTGGTGGACGAGGCTTACATCGACTTCGCCGACGTACCCAGCGTGGTCAGTTGGGTCAAGGACCACGACGACCTGCTGGTGCTGCGCACCTTCTCGAAAATCTACGGCATGGCCGGCGCCCGCCTGGGCTTGGCCATCGGGCATCCAGCGTTGCTGGAGCGATTGGCCGTGTTTGGCGGCGACAACGTGCCGGCTGGCACCACCTTGCTCGGCGGCCTGGCCAGCCTGGAGGACGTAAAGCTGTTGCCACAACGCAAGGCGCTCAACAATCAACTGCGTGATGAAACCGTAGCCTGGTTGAAGGGGCGTGGTTTCACCTGCACGGCTTCCCAGGCCAATTGCTTCATGATCGACGTGAAGCAGCCGGCGGAGCAGGTGATCGAAAAGCTGGCGGCGCAGGGTGTGCTGATCGGACGAGTGTTTAAAGGCTGGCCGCAGTGGGTGCGGGTGACGGTGGGTAACAAGCAGGAAATGCAGCGTTTTCGCGAGGTGTTCGCGCAGCAGATCGTGAGTATTTAAGCCCCTGAGACCTGTTTCATTCTCGTCCTTTACGGCGTATTTTTTACGCGATGAGTCGACGTTGTCTCAAGCGCTTCGGGATAGAAGCCTTCAGCTCAGGTCGCCGGGCTCATTCCGTAGTAACGATCAAGGACGATACCTATGCGACGCAATGCCCAACCCCACGATGCGCCCGAATCCGTGCGGCAATTACTCGACGTCGAACTGAGCCGGCGCGGGCTGGGACATTTCGAGGTCTACCAGTGCGGGCCGACGCTAGATGAAGCAGAGATCATTTCCAACTACCCCGAAGCCTTGGAGCAGTCCGACACCGCCGATGATTTTTATCGGCGCGACCGGCTGGTCTCCCTCACCCGCAAACGCATCAAGCCGTTTTTCTGGAGTGACGAAAACCTGCTCAAACCTGCCGCCGACGCGGTGCCTGTGCCGGGCCCGTGCAAGCCGGTGGGCGAAGGCGCCAGTTTCATCGTGCATGGCAATCAGGGCTTCTACTCGGTGCTTAACCTTTGCAGCTTTGGTGAAGGCCAGCAGTTTCGCGAGACAGTGCTGGCGAACCAGAGTGAGCTGCAGATGTTGTTGGTGTCGGTCTATGACGAGGCCCTGGAAAACCGCCCGCCCGTTGAGCGGCCTAACGTGCTGACTCCCCGGGAGACTGAAGTGTTGTCCTGGTCGAGCCTGGGCAAGACCTACAACGAGGTGGCGCTCCTGACCAGCATGACGTCCCATACGGTCAAATTCCACATGACCAACATCTTCGCCAAGTTGGACGTCACCAACGGCAAGTCAGCGGTTCGCAGGGCCTTGGAACTGGGTTACATACGTTCCCCGTCATAAGCCCCGAACGGGTCCGGCGCTGCTGTCTACCTGTCCATATGGGCAGCTTGTTGGCCGGGCAGAGGTGCATTACGTTTCCCCGCTATTGAGTCCGATGCCGGATGAGCCGGCATCGTCATGGCGAGGGAGTGTTTCCATGAAACGTTGCGAAACCGGTTGCAGGGTGTCCCGATGATGGGCACTTACCGAGCCTTGCGCAGCCTGAATGCTCGGCTGCAGTCACTGTTCATGATCACCTTGGTGTTCCGTATGGGGACCCTCGCGTTTCCCTTCTATGCGGCGTACCTGATCCAGCAACACGCCGTATCGTCGGGCACTGCGGGGCTGTTGGTGGGGTTGTACGGTGCCGGAGCGTTATGCACCGACCTGGTTATCGGCGCGGTCATCAAGCGTTTCTCGGCGCATCGGGTGATCCTGGCTTCACTGCTGTTCAATGCGTTGCTGCTGCTGATCATCCCTTCGGTGGACAACACCCTTGCACTCTTGCTGCTGTCTTTTCTCTGGGGCGCCTGTTACGAAGCGTTCACGCCCGCGACGTACTCCGAGACGGTTGCTCACAGCTCGCTGGATGCTCGCAAAGTGGCGTTTTCCTGTAACCGCCTCGCAATCAATATCGGGATGGCCATCGGGCCCTTGCTGGGAAGCCTGGTGTTCCTGCGCAATGCGGATGCGGTGTTCTACATCAACGCGGCCCTGTCGCTGTTGGCCTTAGGTGCGTGCCTGATGTTCGGGCGAGCAACACCCACGACGTCGGGCTTGCCTGTCGCCGGCAAAGGCGAGGGGTTGCCCGAGGTGGCGGCCCATGAACGCTCGCGGCTGCTGGTGATATTGCTGGCGGCACTGCCGGTGCATGTGGCTTACGCCTTGCCCCCCACGTTTCTGTCGGCCTTCATCATCCATTACACCTCGCTGCCTACGTATTACGTGGGCGTCATCTTCTTCATCAATGCACTGTTAGTGATTATGTTCGAAGTGCCGATCAACCTGCGTATGGCACACGTGTCCAGTAGCCGCTCGCTGGTTGCAGGGTTCCTGCTGGCGGGCGTTGGCTTCTTTTTGATGGGATTCGGACAGGTGGCGGCACTGTTGATGGTGGCCACGGTGTTGTGGAGCCTTGGCGAGATGATCGTGTTCCCCGGCATTACCCACTACATCAGCAGCATCTCCAGCCGTGGCACGGTGGATCGCAACCTTGGCTACTACTCGGCAGGCGTGAATATCGGCGTCATGATCGCGCCGTCGCTGGCGTTCATGCTGGTGTCACGGCCGTCCTTGCCGTCGCCATGGTTGCTGGCAGGTTTTACCTTGTTGCTGTTCGCCGTCGCCGTTGGAGTGATGAAAACCTCGACGGTCTTATGGAACAAGCAGGCATGAGGGGGGACGAGGCGCACCGCATTACGCGGACGCCTCGTTGCACTACGTCATGACTGGGCGCTGATGGCGTAGCCGTCGAAGGCGCTTTGTTGCTGCAAGGCGGTCACGATGCTCTTGCGGGTGACCGGTTGCTCGGTGCCGCTGTTGTCGACGAAGGTTTCACTTTCCAGCTCCGCTTCGCTGCCTTCACCCACGAATGCAAAGCCCAGGAACTCGAACACTTCACGGTCGACGTTCGGCTTGGAGCGCGGCGTGCGCAGCGGCAAGGTGACGCTGATACCATCCTTGCTGATCACAAACACTTCGGCTTCTTTCTTGGGCCGTGAGGTTTTGCTCTTGCCGGCGCTCGGGTTGCTGATGGCCTGGTGGCTCTGGTTCAGCACCTTCAATGCCAGGCCATAGACCAACGCCTGGAACTCAGGATCGTCCTTGAAGCTGGACAGGATACGGCTGATCGAAAATTGGCTGCTCAGGTCTTCCAGGGCAGCGTTATCGGCGGCCTCGGCGTCCTTGAGTTGTTTGAGCTGGCCCATGAGGTCGTAGGCCTTGTCGTCGTCGAAAGCATCGTGGGCCTGACGGATGGCCACGCGCAGTTCGCGGATCTGGTCGCTTTCCTTGGACGTGTGGAACGCGTCCAGCACCATCTCGCTGATGATCTTGGCCGCAGGCAGGTGCTGTGAAAGATTGATGGCGTTTTCGTATTCAGCTTTGGCGTGCAAGGCGACTACGGATTCTTCGGGGGCGGATTGTTCGGTGTAAGAATCGGACATTGAAATTTCACTACTTCAGTAAACGAGGACAAAAAAGCGTCGGGCATTTTCAGGGGGCAGGGAGGTCAGGTCAAGGCAGCACAATGCCCTTATCCCGACGCAACGCCGTCAGCGCCCGCTGCAACCGTACGGCCCGTCCGCAAAACAGACCTACGGTAAACCCCGACACGCCTCCCACTGCCATCAGCATCGACGGCGTGCTCAGCAGCAGCGGATGCACGGCTTGCTGGTAACCGAAGTAGTACTTCACCGCGAAGAACAGTTGCGAGATCAGCAGGGTTTTCCAGGTGCCCGGCAATACCAGGGTCTCGCCATTGGCATCCAGTTGCGCCCCTTCAGCGTTGAACAACACCATCCCCACCAGGCTGCCCAGCACCGCGCCGGCAACCCAGGCGCCGCTCGACAAGATTGAAGGCGCCAGTGACATCAACGACCACACCACCAGCACCACCGGCAGGATCACCAGCGAGCGACGATTCTCGCGTCCGCCCAGGCAGGCCTTGATGCCGTAGTAGCAAATCCACAGGTAAATGGCGTAGACCCAAATGGGCGTGCCTTGGAGGATGTCGAGCATGGTGTGCGTCCGTGCAGAGATGCGTTGGCTAGATTTCGGAAGGTATCAGGTGACTGCTGGTAAATACTGTCAGTAGTGATAACGGCACATCAGTATCTGCACTTCGTCGTCTTCAATACCATAAACCAGACGATGCTCTGCAGTGATCCGTCGAGACCAGAAACCACTCAGGTTGTGTTTGAGCGGCTCAGGCTTGCCAACGCCCTCGAATGGATCCCGCTGGATTGCTTTGATCAGCAGGTTTATACGCTTGAGCCCTGCTTTGTCGTTCTGTTGAAACCACAGATAGTCGTCCCAGCCCTCAGGGGTAAAGAGTATTTTCATTCTTCAATTAACCGCCTTGGCTTCGCTTTACCGGCTCTGAGGCTGTTGACTGAGTTGATGAGGCGTTCGGCATTTTTAGGCGAGCGCAGCAGATAGGCAGTCTCTTCAAGGGCATTGAATTCTGACAGTGAAATCATCACCACCGGCTCACCCTTTTGCCGGGTCAGTAGCAGTGGAATGTGATCTTCGTTAACCCGGTCCATTGTTTCGGCCAGATGAGCGCGGGCATTGGTGTAGTTGATAGTTTCCATGACGGTGTCCTCGTTCGATTGCTGGAACGTACAGAAATACGTACAGGTCTTCAAGGGGTATCTTATCAACGGTCGAGCGAATGACGTGCCAGCTATTTGCCCCTGATCCACATCAACACTCCCCGCCCCCAAAACCGTTACAACACAGAGGCCTGATGAACCCATAAAAACGACCACTGACCTGCGCTGAGGGGACCGTCCCACGCCAGGTTATTAAAGGACTAATGCGATGGCGCTTTCCCTTTCCCGCCTGGCCTTGCTGGGGGCGACGCTCTGCTTGTCTCTTCCCCTGCACGCCAACGTTCCCGACGCTTCGCTGATCGAACAGGGCAAATACGTTGCGCAACTGGGCGACTGCATCGCCTGCCACACCGCCAAGCAAGGCAAGGTGATGGCCGGCGGCCTGGAACTGAGCACGCCAATGGGCACGATCTTTTCGAGCAACATCACGCCGGACCGCGAGACTGGCATTGGCGCCTACACTTTCGAGCAGTTTGACCGCGTCATGCGCGAAGGCGTGACGCCGACGGGGATGAACCTGTACCCGGCGATGCCGTATCCGTCCTACGCCAAGATGAGCGAAACGGACATGCGTGCCCTGTTTGCCTACCTGATGCAAGGCGTCGAGCCGGTGCAGCAGGCCAATCTTGAGGCGGACATGGGTTTTCCGTTCAACCAGCGCTGGGGCCTGGCCCTGTGGAATTTCGCCTTCGTCGATAAACGGCCTTTCAAGCCGGATCCGGCACGTGATGAACAACTCAACCGTGGTGCCTACCTGGTCCAGGGCCTGGGCCACTGTGGCTCCTGCCACACGCCACGGGGCATCGCGTTCCAGGAAAAAGCCCTGAGCGACGAGGGCTCCAGCGGCCAGCATTACCTGGCCGGTGAAACCGTCGAGCATTGGCGTGCCCTGAGCCTGCGCAACCTGTGGACGGTGGAAGACACCGTGCAACTGCTCAAGACCGGGCAAAACCGCTTTGCCACGGTCGCCGGCAACATGGCCGATGTGATTCACCACAGCACCCAGCACTTCAGCGATGATGACCTGACCGCCATCGCTAGCTATCTGAAGTCGCTGCCGCCCGGCAAGGACGACCTGCCCATGCCGTCCGTGGCCCTGGCGCCTGCCACGCCACCGGCAGATCTGTTCACCAGTCGTGGCGGCCTCGGGTACATGCAGTTCTGCAGCGACTGTCATCGCAGCGATGGTGCGGGCGTGAAAGGTCTGTTCCCACCCCTGGCCGGCAACCCGAGCATTGCGTCCAGCAACCCGACGTCACTGTTGCACATCACCCTGACGGGCTGGGAAACCGCACAAACGGCAACACACCCGCGGGTCTACACCATGCCGGGTTTCGCCCGTTTGAAGGATCAGGAAATCGCCGAGATCCTCAGCTTCGTGCGCTCCCGCTGGGGTAACGAAGGCACGCCGATCAGCGCTGCCCAGGTGAAGAAACTGCGCGACCAACTCAACCCAGTTACCACCGATTCGTCGGCCTTCGAAACCCCGCGCCTGGCCGAGTTGCTCGCGGCGCCCAACGCCGACCAGGTGGTTCGAGGTATGCGCCTGCACCTGCAAACCAAGGAGTTGCTGCCCAACAATGTCGGCAATTCACTCAATTGCACCAGTTGCCATCTCAACGCCGGCACAGTGGCAGATGGCTCGCCATTTGTGGGCGTTTCGGCGTTTTTCCCCAGCTACGCCCCGCGTGCGGGCAAGGTGGTGACCCTGGAAGAGCGCATCAATGGCTGCTTCCGTCGCTCGATGAATGGCAAACCCCTGCCGCCGCAATCGGCGGACATGCAAGCGATGGTCGCCTACTTCGACTGGATGAAAAACAACACCCGCCCCGAAGACAAGGTGGCCGGGCGCGGCGTGGGCAAGGTCGACCCGGCGATCAAACCGGACCTGGCCAATGGCAAACAGGTCTACGCCAAGCAATGCGCTGTGTGCCATGGCGACAACGGCCAGGGACTGGCACGGGCCGATGGCGAACTGATCTATCCGCCGCTGTGGGGCGATCAATCGTTCAACATCGGTGCCGGCATGGCGCGC
Source organism: Pseudomonas sp. FH1 (assembly GCF_000510895.2). NCBI lineage: Bacteria > Pseudomonadati > Pseudomonadota > Gammaproteobacteria > Pseudomonadales > Pseudomonadaceae > Pseudomonas > Pseudomonas sp. FH1. The sequence continues at coordinate 85,127 of NZ_AOHM01000001.1, forward strand.
ACCTACACGGCCGCGGCGTTCGTCAAACGCAACATGCCGATTGGCTTCCACGAGAAATTCCCGTTGGGGCAGGGCGGCTTGTCGGACCAGGAAGCGGTGGATGTGGCGGCGTATTTCTCCGGCCAACCGCGTCCGGACTTCCCGGACAAGGTCAAGGATTGGCCGAACGGCGGTAAACCTGTCGATGCGCGTTACTAGTCCAACTGTTTGAGGCAGGCCTCGAGAATGTCCAGGCCTTCCTCCAGCACCACAGGCTCGATGGTCAGCGGTGCCAGCAGGCGGATGATGTGCCGCGACTTGCCGCTGGGCATCAGCAACAAACCGGCGTCCCGCGCCAGGCCGAGTAGTTGGGCCAGCTGTTTCGGCGCGTGTGAGCCGTCGGTGTTGGCCAGTTCGATGCCGCGCATGGAACCAACGCCCGTCAGGCGGCCGAGGTAGGGTGTCAGGCCTTGTGCACGCCAGGCCTCATAACGGCTGACGATGGCTTCTTCTTGCTGTGAGCCCCAGGTTTTCAGGTGTTCATCGGTCATTGCATCCAGCGTTGCCAGCGCTGCTGCACAGGCGATGGGATTGCCGGAGTACGTGCCGCCCAGGCCACCTTTGGGCAGGTTGTCCATCAACGCCTTGCGCCCTACGACGGCGCCCAGCGGTACACCGCCGGCGATGCTTTTACCCAGCAGGATCAAGTCCGGCTCGATCCCCAGGCGCGAGAAAGCAAAACGCTCGCCGGTACGGCCAAAGCCCGATTGGATTTCATCGGCAATCAGCAGAATGTTGTTTTCGTCGCAAAAGCGCCGCAGCGCCTGGGCGAATTCAATGTCCAGCGCCAGGAACCCGCCTTCGCCCTGCACCGGCTCGATGATGAAACAGGCCACGTCGTTGACGTCGATTTCCACGCTGAACAGGCGGTCCATGGCCTTCAGCGCTTCGGCGCAGGTCACGCCGTTATCGGCGCTGGGGTAGGGCAGGTGATACACAGGGCCGGGTAGTACCCCGACCTTTTGCTTGTAGGGCGCGACCTTGCCATTCAAGTTGAGCGTGGCCAGGGTACGGCCGTGAAAGGCACCATCAAATGCGATCACTGCGCTGCGACCGGTGGCGCCGCGCACGATCTTCAGCGCGTTTTCCGCCGCCTCCGCGCCGCTGTTGGTGAGCATGCCGCTGACGGCGTAGTCCACCGGAATAAACGCGGTAAGACGATCCATCAACTCGATGTAGGGCGCGTGAGGTGCTGCGTTGAACGCGTAGTGGGTCAACTGAGTCGCCTGGTAACGGATGGCTTCGACCACGCCGGCGTGGCAATGACCGAGGTTGAGCACACCAATGCCGCCGACAAAATCGATATAGCGTTTGCCCGAGGTGTCCCAGACCTCAGCGTTTTTGCCGTGGCTGAGGCTGATGGGGTGAACGATGGAAATCGACTGGCTGATGGTTTCGCGGCTCATGAATCGGGGACTCGGCAGTGACGGGCTTGTTTTTATCTAAGCCGGGCGCCCGCCCTTGCCGCAAACGAAATAAAGTCGCCGGGTCATGACTGAAAGTCGGGATGTGTGCCGACGTACTCCACCATCCAGTTGAGGAAGGCTTTCACCTTGGGAATCTCGCCGGCATGTTCGGCATGGGCGATGAAGTGCGCGCCGCTGCTGGGCATCGCATAGTGCCAGGGAATCATCAGGCTGCCCTGGGCCAGTTCATCCGCCACCAGATACTGCGGCACCAGCGCCACGCCATAGCCTGATTGTGCTGCGCGGATGCACATGTAGAACGTGTCGAAACGCGGCCCATGGTAGCTATTCTGTGAGTGCAGGCCCTGTTCCAGGAACCATTCGTGCCAGGCTTCCGGGCGCGAGGTGCATTGCAACAAGGTGTGGTGTGACGAGGCATCGCTGCCTTCGGCGACAAAACCTGGTGCACACACCGGCACCACCGCCTCACGAAACAGCTCGATGCAGCTCGCCCCCGGCCAGGAGCCCTGACCGAAGAAAAACGCGATGTCGGCCTTGGCCTGCAACACGTCGAAAGGCTCCAGCTCGTTGCGCACGTCCAAATGGATATTCGGATGTTTCGCCGCAAAGTCCTTGAGCTTGGGCACCAGCCAGCGGTCGCCGAAGGTGGGTTGTGTGGCGATGCGCAGCACTTCAGTTTCGCCGCCGTAGGTGAGGATGTAGCGGCTGGAGATATCCACCTGGGTGAGGATCTTATGCACCTCGGCCAGGTACAGCGAGCCCGCCGGCGACAGGTACAGGCGCTGGCGCACCCGATCGAACAGGTTGTGGCAAAGCATCTCCTCCAACTGCGCCACCTGCTTGCTCACCGCACTCTGGGTCAGGTGCAGCTCTTCGGCGGCGCGAGTGAAACTCAAATGGCGGGCGGCGGCCTCGAAGCATTGCAGGGCCGTCATCGAGGGGGTCAAGCGTTTTGAAATCATGCACTTCATTCCAAATCGGAAGGAGCCTTTGCCTAAAGGTCGTTTGTGGCAGTGGCGCAAAGCCGTTGATACTGCCCGGCAGCACTATAAACCGGCGCGGGCTGTGGAGCGCCGAATAATAAGGAATGACAGGGAGCGCCTTGCATGAACCCATTCAAAACTACTTTGGCCGCCATCGGTGCCACCGCCGTGCTGGGCTTGGCGAGTACCGCCCAGGCGGGCACGACCCTGGACGCCATCCAGAAAAAAGGTTTTATCCAGTGCGGTGTCAGTGACGGGCTGCCGGGCTTCGGCGTGCCGGACAGCAAGGGCAAGATGACCGGTATCGATGTAGACGTGTGCCACGCCGTGGCAGCGGCTGTTTTCGGCGATGCGTCGAAAGTGAAATTCACCCAGTTGACCGCCAAGGAGCGCTTCACCGCGCTGCAATCCGGTGAAATCGACCTGATCTCACGCAACACCACCTGGACCAGTTCCCGTGATTCGGGCATGGGCCTGGTGTTCACAGGCGTGACCTACTACGACGGCATCGGTTTCCTGGTGAACAACAAGTTGGGCGTCACTGCAGCCAAGCAACTGGACGGCGCCACGGTGTGCATCCAGGCCGGTACCACCACCGAACTCAACGTGTCCGATTACTTCCGCACCCACGGCATGAAATACACGCCGATCACCTTCGACACCGCCGACGAAAGCGCCAAGGGCCTGGAGGCCGGGCGTTGCGACGTGCTGACCACCGACCAGTCGGGCCTGTACGCCCAGCGCATCAAGATGGCCCACCCTGACGAATTCGTGGTGTTGCCGGAAGTGATTTCCAAGGAGCCGCTGGGGCCGTTGGTGCGCAAGGGGGATGACGAGTGGTTCAGCATCGTCAAATGGACCCTGTTCGCGATGCTCAATGCCGAGGAAATGGGCATCACCTCGCAGAACGTCGAAGAACAGGCCAAGACCACCAAGAACCCTGATGTCGCGCGGTTGCTGGGGGCGGACGGCGAATACGGCAAGGACCTGAAACTGCGCAAGGATTGGGTGGTGCAGATCGTCAAGCAAGTGGGCAACTATGGCGAAGTGTTCGAGCGCAACATCGGCCAGGGCAGCGTGCTGAAGATCAAGCGCGGGCTTAATGCGCTGTGGAACAACGGCGGCATCCAGTACGCTCCGCCGGTTCGCTGACACGCCGGGGTGTCATTCGGACACCCCATCCTTCCCCGCCGCTTTGGCGCGATACAACGCCTGATCGGCGCGCGCAATCAAGGCGGCGGGGGGGCTCCTCCGTTTGACGCTCGGCCACGCCCAGGCTCAGGGTGACCTTGAAGTCGTCCCGGTGCGGGCTGTTCTTCAACTTCAAACGGATACTCGCCGCCATTGTCTTGGCGATCTCCAGCGAGGTTTTGGGCAAGACCAGCACAAATTCATCGCCGCCCCATCGGGCCAGCAAGTCACTTGGGCGGATACAGCTTTGCAGGCATTCAACCACCTGCACCAGCGTCTGATCGCCCACACCGTGGCCGTATCGGTCATTGATCGACTTGAAGTCGTCGATATCCATCGCAATCAGCACCAGTGGCAGGCGAAAGCGCTGGGCGCGGTCGCACTCTTCCAGCAACACTTTTTCCAGGCGGTAGCGATTGGCGACCAGGGTCAGGGCATCCCTTTCGGCGAGGGAGCGGTTTTCATCCAACTGTAGCTGCAACTGCTGATTGACCCGCGACAGCTCGCGCGTGCGTTCGGCCACTAGCGCTTCAAGGGATTGATTGCGCCGTTCCAACTGTTCAACGGAGCATTTTCTGAGATGAATATCACGGTGGGCGCCTACCATGCGCGCCACCGAGCCATCCACATTGCGCGCAATGACGTAGCCGCGGTCTTCGATCCACAGGTAGCTGCCATCTTTTTTTCGGCAACGGTACTCGGCCTGGTAGTGGGGCGCGCGGCGGTGGATGTAGTCGTCGAACAGCTTCATCACGTGAGGATAGTCATCCGGGTGAATCACGTTCTCCCAGGTGAACACGCTGTTCTCCAGCGCATGGCGGTGATAGCCGAGCATTTCGTACCAGCCGGGGTTGCGGTAGACGAACCCGGTATTGGCGTTCCAATCCCAGATCCCGTCGCTGACCAACTCCAGGACGGTGTGCAGCATGTCGGCGTTGAAGTGAGAGAAGTCCTGCTTTAACGGATTATTGTCGGAGGTATCGTTCATCTGCGCATTCCCTTGCGTAGGCAGGCATCTGAAGCCTGCCATGGTTGTCGCCGATACTCCGTGGCTGGGGCTACTGTACAACGGGGGCTGGAGGCTTTGAATAGGGCAGATGTACGGCTTATGATTGATGGCGATAGGCTATTGTTTTGGGGCCACCATTCTCGTTGGTACCTTCCCATCCGCGTTGTGCTGGTAAATCGCTTCAGGCTGACCTCGCTCATTGAAAAACACCTGGCCGATCCCCGCCGAATTCCATAACCGCTCACCGGCTTCGGCATGCTCAGGAATATGTGGCACCACCTGCATGGTACGGCGGCGCGTGAACCAGTTGAGGGGCGAGCGGGGTGAGTAGAGCCAGCGGTTGAGGCGGTCGAACCACTCCAGTAGTCGTGGTGGGAATTCGTTCTTGATACCGCTGCTGGTGATCTGCCAGATCCTGGGGCCGGCGTTGCGATGGCGGATCAGCACTTCGTAGACGAACGAATAGTGCACATCACCGGAGAGGATCACGTAGTTACCTGGCGTGCGCGAGTGGCGGAAGATATTGAGGATCACCTGTGCAGCGCCGCGATGGGCCATCCAGTTTTCCGCATCCACCAGCAAGGGGTGGCCGCACCAGCTAAAGACTTTCTGCACCGTCTCGATCAGCTTGACGCCAAAGATCGGCGCGGGTGAGACGATGATGGCCGAGGGGTGGTCCAGCAGTTCCTGTTGAAGTTCGCTCAAGGCTTCCCAGTCCAGCAGGCCGGACGGTTGCTTGAGGGTGAACTCGCTGCGCCAACGACGGGTGCGGGTGTCGAGCACCACCAGGGCAGGGGTGGTAGGCAGTACGTAGTGCCAGCGTTGAAATTTCAGCAGTGTTTCGAGCAGTTCATCCTGCGCCGTGGCGTCGAGATGGTTGGCTTGGGGCTGAGCAGTGAGCGCTTGGGTTTGGTCGATCAGTTCACCAAACGCATCCGGCTGGTTGCCCCAGCCTTGGCATAGCAGGTAAGCCAGCAAAGCATTGCCAATGATGCGCTTGGAAAAGGGATGGCCGTAGGCGGTCTCTTCCCATTGGGCGCTGAGGTTCCAGTCATCGGTGATGTCGTGATCATCAAAGATCATCAAGGTGGACAGGTGGGCAAAGACCCGCGCGACGCCTGGCAGGCCGTCGCGGAATCGATCTATTTGTATTTGTTCGCGGGCGTAACGCTGCTGACGTTCTGTATTCAGATGCGGCGGTTGAGGCGTGATCAGCGTCCAGGGCGTTGGCGACCACACCAGCAAGTACATCGCGATGACTTCGGCAAAGGTCACTAGGTGGTTGTCGGCGGTGCTGCTGGTGAAGATCGGTTTTTTCACACCGCCAAAGAAGCGTTCGCGCAGGTTTTCGTTGCTGTCCAGCGCCGGCAGCAAGTCGGCGCGATGGTAGTAACTGGCGTGATGTTCATAGAGGCTGGCGCTGTCATCGATTACGGCGCCTTCCAGGTATTCGTCGAACAGGCCCAGGCGTGCGATCAATGCGTGAATCGCCCGCAACATCGGCCCGGCGACATCATCGGCGTAGACCTGGTCGCCACTCATCATCAGCAGGGCCGGGCGGTCGCTCGGGCGTTGGGCGTCGGCCAACAGGCGGTCTACACACAGCAGGCCCTCATCGGCGCTGTGGTGGGGTTTGCGGCATGAGCCATGGACCAATTGATGGATGCGGCTGTGTAAAACGAAACTTGGGAATTGGGCGTTGGCGTACAGCAGGTGCGGTGCCCAGTCGGCGATTCCGGTGTTGTCGAACAACAGGTCGTAGCTGATCGCCTCGTCCAGAGGCAGTGCGTTGTCCAGTGTCACATCGATCAGGTGGATAAAGGCATGGCGCCCCACGCGTACGACCTGGCAGTTGTCCAGGGGGACCTCGAGGGTTCGGGCGGGCAGATGCAGTTTCAGCGTCAATTCCAGTACTCGGCTCCCCACCACCCACAACACCAGGCGCCGAGGTTCGAGGCGTCGTAACAGCGGGCCAGCCAGTACGGCGGGCAGTGTCTCGGTGAGCGGCATGCAGGCAAGATTTCCAGGCGGGATTGGACCGGAAAGATTAATCCAGTGAATGTCATGGTTTTGTTAAGGAAAGTACGAAGGGCCGTGCACTGCCCTTCGCATGAGGCGGTTACAGCACTCGGCCTCGACCCAGGCTGTCCATCCCACCGCCGTTTCTGCGTCGGTCACTGCTCGTGGTGCGATCAGGGTCGGCGGCGTTCAGTTGTGTTTCGTCAATGCTGCGCTTCCTGCGCTGGGGCTCTGCATCATCCTGCTGCAGTGGGGGGTATTGAAAGTTGCCCAGTGAGTGATTGATTGCGCTAAGCATGGATGTTTCCTTCTATAGGAGTAGAGGATTACTTCGCCTTTCAGAGCGAAGTGAGACCAAACCTATAGAGGGTGAGAAAGACCGGCTATAAACGCGCTGCTGCAAGATATGACTGGTGTTGGCGCCTTTTTTCAAAAGTCGTCAGAGGCGCCATTCGCGCAACTGTCTAGACCGGTAGATGTAGCGCCTTGCTTGCCCTCCCGCACAAACGCCGCCCGATTTTCCGCTACCACATTACGCAACGCGCTGTAGTAATCCGGCAGCTTCTGCAGGCTGTCGGTGAGCGGCAAGAGCGATGCCCGTGTATCGACCGTACCGCCGACCAGGCTGAGGGTGCCCAGGGTCTGTACCGTATCGCTGTCGCCCAGCGGCGAGACCAGGAAGCTCAAGACCTTGCCCACTGCGTCCCGGCTGTTGCTGGTACCCAACAAGGGCAATTCAACAATGGGGCCGCTGCCCATGCCCCACACGCCGAATGTCTGGCCGAAGTCTGCTGTGTGGCGCGGGATGCCCAGACGGTCGGATACATCGAACAGCCCCACCACGCCCACCGTCGTATTCACTGCGAAACGCCCCAGGGTATTGACCGAGCGCCGCGGGTTGCCTTGCAGCAGGTCGTTGATAAACACCTTCGGCTCGCTGAAGTTGCTCGCGAAGTTATGCACACCTTGCTGGAAAAAATCCGGCAGGTAACGGTAGCCGCGAGCCACGGGAGCCAGGGCGTAGTCGTCCACCGCACGGTTGAAGGCAAACACCCCACGGTTGACCGGTTCGGCCGGGTCATACACCGGGTAGTTCACCTGTGCACATTGCGTGGTGGGCGTTACGGGAGGCGGGCTCGCACAGCCCGTCAGGTAAGACACAGTCAGCAACAGCACGGCCTGGCGGGCCAGATGCTGGGGGTACGTCGGCGAGCGCATGGGCACAGTCTCCGCAAAAGGGAGGCCGATGCTGGCATTGCGGGCTTGCGCAAAGATGTCTGGTTTATTGCGTCGTTGACGCTTTATTGCAGGGTTGAAATATATGACGGGCCGCGCCGAATGGTTTTAGATGACACCTTGTCCCAGCCCAGTGAAGACCGTCGGTGAGCAACCTGTTGATCGTGGACGATGACCTTGAAGTCCTCGCCCTGCTGAAGAAATTTTTCCTGCAACACGGCTATACGGTCGAGACCGTGGCCAGTGGCATCGAACTGTGGGCGGCCATGGAGCGCCAGCCCGCCGACCTGATCATCCTCGACCTGATGCTCCCCGGCGACAACGGCTTGCTGTTGTGCCAGCGCCTGCGGCAGCAATACGCCACGCCGGTGATCATGCTCACCGCCATGGGCGAACTCAGTGACCGTGTTGTGGGCCTGGAAATGGGCGCCGATGATTACCTGAGCAAGCCTTTCGACGCGCGAGAATTGCTGGCCCGAGTGCGTGCGGTGTTGCGCCGGGCGGGGGAGAGCCGGCCGCCCTTGGGCGATGCCGCGCGCCCGCTGATCCGTTTTGCCGGCTGGCAACTGGACCTCACGCGCCGCGAACTGCGTTCGCCCGACCAAGTGATGATCCCATTGTCGTCCGGCGAGTTTGACCTGCTGCTGGTGTTTGTCGAACACCCGCAACGGGTGCTCAGTCGCGAACAACTGCTGAACCTGGCGCGCGGCCACAGCCATGATGCATTCGACCGCAGCATCGACGTGCAAGTGAGCCGCCTGCGTCGCAAGCTGGAATTCGATACCAAGCGCCCGGCGATGATTCGCACGGTGCGCAACGGTGGCTACCAATTCACCGCCAGCGTGACCCGTTCATGAAGCTGCGTCCGCGCGACACCGTGGCGCGCTGGATCGCGCTGACCATCCTGATTGCGATGTTGACTGCGCTGGCGTTCAACGCTTTGTTCGTGCAACTGGCAGGGGTATGGGCCCGACCCCCACTGACCGAAATCGGGTTGTTGGAAAGGATCGCCGTGGTGGTGCGCGTGGTCGAGGCCTCCGAACCGTCGCAACGTTCACATTTGGCCCAAGCAGTCGGTGACGAAGGGTTCACGGTGACGTGGGCCGCCCAGCGCCAGGCCTTGGGGTTGCCCGTTCTGGCCGACCCCGACTTTCACTCGGGCGAGCAGGCCTTCAAGCACCTGCTCCAGGGCCCACCTCGTCCGATGGAGGCGTATGAACCGTCTGACTGGCCCGACGGCAATGGCCGCTACGCGCTGCTGGTGCGACTGGCCGACCAATCCTGGCTGATGTTCAGCGCGCCGTCGCGCAGTTGGGGGCTGGACGATGGTGCACGTAGCCTGATCGTGGTGCTGCTGGTGCTGATCTCGACCGCGCTGGTCACCCTGGTCGCGACCCGTCGCCTGGCCCGACCTCTGCAGCACTTCACTCAGGGCGCGCGGCGCTTTGGTGCCGACTTTCGGGCGCCGCCCATCGAGCCGGTCGGCCCGCACGAAATCCGCCAGGCGATCCTCGCCTTCAACAGCATGCAAGCGCAACTACGGCATTTCATCCAGGACCGCACCCAAATGCTCGCCGCCATTTCCCACGACTTGCGTGCGCCGCTGACCCGGCTGCGTCTGCGCGGTGAGTTTATCGAGGACGCTGATCAGCAGCAAAAGCTGTTTCGCGACGTGGACGAAATGCAGGCCATGATCAACACCGCTCTGGAGTTTTTCCGCGATGACGCCCGGCTGGAACAAGCCACCCAACTGGACCTGGCGGAATTACTGCAAACCCTGATCGACGACTACCGTGACCAAGCCATCGAACTGACCTTTTGCGGCCCGCCGCGCCTGGTGTATTTCGGCCGTCCGCTGGGCCTCAAACGCGTGATGACTAACCTGATGGACAACGCGATTCACTACGGCACCGCGCCGCAGATCGAGTTGCAGCAGAAGAATGGAGAGGTGGTGGTTCGAGTACTGGATCGCGGGCCAGGCATTCCCGTTGAGCATCGTGAGCAGGTGTTCCTGCCGTTCTATCGCCTTGAAGGGTCACGCAACAAAAGCACGGGCGGTGTTGGCTTGGGGCTCTCTACCGCTCGGGCGATTGTGCTGGAACATGGCGGCACCTTGACCCTGGCCGAGCGCCAGGGTGGAGGGTTGGAGGTGGTGGTGGTGTTACCTGTTTAGCCCAAGGTCCGTCAGGTATGCGAGTCGTCAATCACCTTCGGCACCGTAAATCGAAACTCGCTGCCACGGCCCACTTCACTTTCGGCAACAATCTTGCCGCCATGGGCCTGGACGATGCCTTGCGTGATGTACAGCCCTAGCCCGCTGCCGGTCGGGTTATTTTCCGCCTGTGTCCAGTAGCGGTCGAACACATGGGGCAGCTGTTCCGGCGCAATACCTTCGCCGGAATCGCGCACGGAGAACACGATTTCTTCGCCATTGCTCATGGCGCTGATCCCGATATTGCCCTGGCGCGGGGTGAACTTGATGGCGTTGCCGATCAGGTTCGACAGCACCTGGAACAGGCGCTCCGGGTCGGCATTGATCTGCAGGCCCGGCTCGGTGTTGAACGACAGGTCGATGCCTTTCTCCATCGCCAGGGGTGCCAGCAACGAGTAGGCCTCGTCGAAGATCTGGCTCACATCCAGAATCACCGGCCGCACCACATAGCGCCCGGCCTCGATTTTCGAGGTGTCGAGCAAGTCTTCCAGCAGCACGTTCATCCGCCCGGCGGCCTGTTGCATGGTGTCTATGGCCGAGGAAATCCGCCGCGAAGTGTGTGGGCCATCGGAGCTGAAGGCCTTCTGCATCATGCCGCACAGCATGGAGATCACCGTCATCGGGTTGCGCAGGTCGTGGGACACCACCGCCACCAGCTCATCGCGGGCGCGCACCGCTTGTTGCTCGCGCAGCACCTGGCGAGCCAGGTCGTTTTCCAGGGCCGAGCGGCGCAGGTCGTTGGCGGCAAAGTGGTCGCCATGGCTCCACTTGGTGGAGATGCCGGCCATTTCCACCTTCCAGATTTCAAACGAGGTGCGTGGGCGAAGGCGCAGGCCGGCGTCGGAGTTTTCCAGGTCCAGCGGTTTTTTCGGGTCGCCGCTCCAGTTGATGTTCTCTTTCACTTCCGGGCGGAACCACAGCACGCCGTTATCCACAGGCTTGGGCAGACTCATCGCCAGCACGCCACTGGCTACCTGTTGGAACTCGACGGCCGGCGGGTACACCGACGACAGGTTATGGCTGGAGAACACCGGCTCGCCACCTTCTTGCAGCCACTTGTGCAAGGCACGGATCTGCGCCGGCTCCGGGCAGTTACCGTAGCGGTGCAGTTGCTTGTCTTCGATGATCGCCACACCGCCGGACAGGGTCAGGTCCATCAGTAACTGACCTTGCTGTGCCAGCCCGTCGAACACGTTTTCTTCCGAGCGCTTCATCGCCTGGTCGAGCAAGGCCAGGGCCTCGACTTTCTCTTCACGCTGACGGCTCAGGTCCAGGGCTTCCATGGCGCTGATCTGCAGCGACAGCACCTGGCCGATGGTTTGGCAGGCTGTGCGCAGGCCATTGGGCACCAGCAACGGCTCACGGTTGCCGCAGCTGATCAGGCCCCACAGTTTGTCGCCCTTCATCAGCGAGATACTCATGGACGACAACACACCCATGTTCTGCATGTACTGGCAATGAATCGGCGACACGCTGCGCAGGGTGGCGAAGCTCAAGTCCAACGGCTGGCCGGTATCCGGGCGCAGCTTGGGCAGCAGCGGCACGGGCTCGTAGGCCGCGTTCGGGATGATGCGCAGCCAGTTGGTGCGATACAGCTCACGGGCTTGCTCCGGGATGTCGGACGCGGGGAAGAACAACCCGTTGAACAGTTCCATGGACGGTGCCGACGCTTCGGCGATCACCTGGCCATGGCCTTCGTCTTCGAAGCGGTAGATGAGCACCCGGTCGTAACCGGTCATGGCCTGGATTTCATTCACGCTGATTTCGTACAGTGCTTGCAGGGTTTTCGCCGACTGCAAGCGCTGCAGCATTTTGCCCAGGTCACTGGTGCGACCATTCAGCGCCCGTGGGCGGAAATCCTTGAGCAGCGGCTCGAACTCCAGTACCAGCACCTGCTGATGGCGATGCAACAGGCCTTCGAATTCCGCGCCGTTAAACGTGACGTGCAAGGGCCGCGCATCGAAAAACGTATTGTTTTGCGCCATGTCGGCAACCGCCTTGGCGCGCTCTGCGCCTACCAGCGTTTGCAGTGGCTGGCCCAGCAACGCCTCGGCGGCATGGCCGAACAAAGTGGCGACGTTGGCGCTGACCTGGATGATGTTCAGGTCCGGCTCCGACAACGTCAGCAGCACACCGTGGGGCTGGATGGCGCCGGGAAAACGGATGGGCTCGTCGGCACAGTTGGCAAGCAGCTCTTCAAAATCTTCGGGTTTCATAGCAGTACCTCCTGGCTGTCGAGCCATTGCTCAAAGCAGCTGAATGTTGATCGGGCAGCCTCCACCGCGCGCTGTTTGGCTGGTGCGTCGAGTGGCTGGTCGCCCAGGTAATCAAGAAAGTCTTTCCAGCGTCGGCCGGTCTCTACCCCGTAGATATTGAGAAACGCACCGCCGTTGTCGGCATTCACGTTCAGGCGCTGGTCCATTTCCCGGCGCAGTACTTGGCCGCCCAGGGTCGCGCCTTCGAGTACATACAAGGCGCCCAGGCAGGCAGCTGGGGTGTCGAACGTGGGGAGTTCAAGGCAACGGGGCAGGGTGTCGACAGCTCGGTCATCCAGGCCCAAGGTATTGAGATCACTGACCAGCGTCGGCGTTTTCACACGCAACGCGCAGTCGTAGCCGTCAGGAATCAAGCCACTGTCGTACAGTGCTGACTCGACTGGACCATAAAAACCGTAATACGCCTGGAGCAGGCGCCGATACCAGCCCGCATCCAGGCGCTCGGTGAAAAACGGCAGGCGCTTTTCCAGCGCCACATGCAACAGGGCCGTGCCTGTGCGCAACGCTTCCAGCAATGAGGGCGCACCAACGTCATGGGCCTGTGAATGCATTCAATGAGCTCGAGCTGTGGGCCTTTCGGCCATGAATGACGCGTGGAAATGGGCGACGATTCTACACACCTCAAAGCCTTATTCTGTACGCACAAGGCGAAAAGGCTGACCAGCGGATCAGAAAAGTCGCTCCTTGCTCATTAATGACCGCAGCGTTTGCCCTGAAGTTCGGTATAAATGATGTCGTGACGCTATCAATGCATGGACGACCCCTGTTGGGTCAGCGCCGTTTGCACACACTCCAGCAAGATTTCGGCACTCCACGGTTTGGGTAGAAACCGCACGGAACCTCCCAGTTGTGCCGCCAGTTTAGTGTTGCCGGAGGTCAGCAGCACCGGCACCGTTGGCCAACGATGGGCCACCACCCGGCTCAAGTCATAACCATTGAGCAACCCCGGCATCTGGATATCACTGACAATCAAGTCCACCGGATCATCGCCCCGTTCCAGGTAAATCATCCCTTCATCCGCCGAAGGAAACGACGTCACCAGCGCGCCGAAATCCTCCAGTACATCCACCATCAACGATCGAATGATCTCGTCGTCTTCCAACACTAAAATCGATGGCTGAGCCATGATCCTTACTCCACCATCAGGGTTCATTAAGGTGGAGTAGAACACGTCTATATAGGTTCGATTGGATATCTATGGGGCGATGGATGGTCGTTTCAGAGGTGCTATCCGGTAAAGTGCAGGGCTCGCTTCAACGTGCTCAAGGATTGATATGTTTATCCGCGACCCTTTGGTTCCAGAACTGATCTAGAAATGGAGTCCCCATGAAGTACCGTGCTTTGATGATCCTCGTCCTGATCCTCACCACAAGCCCCGCCTTCGCCGCCGGCGACGCCGAGGCGGGCGGCAAGCTCTTCACCAAGACTTGCGGCGGTTGCCACAGCATCGGCGAAGGTGCGCGAGGTGGGTTCGGGCCAGAGCTCAACGGCATCATCGGAAGGCCCGCCGGGACCACCACGGACTATCAGTACTCCGACGCGATGAAAAACTCCGGCGTGGTCTGGACCCGGGACAAACTCGCCGCCTACATCGAGGCGCCGAAGAAGGTGGTGAGTGGCACGCGGATGATCTTCTGGGGCATCAGTGATCAGGAGAAAATCGAAAACATCCTGGCGTACTTGGAAACCTTTCAACCCAAATGATCACTCGCGTACGTTTCTGAACAGCATCAACCGCGCACTCTCATGCAGCCCTCGGGTCAGCCCCTGCAAGCGCTGAAACTCTTCGGGGTGTTGTTCGGCCACGTCGTCTCGAGGGGTTTGCGACGCCAGGTCATGCAATGTCGGTGAACTACCGTCGTGCTGCATCTGCAACAGGAAGTCCTTCGTCACGCCGCCAATGATCGGGAAAGTCCCTTCGCGCAACACCAGCGGTACCACGCGCTCACCCTCAGGCGCGGGCTGCTGGATGTCGCGTCCCATCGCGCCGTTGCGAAACGGCATACCGGCCATGCCCGCCACGGTGGGCAGCAGGTCGGCCAGGCCCACAGCCTCTTCAATCACCCGAGGTTCCAGGCCGGGTGCGTGGATCAGCAGCGGCACGTTGTTGCTTTCCAAACCCAGTTGCTCGAACGCCGGCGCCATGTGCGGGATCTGGCTGATGCGCGTGTTGTGGTCTCCAAAGAACACAAAGATGCTGTTGTCGTACCAGCCGCCGGCCTTGGCGATGTCCATCAGGCGGCCGATGTTGCAGTCCAACAGGCGTACCGCGTTGTACTGCTCGACGCTGCGCGAACCGGCGGCCTGGACCTGTTCCAGGGTCACGTCCTTTATCTGGAAACCATCGTTCTGCTTGGGAATGGTGAACGGGCGATGGTTGCCGGAGGTTTGCAGGTAGGCGAAGAACGGCTGGTCCTTGGGCACGGCGCGCAGCAAGTGGTCGCCTTCCTTGAACAGGTCCAGGTCGGAAATGCCCCACACGTCCACCCGTGGTGAACGCCAGTGGCTTTCGTCATACAACTGCACGCCGTCGATGCTCTGGCGGATCAGTGCATTGATGTTCGCCCAGCCGGCGTTGCCGCCGATCATGTAGAACTTCTGGTAACCCTCGAACGCGTTGATCAGCGTGTGCTGCCGGGTGATCAGCGGGTTGCGCGTGGCGGTTTCCTGGCGTGTCACGTCCGGCACGCCGCTGATGCTCGCCCACACGGTCTTGGCGGTGCCGGTGACGGGTACGTAGAAGTGTTTGAAGAACCAGCTCTGGCTGGCGAGTTTGTCCAGGTTTGGCGTGGGGTTCAGCGGGTTGCCGTAGGCACCGACGGCGCTGGTGCCGAGGGATTCAAGCATCACGAAAACTACGTTGGGCGGGCGCTCGCTGGCCAGTCGGTAGGGTTGCACGCCTTGTTCGCGGGTGAAGTTTAGTTGCTGCGCGTCGGGCTGATCAACTCCCAGGTAGTGGGCGATTTGCGGGTAATGCTCGCGCACTTGGGTTTCATCGAATTGCGACTGGCCGACCTTGAGCGTGTCGTACAGGAACAGCACCGGGTTCAGGCCCACGGCGGCCACCTGGCTATTGCCGGAGAAGAACGCATCGCTCCAACGCAGGGGCACCGGATTTTCCAGGTTCAGGTTGGCGACGCGGCCGAGCAGGGCCAGTAGCACCGCGACAATACCGATCACCGAGACCGATGCCAGGGTCCACTTGCCGATGACGGTGTTGGGGCGATCCAGGGTCAGGCGTTCCAGGCACACCAGCGCCCACACCCACAGCGCGACGGCCGCCAGCCAGCAAGCGGTTATCCACAGCACCGGGTAGGTTTCCCACATCATCTGTTGAGATATCTGCGCGTCTTGCAGGTAGCGCAGCACTGTCGCGTTGATGCGTACGCCGAGGTAGGCGTAATGGCCGAAGTCGATGATGTAGACGAGGCCCACCAGGGCCAGTGCGACCACCAGATACCCGCGAGCCAGCCAGCGCAGAGCGGGTTGGGTCATGAGGTTCCAGCGTGGCAGCCAGGCCAGGAGCGCCAGCGGCAGCAGGATCAGCACCGCCAGGCGCAGGTCGAAGCGCAGGCCGATGCCCAGGGTTTCCAAGAGTTGCGGGGTGTTGAATGCCAGGCCGGAAAAGCCCACTACAAATACCAGGCGCAACGCCGCCAGCAACACAAACACCAACCCGATCGCGCCCACGCCGTAGCGCAAGCGGCGTGATTGCAACGCACTCATTGTTGACCTCTCTGCCATTTCAAAAAGACCGCGCTGGCCAGCAACCCCACGGTGGCGATCAGGCAGTAAACCGTCAGCAGTGGGTCCACCAGATAGTCCCAATAGTTTTCCGACGCCTTGAGCCGCAGCGCGAACGCCAGCGTGCCCAGCGCCAACATCCACACCGCCAGCGCATTGCGCAGCCATAGCATCACTAATGCGGCCACCGCTACCAGCACAATCATCGGCCGAGGGTTGAACCCCCAGCGATACGGATCGAAGTACGTCAGCCCCAACGTGGCCGGGTACAGCACCAGGCTCAGCAGCCCGAACACCACCAGCATCTGCACCTGATGGCGGCGATTGAGTGCCTGCACCAAGCCCAGTCGGCACAACCCCACCCACGCCAAAAACACCAAGGTGCTGATCGCCAGGTCATCGGTAAAGCTGCGCACATACGCCGCCAGCGGCAGTTGGTTGATCGGGATGAAACTCACGGCCACCAGCACCGGCAGCAACCACGGCCGCCACGGAGCGGTAAAGCGCAGCGCGCACAACGCCACAAACCCCAGCAATACAAAACTCAAATGGGCCTGCCACACCGAAACCATCACAGACGCTCCGCCAGCCAGGCTTCGTTGAAGCTGACATGTTTGATAAAGGTGTTATTCCACGAGTAAACCAAGTGGTACGTACCGTCTGGGCTACGGCTGAAATACGGGTATTCGTATTCGAAATCGCAGCCGACGGGTTTGCACACGCGGTAGTCCAGGCTGCTGAGAAAGCGTTGTTCCAGGGGCAGGCGTTTCGCGCCGCTGGAGGCGCGGAAACCTTCACCGATGATTGCCTTGTAGGCCTCGGGGGAGAAGGGCTGGCCCAGCGGGTCCGGCGATTGGTCCAACTGCACCACGGTGCGCCACTGGCTGAGCTGGGCGTCTGTGCCGTAAAGGCTGAGTTTGAAGCGGCCGTCTTGCAGGTCGTTGAGTGCCACCAGCAATCCGTCATCTTGCGTGCCCACGGCGGCCAACGACGAATTGGGGTTGGCCGGCTCCAGTGGGTACGGTTCGCTCCAGGTTTTGCCGGCATCAACGGTGCGGCTGGCCAATACGCGGTGATGGGTGTCGCCCGCGTAACGCAACATCGCCACGGCGCGTTGGCCGTCCAGCGGCACGATGGTCGGTTGCAGGGAATGCTTGCCGCGGCTGATGCGGAATTTATCGATCACCGCCCCGTCGGCGCTCAAGTACAGGTACTCGGCAAACTTGCCCATGAATTCGTGATACACCGGCAGGCCGATGGAGCCGTCGGCATGAAACACCGGCGCGGCGCGTACCAGGGTGCTGATATTGAAAAACGGCGAGGTCACCAATTGCCTCGGTGCTGACCAGGTGGCGCCAAGGTCATCTGACACCATCACATTGATCGCACTGGCCGCCCAGCCACCGACGGACACCGACACGTAAAACATCCACAGGCGTTTATCCGGCGCCAGCGCAATCACCGGGTTGCCGAGCTTGCGGATATAACGCTGGGTGCCGTCGCGAGTGCTTTCCCTCGTCGCCAGTACTTGCTCGGCGCCCCATTCGCCGCTGCTGGCATCGAAGCGTGCGGTGCGCACCTGCACATCGGCGGCGCCTTCGCGCGAACCGGCAAACCACACCGCCATCAAGTCGCCGCCGGGCAGGGCGGTGACGGACGAAGAGTGCACAAAATCCGTGAGTTGGGTGGACACAAACCGGCTGGTGTAGTGCGGGGCCGCCGCCACTTTCGCGGTATTCGGGTTCGCCTGGGCAAATGGCGCCAACACATGGGGCGGATGGCTTTGCCAGGCGGCAAAAAACACGGCCAACAGGCTGCAAATCAATAAGGCGGAGCGCATAGGGGACCTGTGGATAAAAGGATTACGGCACACGTTCATCCGGCAGGCGCTTCCTGCGACCGGTGAGCATGGATAACGGCAGGTTGTCGCGCACCTGGACACTTTCAAACAGCGCGGCCAGTACGTGGAGACACACCAGGCCCAGCAGCGCATTGGCGGCGGTTTCATGGATTTGCAGCGGCCAGTCGGCGCCCCACAGGGCATCGACTTCCTGCATCAGGAAACCGCTGAATCCGATGGTGAGCAGTGCCAGCAACATCAACAGCATCACCAGCGCGCCAATTGGCGAGTGGCCCAGGCGATGCTGCGGCCGGCCATTGAGCAATGAGCGCACGTGGGCATTCAGGCGTATGGGTGTCGGCCAGAAATCCGCCCAACGCGCACTGCGTGGCCCGACAAATCCCCACACCAAACGCACCAGCAGCCAGGCCATGGCGTAATAGCCCAGCCAGACATGCCAGTCGTCGCCTGCTTCGTTAAAGAAGTAATTGGCGACAAAGACCCCGGCGATAGACAGATGAAACAGCCTCACCAACGGGTCCCACAGGCGCAGGGATTCGCCTGGCATCAGCCTTTGATCTCAGTCTTTACGGCTTTGCCGGTGACGGGGTCGTGGTAGATCTCGACCTTGCGCTTGTCCTTGTCGAAGCCGTAGATCTCGTAGCAGTTGCCGTCGGTGACCTTGAACTTGCTGATGGTATAGCCTTCGGCCTTGAGCTTGTCCTGGAAGGCTTTTTCATCTTGCCATTGCGAGCGCTCGGCGGTGGTGCACTGCGGGCCGGCAATGGCCAGTGGGCTGGCGAGGATCAGGGACAACAGGAGAATTTTGCGCATGGAAAAGCTCTCAGCAGATGTGGGAGGTTTCACAGTGCAAAACCAACCTTAGTGCAACCTTAGTTGGCAACGAGCCGTAACATCTTTGTAGGAATTTTCCTGGCCATAACCCGGCATGATGCCGCCGTTTCCCACAGAGATTTCGTGATGCGCCTACTCCTTGTCGAAGATGACCGCGCCCTCGGCCAAGGGATTCGCGTGGCCTTGGCGGCCGAAGGCTATACCCTCGATTGGCTGCACGACGGCGTCGCTGCCTTGCATGCGTTGCGTACGGAAGCCTTCGATTTGCTGCTGCTTGATCTGGGTCTGCCACGTCTTGATGGTCTCGACCTGTTGCAGCAACTGCGCGCCGAGCAGCATGACCTGCCGGTGCTGATCCTCACCGCCCGCGACGGCACCGCGGAACGCATCGCTGGCCTGGACGCGGGTGCTGACGACTATCTGGTCAAACCTTTCGACGTCGAGGAACTCAAGGCTCGCGTGCGTGCGCTGTTGCGCCGCAGCCAGGGCCGCGCGCAACCGATGCTGGAGCACGCCGGCATCAGCCTCGACCCGGCGACCCAGCAAGTGCGTTTTCAGGATGGGGAAATCATCGTGACGCCGATGGAGTACCAACTGTTGCATCAACTGATGGTGCGCCCCGGCAAAGTCGTGACCCGCGAGCGCTTGTCCCGTGCGCTGTACGGCTGGCAGGACCGGGTCGAGAGCAACACCTTGGAAGTGCTGATCCACAACCTGCGCAAAAAGTTATCCACCGAGCTGATCCGCACCGTGCGTGGTGTTGGCTATGTGCTGGTGCTCACGCCATGAGCTCGGTGCGTGGGCGCATCCTTATTCCGGTGCTGGTGCTGATCCTGTTGGGCGATGCCCTGATCAGTTGGCTGGTATTACGCGACAGCCACCACGAAATCGAAGAAGTCTACGACGCCCAACTCGCCCAAAGCGCCCGCCTGCTGCAAGGTGTACTGCGCCAACGCGACCCCGGCGACGCCGATTGGGACCGGCTGCATGAGGCGTTTGACCAGGCCATGAGCCGTGTGGGAGAGGAGGGCGTTGCCCATCCTTATGAAACACGCCTGACTTTCCAGATATGGCGTACGGACGGCCAACTGTTGGTGCGCTCCGCTGAAGCACCAATCCTCAGTGTGCCGCCTGCGACGCTCGGCTCCCATGACCTGATGGACAATGGCCACGACTGGTGCGCTTTCCTTCTCGCCGACCCGCAGCAAGGCGTGCTGATTTGGGTGGGCGAGCGCGATGACATTCGCCAGGACGTGATCCAGCGCATCATGCGTCACACCCTCTGGCCCACGTTGATTGGCGTGCCGCTGCTGACACTGTTGATCTGGCTGGTCATCGGCTGGGGCCTCAAGCCCTTGCGCGCCATGGCCCTGTCGATTCGCGGGCGTAACACCGACACTCTGCAGCCGCTGCACCTCAAACCTTTGCCCAACGACCTGGAGCCGATGCAGACCGCGTTGAACCGATTGCTGGTCCAAGTAGATGATTTACTCGGGCGTGAACGCCGCTTCATCGCGGACGCCGCCCATGAATTGCGCACGCCCTTGGCGATTTTGCGCATCCATGCACAGAACGCCCAAAGCGCCGAGACACCCGAGCAACGCCGCGAGGCCTTGGACTTTTTGGTCAACGGCGTCGACCGCGCCACGCGCATCGGCAGTCAGTTGCTGACCATGGCCCGTATCGAACCGCAACTGAACAACCCTAAGTGCATCCCTGTGCAACTCACCGAGCTGGTGCGCGAAGAACTGGCGGAATTGACCCCGCTGGCCATGGAAAAAGGCGTGGAACTGGTACTCGAAGGCAATCAAGAATGTTGGGTCGAGACCGAACCGGTGGCCTTGGCCATTGCGCTGCAAAACCTGGTGACCAATGCCCTCAACTTCTCCCCGGCGGGCAGCGAAGTGAAA
The DNA here is from genome assembly GCF_000510895.2 of Pseudomonas sp. FH1. Classification (NCBI taxonomy): domain Bacteria; kingdom Pseudomonadati; phylum Pseudomonadota; class Gammaproteobacteria; order Pseudomonadales; family Pseudomonadaceae; genus Pseudomonas; species Pseudomonas sp. FH1. The sequence continues at coordinate 105,868 of NZ_AOHM01000001.1, forward strand.
GTGGTGATTGGCGCCAACGGCCTCAGTGTGGAAGACCAGGGGCCGGGCATTGACGAGGCAGAAATGGGGCGCCTGTTCGAACGCTTCTACAGTCGAGGCAATGCCAATGGCGCGGGGCTGGGCTTGGCGATTGTCGAAATGATCGTGGGTAAGATCGGCTGTCGGTTGGCACTGCGTAACCGGGAGCAAGGTGGGTTGCGCGCGCAGTTGGTGTTTAACGAATCGGCATAAGTGGAGGAACATTCTGTTTAAACGCGGGTCCAGTCATTACTCACTCTCACCCCGATAAGGACATCCCCCGTGAAGCGAATCGCGCTGCTCTCCATCGCCTTGGCCCTGGGCGCCTGCCAATCCAATCAACGCGACTCGTCGCCCAGCCTGTTCAAGGACGGCATTCAACTGCGCCAGAAAACCGTGGCCGTGGATGCGGAGCACGCCAAGGTCATCATGAAGGCCACCGGCGGCACCAACCCCGTCGAATTCGCCATCCGCCGCGAAGGCGACCCCGACCAACGCCTGGAAACCCTCGGCACTGTGATGGATACCGGTGAAGGGAAAGTCTTCAACTGGATTGCCAAGGTCAACCAGACGGTGGCGAGTGCGGGGTTCAAGCGGTTTCCACAATTGGAGATTCAGGCGGACCCTGGCAAGAAACTCACCGTGTCCAGCTCGGCGAGAAGCCAGGGCAATGGGGTTTACTACAGCTGCGGGCCGGTGATGAACACGTTCAGCCCGGAAAAGGCCAAGGTGTATTTGGTGGAGTTCCAGTTCCGGCTCAACCGTGCGGCGTGTGCGCTGCAGGTGTTTGATATTACGGATCCGGAGAATCGGGTGTTGGTTGGGGGGTCGGGGAGTGAGGTGAAGGAGGGGTAAGGGGCGAGGGGGACGACCAACCCTCATTCGCAAGCTCTGAGATGAATCGCCCCTGGTTCTCTAGACACCTTATGTCGGCATAAATCGGTGATTGGTGTGCGAAAAGTGGACAAGGGCTTCGGTCGGTAGCTATTTTTCGAATATTGCGATTTTCGTTTGTTTCGTTTAGCTTTGGTCGTAACTGAGTTATGTGTCGCCGGAGTTGCATCATGATCACCAACCACCTTCCCAAAACGATCCTTCCGCTGGAAAAGGAAGTCGAAGCGGCCGTACAAGGTCAGCGCGAATTGGCGTCTCTGTTGTCGACCAAATTCGAAACCCAGCGAATCGATATCTTCGACAAAGAAGACAAGCCCCACACCCTCGTACTCCCAACCTCAGCACTGCGCTTGTTGGTGGATATCCTGGGCGAGTTGGCTATCGGCAATGCCGTCAAGGTAGTCCCTGTGCATGCTGAACTCACCTCGCAGGAGGCCGCCGACCTGCTTAACGTTTCACGGCCGCACTTGGTCAAGATGCTGGAGGAAGGTGCCATTCCCTTTACAAAAACCGGTCGACATCGGCGAATCCGGTTTTCGGATTTGATGGCGTTCAAGCAGAGGCGAGCTGAGGAAAGCCAGAGAGCAATGGAGGCGCTTGCTAAACAGGCCCAGGAGTTGGGAATGGGGTATGACGGATGAGGTGTTCGCCTTTTACCGCTGTATATGATGCTTGTGTTCTCTACCCGGCGGCGCTTAGGGATTTGCTGATGTGGCTTGGCTTGTCAGGGTTGTATCGAGCGAGATGGACTAGCCAGATCCATGAGGAGTGGAAGCGCAACGTACTCAAAAACCGGCCCGACCTCACGGCTGAGCAAGTGAATTGCACGTCTGAGTTGATGGACAAGGCCATACCTGACGCTTTGGTTACGGGGTACGAGGACTTGTGTTCGAGTTTGGATTTGCCTGACCCTGACGATCGTCACGTGCTGGCCGCTGCGATACGAAGCAAGGCTGAGGTGATCGTAACCTTCAACTTGAAAGACTTTCCACCGCACATCCTGGCAGCTTATGACATTGAGCCGATGCATCCGGATGACTTTATTTCGGATCTTTGGGATCTGGATCAGGCGGCGGTGTTGGGTGCGGCGCAGAAACAAAGGCGGGCGTTGAGGCGACCTCCGATGGAGGCGGGGAATTATCTAGAGATGTTGATGCGGCAGGGGTTGGTGCAGACGAGTAAGGTACTGGGGCCTTATGAAGTGATGTTGTAGTTCTGGAAATATTCATAGTCTTTTTTTCACCGATCAGCCCAACAGGTGCTTGGAAATCAACCGTGAGATTTCGACGATCGAGGTCTTCCCCGTAAACTCGAATTTCACCTTCCCCAACGACGAAAAGTAAATCTCCAACTCCGAATCCAGATCAAACGTCCCGGACGTCTCCACCGAATACGCGACGATGTTCTTGTACGGCAGCGACGTGAAATCCTTCTTGCTACCGGTAATCCCCTGCACATTCACCGCGATAATCCGCTTGGTGGTAAACACCACCCCATCACGCATGGCCTTGTACGCATCCACCACTTCTTCGCCGTCCAGCAGCAGGTCGGCGACGCGCTCGGCGTATTCGTTGTTTTGCTTGAGTTTGAAGAAACCTTTGTTGTTGAAGTCGATCATGGGCCTGCCTCTTGGGTGTATGCCGTTTTGCTCGCGGATCTGTATCTAACGCGGGCATTTTGAACGCCCTACCATGGCGGCCAACCTTACAACCTTGGCCAGATGTTTCAAAAAGCGGAGCCCCATCATGCCTGAACTGTCCAACTGGCTGGCCTATGCGTTCATCTCACTCGGCATGGTGCTCACGCCCGGCCCGAATATGATCTACCTCATTTCCCGCTCGATCTGCCAGGGGCGCACGGCCGGATTGATTTCACTGGGCGGCGTGGCGTTGGGTTTTCTGGTTTATATGTTGTGCGCGGCATTGGGGATCACCGCTTTGGTGATGGCGGTGCCGTTTGCCTACGACGCGTTGCGCTTCGGCGGGGCGATGTACCTGGCGTATATGGCTTGGCAGGCGATCCGTCCGGGGGGACGCTCACCGTTCCAGGTGCGGGACTTGCCCAAGGACAGTCCGCGCAAGCTGTTCACCATGGGCCTGGTCACCAACCTGCTGAACCCCAAGGTGGCGGTGATGTACTTGTCGTTGCTGCCCCAATTCATCGACCCGAACGGTCATAGCAGTGTGCTGGCGCAATCGCTGGTGCTGGGTTTTACGCAGATTTTTATCAGCGTGAGCGTCAATGCGGTGATTGCCACCATGGCGGGCTCCATCGCGGTGTTTTTTGTCACCCGGCCGGGGTGGCAGGTGGTGCAGCGTTGGTTGATGGGGTCGGTGTTGATGGGGTTGGCGGTGCGGATGGCGGTGGAAGGGCGGCGCTAGCTTCAGCGCGCCATGACGTTGACGATAACATGCAGGATGAAGGCTGGCCCGTAACAGGGCTGTCCGTGTTCATCTTCTATTCGCCAGATGGACGTGACTGTGCAGGTTTCCTTGGGCGCAGCGAACTCTACGGTAATATGCACAGGTTGGCCGGGCAGTGTCTGTGCGATGGGGATTTCGTTGTTAAGGCTGCGCAGGTGTGTGTCCATCACCACTTCCAGTGGCGTGCCCATGGCGGAGCGCCGAGCGATGACGTATTCGCCGTCAACGCGAACCAGCTTTCGGCCGCGCCAGGGCTGCGCACCGATGTTCTGAATCTCCCAGGTTTTATGAAACGTTTCGCCGGGCAGCACGACAGTTTGGTCGGGGGTGGTGACGTCTGCGTTGAACACGGCTATGTCACTTCGATCCTGCAGGCCTACCGCGCGGTTGGTGGTTGCCATTGAATGTGGATCGACCGGTGCGCCTGCCAGGTCCGCGAAGTAACGGAACAGCAGCAACGGTGAAACCTGTAGCACCTTCGCCAGTTTAATCAGTGTGCGTACCGAGGGATCTTTGGAAGCACCGCCCGCCAGCCCGTAGAGATAGGTCCGGGAAATACCGGCTTCCTTGGCCAAGGTGGTCATGGACTTGCCCAGTTCCCGGCTGCGCCTTACGAGGAGGGCGCGGAGGGTGTCGCGGGTCTTGATACTCATAGTCGATGGTTGGTTCCCTGTCCTTGGTGAGGATCGCCAACGTGTTCGCCAAAAAGGACAACCTGCTCGCCGCTGCGTGTAATGAGCAATGCACACTTGAACCCTGCTGGCGACGTTGTGAAGGACATGGAAAGGTCTCTTTTTGGTTGGCTATATCCAGTGTCGCGGTTTCTCACATGCTTGCGAACCTAGTGTGTGTTGCATTCCTTTACATCTATTTATGGATATAGCGATGACTCAGATAAAAGCGTGCTGTGATTCCATTGTTCGATCAGGTTTTGGCATCTTGCAAATACCTGAAGCCATGTTGCAGAGCTACAAACAAATCGTTGATGGCTACTCAGCGATTTCGCCCAATACCAAGGCATCCTTTTCATTCAGCCAGGACACTGACGGCTTTTTCCCGTTCGGTGCCGAATATTCAAATATCGAGGACCATCCCGACCTCTGTGAGCGCTTCTGCTACTGGCCTGCGCATGCATCGAAGCGGATAGGTTTTGAATTCACCCGGAGCGGCTTTTTCGCGGCTGTGGATATCTTTGAGCAACAGATCAGCGAGTTGGCTCAAGAGTTGATGGACGGTATCTGTGGCGAGTTTGGAGTGAGCCCTTCTCCGTTTCGGTCGGCGTCCTACGTACAGTTGTGTGTATACGGTGCCCAGGCTGCAGACATTGAGCGTCGATTCGCCCAGGATCCTCATGAAGACGGTCACATTCTGTCGTTCATTAAACCCACTCGCGAGGGGTTGGTCTTGGTAAAGGGTGGTGCATTAGAGCCGGTACGCCTGCTGGAGAACGAAATTGCGGTTCTGGCTGGCTCATTGCTTACCGACCTTTCCGGCTATGCAATTCCAGCGGCTTACCACGCGGTGCTCGCGCCCCAAAGACCGGTAGCCAGAAGCTCGTTGATCTACTTTGCCAACCCGAGCCCAGGACAAGTGCTAACCAGTTTTTTCCGCCGACAGTCAATTGACTTGAATAGCGTTGTAAACGCCCGTCATACGGGGTTTGGCAATCAGCCTATTCAGCTCGTCTAAATCTGCCCGAGGGCACGGACATTTCATGGCTCCTTACTTCAGTGCGCTCTACCTTGAAGGCTTGCTGCTAGGTATTGGTCTGTTCGCCGCCCCGGGGCCCAAAGACACCTTGGTCATCCGTCAAGGTGTCAGCCGCGGTCCTATCTGGGGCGTGGTTGCTGTATGTGTAGTTGCCGATATCCTCCTGATCGCGATGGGCATCACGGGTTTAGGCGCGCTGTTGGAAAGCCGACCAAGGCTGGTAGCGCTCTTGCTGCTTTCAGGCGCGGCCTATCTGCTGTGGTTCGGTGGCCAACGCCTGTTGGCGTGCCTGCGTGATCAGTCGATGCCGGATAGCCAAGGTGGGAATTCGCAACGAGGGCTGTTACGCACGGCAGTGGTGCTGGGGTTTGCCAACCCCTATGCATGGCTCGATACCGTCGTACTGATAGGCTCCATCGGCGCCGCCAAACCGGCAAGTCACCAAGTACTCTTTGCGATGGGGGCGATGACCGCGTCGCTACTCTGGTTTGTGTTGTTGGCGCTGGGCTGTCAGCGCTTGACGGGATTGTTTCGAGCACCGGTGGTATGGCGCTGGTTGGATGCGGGTGTGGCGGTGTTAATGGTGTTTCTCGCCGGAATGCTGATCACCGACTCACTGGATGTCTTTCAAGTAGTCCTTGAGGGTGGTTAACGGTGGGTGCAATTCATCGAGATGATTTACGTTTTGCACGTTAGTCGCCAACCTTTGCAATTCGCGACCCATTACCGTGTCGGCGCCATTCAATGCATTGAGGGCTTGATCCGTACATTCCACCAGTTTGGATTGAATCCCACCCAAATCCCCCTGCCGCACCAACAACCCAAACACCTCGCGGTCATACCCCTCCATCACCGGATCATCCCGTAAAACCGGGCTGCCGCCGTCCGTCTCGTGCACCAGCTTCAGTGCAAAGAGCGCAACCGCTTCCAGCGTCAATTCCATGGTTTCGGTTCCTCGGCGTCTTTGGGGAATAGTAGGGGAGGGCGATGATCCCTGTTCTGTGGCGGAAAAAAAAGACCTGCGGCTACTTGCCTGCTGCAGCAGTGGGGACGCTTTTGCTCGTTGTAGTGGCCAGTTTTTCTCATTACCATTGGGAACAATTCTTATTCGTAGGGCTTTGTATGCCCCCGCTTCCCGAGCGCGTCGCCGCACCTTTCAGTGTTGGCAGCCTGTATTCGGCCCATCACGGTTGGATTCAACGCTGGCTGGCCCGAAAACTCGGCAATGTCAGTGATGCCGCCGAGCTGGCTCACGATGTCTTCGTCAGGCTGTTGAGCCATCCGCGTGAATTCGGCAGCGAAGGGCATGCGCGTGCGTATCTCAGCACTTTGTCGCGCAATGTGTGTGTGGATTTTTTCCGACGCAAGCAGGTGGAGCAGGCCTGGCTTGAGGTGTTGGCGAGCCGGCCTGAAGACTGTGCGCCTTCGGAGGAGCATCGCGCATTGGTGCTGGAGGCCCTGGTGCATTTGCAGGCGATGCTTGATCGCTTGCCGGTCAAGGTGTCCGAGGCATTCTGCCTGGCTCAGATCGAGGGCTTGAGCTATCGCGAGATCGCGCTGCGTATTGGCGTGAGCGAGCGTACGGTCACCAAATATATTGGCCAGGCCATGTTCCAGTGCATGGTGCTGGAGGCTGAGTTGGACGGTGCCTTGTCATGAGCACCAACCCCGGTGGCCTGGATCACGCCACCTTGCAGCAAGCGGCCGACTGGTTTGCCCGCCTGAGTGCCGAGCCCAATGCCCTGCCGTTGCAGGAGGCCTGGCGCCAATGGCATGCCCACAGTGAGGTCAACCGGCTGGCCTGGAGCTATGTCGCACGTGTAGGACAACGCTTTGCGCCGTTGCAGGACGATGCCGTGGGAGCCACCAAGACGCTGGAGAGTCTGCGACATTCTCAGCGTTCGCGGCGCCAGGTGTTGCGCGGGTTGTCGGTGGTCATGGCCGGCACGCTGTTGGGGTGGGCCGGTTGGCAACAGCGCTGGTTGTCGGGGGGCTGGAACACGGATTTCCATACGAGCACCACGGTGTCGGGCGAGCAGCTGTTGGCCGACGGGACGCGCATCTGGCTTAACAGCGGTACGGCGTTGGATGTGAATTTCAGCGCCGGCCAGCGCGAGTTGAAACTCTATAGCGGCGAAATCCTGATCAACACCGGCAAGGACGGGCGACCGTTCGTGGTGCAAACACCCCAAGGCCGTTTGCGTCCTTTGGGGACGCGCTTCAGTGTGCGTGAACAGGACGGGCACACGTTGCTCAATGTGTTTGAGGGCAGCGTAGAGGCTGCCTGTGGGGATACTGATCAACGCCGCATCCTATCGGCGGGGCAGGGCGTCCTATTTGATCGACAGCGTCTGGCCGCAACGCAACGTGCTCTACCTGGGCGCGAGGCTTGGTCAAAAGGCGTGCTGATGGCGAACGATATGCGGCTGGGGGACTTCATTGGTGAACTCGCCAGCTACCGACATGGCCATCTGGGCATCGACCCCCAGGTCGCCAATCTTCGGGTGATGGGCACTTATCCACTGCAAGACACCGATCAGGTACTGGCAATGCTTGAGCAGGTCTTGCCCGTGCGCATCGAGCGGCGCTTCGCCTGGTGGACCACGGTGGTTGCGCGCTGACATTTTTTGCATCTTGTGCTTCCGGTTTTGATTGCTCATACGAATTAGAGAAGGACAACGGCTTGACGCCTCCTTCGACCGGAACTGTTTTATGTCCTTATTCCTGCGTAACTCGTCCCAACCTCTAGCGCTGGCTATCGCGATTGCCTTGGTCATCCCCGCCAGCCTGGGCATGGCGCCACTCGTGGCAGCCGCTGAGCAGTCGAGCGTGCAGACCTACGATCTGCCCGCCGGTGCCTTGGCCGACCAACTCAACCAGCTCGCCGCCCAAGCCGGCATCTACCTGGCGGGCAATGCCGCGCTCACCGCCGGCAAGACCGGTCCGACGCTGCGCGGCAGTTACACGATTGACCAGGCGCTGCACACGCTATTGGTGGGGAGTGACCTCACGGTGGTGCAGACCGGCGAGGGGCGCTATCAACTACAGCCAGGTGCGGGCGGCGCGTTGCAACTGGGTACGGTGTCGATCTCCGGCATGGCACCGGGTTCGACGACCGAAGGCACCGGTTTGTACACCACGTACTCATCTAGCAGTTCGACGCGGCTGAACCTGACCCAGAAAGAAACCCCGCAATCGCTCACGGTGATCACCCGCCAGCGCCTCGACGACCAGAAACTCACCAACCTTACCGAAGTGCTGGAAGCGACGCCGGGCATCACTGTGCTGCGCGTCGGCGTGGGCGCGGAGAACGATACTTACTGGTCCCGTGGTTTTCAGATCAACAACTTCGAAATCGATGGCGTCCCCACCTCGGCGCGGTTGGACAACACCACGCAGAACACTGCGATGTACGATCGTGTTGAAGTAGTGCGCGGCGCCACCGGCCTGATCAGCGGTTCGGGTACGCCCTCAGCGACTATTAACCTGATCCGCAAGCGCCCGACCGCCGAAACCCAGGCCAGCATCACTGGCGAGGCGGGCAGTTGGGACCGGTATGGCACCGGTTTTGATGTGTCCGGGCCCCTGAACGACAGCGGCAATCTTCGCGGGCGCCTGGTGGTGGACTATAAGAAGCAGAACTCCTGGGTCGACCGCGTCAACACCGACTCGCAACTGGTGTATGGCATTTCCGAGTTTGACCTGAGCGACGCCACCATGCTCACGGTGGGTTTCAGTTATATCAACAATCAGGTCAACGACCCGCTGCGCACCGGCTTCCAGATGTTCTACAGCAATGGCAATCGCACAAACTTCAGCCGTTCGGCCAACAGCGCACCGGACTGGGCTTACAACGACCGCAAGCAGACCAACGTCTTCACTTCTATAGAGCACCAGTTCGATAACGGCTGGAGTGGCAAGGTGGAAGTCAGTCATACCCAGAATGAATTCGACGAACTGATCAACTATATGAATGGTGATATCGACCAGGTCACCGGGCAGGGCGCCTATCTATATCCCAACCGCTGGTCCGGCACGCCGCGCCAGAACAACCTTGATGCTTACCTTACCGGCCCTTTCAGCCTGTTTGGGCGCGAGCATGAGTTGATCGCTGGCGTCATGATGTCGCGCTATAACGAAAATACCCCAAGCCACGGCGGTTGGTTTGGTTCCTGGACCGGCTACGACGGTACTGTGCCTAACATTTTCAGCTGGAACGGCAGCGGCGCCAACCGCCCGGATACCACGCCCGTTGGTAAGACGCATATTGAAGAAAACCAATACGCCGCCTACCTGACCTCGCGCTTTCATGTCACCGACAATACTGCCTTCATCCTCGGCGGTCGCGTTACCGACTGGAAGCGCAACAACGAAGTCAGCGTGTACGCTGATCCGACCCAGAACACCGAAAGCAAGGAAACCCGCAACGGTGTCTTCCTGCCGTACGCCGGCATCGTCTATGACCTGAGCGACACTTGGGCGGTGTATGCCAGCTACACCAAAATCTTCAACCCGCAGGCCTATGGCGTTCACGACGAAAACAACAAAGCCCTCGACCCGCAGGAAGGCACCGGCTACGAGGTCGGGGTAAAAGGCAGTTTCAACGATGACAAACTCAATGCCAGCCTGGCGCTGTTCAAGATCGACCAGGACAACCTGGCGGTATACGTGCGTGCGCCGGATATCTACGACCTGGAACAGGGCACTACCACCAAAGGCGTCGAGTTGGAGCTTAACGGTGAGTTGAACGAAGGCTGGCAGGCGTCGGCGGGGTATGCGTACAGCGTGAGCACCAATCAGGACGATCAGCGCATTGTCACGACCAGCCCGCGGCATAGTCTCAAGACGTTCACCACTTACCGGCTGCCGGGAGTGTTCGACAAGGTCACCGTGGGCGGCGGCGTGAACTGGCAGAGCAAGACGGGGATGGACCTGCACACGTTCGAGCAGGGGAGTTATGCGCTGACCAATGTGATGGCGCGGTACGACATCAGCAAGAACCTGAGTGCCACGCTGAATGTGAATAACGTATTTGATCGTAGCTACTATGCGTATGCGGACAGTTGGAGTGTTTATGGCGCGCCGCGCAATTTCATGACGAGTTTCAAGTACAACTTCTGACGGTGCCGCCCGGGCCGGTGCTTCGGTTAGGAAAAGAATTTCTACGCAGGGGTTGACCACGAATTTTAAAGCTGTATTATTCGCCTCCCGCTGACGAGAGATCGGAAGCGCAAGTGGTTGAAGTTG
>NZ_AOHM01000002.1:0-124763 GCF_000510895.2 Pseudomonas sp. FH1
CCTCATTTTAAGGCTTGGAGGTGTCTACGAAACTAGGGGCGATTCAAAGCGTAACTAATCGATCACATAAAAAATCGGCTACTTTCGCGTACCAGTCTGCTTTGAGAGGTTCAATGGTGTCGGATGTAAATTCGGTGCCGCCTTCATGGAAAATCTCACAGCGGTATCTAAACATATCGTCGATTACTCCCTTCCAGCTCTCCGCATGCGGATTAGAAGAGGCGGCCAGAAACTCTCTCAAGTTTTCATTTTCGTTTATTTTTTTTGAGTAGTACTTACTAGGCGCCCCAACGAGGATTGAAAAGCGCTTGCCTGCGCCGGGACCATCCTTTTCTCCTGGAGGCAGCATTGATTCCAACCCAATCCATGAGAAAGCAAACCTGTGCGAAATATTGGCTGTCTGCTGCGACTCCCTATCCCAAGACATACACTTACTTAAGGCTTTACCAAGAGGTGTAAGTTTTCCCAGAATATGATCGTGAAGGAATTTGTCCCAGTAGCTCGTACCTGGATCCCACCGTAGGCCAGGGCCCATGGCCGTGTTACGGTTTTTTATTGCTGTCCACTTACCTTTTTCAAAAATCGCACCAATAGCAATCCCATCTCTTCGATGCCAATTAATAAGTCGTGCTCGCGCCATAGCGATCTTCTTATTAAAGACAGAGAGCGCCAGGTCGGCGACCATCAAACCTACTTTTATACCGTAATCCGTGACGTCTTTCATCGGGATTAACAGTACTTTCATATAGCCTAAAGTCAGCGGGATATGATCAGTAACTCCAAACTGCTGAAAAGATTCTTCGACTGCCGTAAAAAGCTGAGAGGTGCCGGAATTTGATTCCTTTTGATCTTGGATTAGGTACATGTCAGGGCCTAGTCCAAGGCCAATGGGTGGTATGGAGAGCACACCTGTGACAGCAAATGCAACCCATTTTTCGGACCTGTTTATGTCAATTGCTAGCATGTGCCGATCTTCCTTGGTGTTAAGGATTATTGCCTCCAATTTACTCATAGCGTATCCGCTTCGCTAGATCTGTCGCGCTAAGCCCAAGCATTAGCTCATCCCCCTCAGGCACCGGACGCACTCCTTAAACATTCAAGACTTGTAGCTATACGTGGCGGGGGAAGGATTGAAGCATGGCTTGACCGTCCGCTAGGGATCGGAAACAGTCGGTCATGAGCGTCCGCTTCTGGCCGAAAGCGGTCGTCCTTGAGCTGCAGCTTTCGGCCAAAAGCGGCCACTGCAATGTCGTTTGTAGCGGATTGAGGCCTGGATTGCGCAAATATGCATCCAGCAATTGACTTCATCTTGCGAGACCGCCATACCTGTTTTTTCCAACATGGCGAAGGTTGATCTGACGATGGTGCAAGTGGATGCAAACCTGATTTCCGACTGGCAAACATTCCACAGTGTTTTCGCAGAAAAATTCGGATTCCCTGGCTTTTACGGTCGCAATATGGATGCCTGGGTTGATTGTCTTTCATACCTCGATGACCCCAGCGCAGGAATGTCGTCTATCCACGTTCAAAGCGGACAAACGCTTTCATTAGTCATCGACAATGCCCAGAGCTTCAAGCGCCGCTGTCCTGAACAATTTGAAGCGCTTGTGGAATGTGCAGCTTTTGTAAACTGGCGAATCGTGGTTGCTGGCGGCACGCCACTCCTGGCACTTGCTTTCAATGTTTAAATGCTCGCTCACGTCAATCGATCAACGATTGCGATCGGGCGAAAATTGACCGTCAGGACAGGCTAGTATTGGCCATTTTCAGCGGGTCACGACCGGCAGAAAAAGACCCGGAGCTGCCTCTCAGAGCGCTAAAACTGAGATTGTCACTCGTCAAACAGAGTCCAACCATGGCAAATGCCGTCAAAGTCTTTTGCCGTAAAAAATAATACAAGTTCCTCTGGGTCAAATTTTGTGTACAGCCAGTGCCCAGAAACAGGGCCTCTCGTTATCACGTATTCCAAGCGGTACTTTTGAACAACTGCAGAACTGAGAGAAGCTGAATTCAACTCAAATCTGTCACCTTGATTGAGCGCCCATAGCTTTCCAACAAGGCTATCATCAAGAACCACCTCTTCAGCTGTCTCCATCAGATGCCGTGTATGCAGTTTTTTTTGAAGCCTAACGCTTCTGGCCATGGATCAAGCTACCTATAAACAGTCCGAAGGTCGGCATAATAATACTGGAACGCGGAGATGACCGCTTTGTAGCTACTTCAGCCGATTCCGACAGGCAGCTTCTGGCCGATTTCTGCCCTTCGTGAACGGCAGCTTCGGGTTGATTTACACCGGTCAGGCTCGGCCAGCGGACTGGTCAAATCCGATGCAAACGACTGGTCAAGTCGAATGCAAATGGGTGGTCAAGTCCATGCAATTACTTAGCTGTCGGAAACCAGCGCGTCCAGGCGGAATGCGCGCACCAGCTCGTCGATTTCGTTGCGCGAATGCAGGGTGTGGTTGGCCCGGTGCGCAGGCACCGGTACCAGCTCGGTTCCAGACCGGCGCAAGACATCCAAGGCTCTCAGGAAAGAGGGGTGGTGCTCGATCTGCTCATGTTGGCTACCCTCCACAAGCCGCTCGGCAAACCCCACGCGTCTGCCGCCAAGCGCGTGATCCGCCGTGAAGGTCGTGTTGTTTTCCACCAGGGGGACTTCCACCATCACCGGCCCAGAAGGATCAACTCCACTCAAGGCAATCAGTGACAGCGACGGGTCCCGCGAGGGTTTCAGGGGAAGACTTGGCGCGTCATATCCAGGAATCGGGACGCTTCGCCCAGGGTTGTCACGAGCCAGCGGCTCGACACCAAAAGCGATACCTCGCGGATTCACTTGCTCGTTGAGCGTAGTCGCCAGGCCAGACGCTTCAGCGAGCACTGAAGCAGGTTGGCCCGTCGGGCAAGCAAGACCCGCCTGCCAATATTTCTGACACTTACTCTCCATAAAAACCGTCCCCGAAAAATGACTTTCCGGGGATCATCGCACCGTTGACTGGCGTCTGTCGCAGCTCTGAAACAGCTTGAAAACTCCTTTTTCCGACGCCTCTTCCTTCAGCTGACGAGGCGTTCCTCTACACCTTGATTTTCCACCTCTAGCCACCACGCATACCCGCGCTCAGGCTGGTTCAAACTGAACGCCTGGCCCATCTGCGGTGTGGTGATAAACACGTTGCGCTCCCAGGCCAGGGCCATGATGCGGTCGAACGGTTCGTGCCAGGCATGGAACGCCAGGTCGAAGGTGCCGTTGTGAATCGGCAGCAACCAGCGGCCTTTGAGATCGATATGCGCTTGCAGGGTTTGCTCAGGTTGCATGTGCACGTGCGGCCAATCGACGTTGTAAGCACCTGTTTCCATGAGCGTCAGGTCAAACGGACCATACTGTTCGCCGATGCGTTTGAAACCGTCGAAGTAACCGGTATCACCGCTGAAAAAAATCCGCCGCGCCCCATCGATCATCACCCAGGAACACCACAAGGTCTGGTTGGCATCAAACAGGCCGCGCCCGGAAAAATGCTGCGCTGGCGTGGCAACAAACCGAATGCCATCCACCTCAGTGCCCTGCCACCAATCCAGCTGGCGCACTTTGCTGGCGTCCACGCCCCATTTCACCAGAATGTCCCCGACGCCCAGCGGCGCGAGAAAATAGCGGGTCTTGTCGGCCAATTGGACGACAGCCTTACGGTCAAGATGGTCGTAGTGGTTGTGGGAAAGAATCACTGCCTCTAGCGGCGGCAGCTCTTCAAGGCTGATCGGCGGCTGGTGGAAACGCTTGGGGCCGGCCCAACTGAACGGCGACGCACGCTCGGCGAACACCGGATCGGTCACCCAGAATTTGCCGCGCATTTTCAGTAAGACGGTGGAATGCCCAAGGCGGAACACGCTGTGATCAGGCGCCGCCAGCAACTGCTCGCGGGTCAGCGGCTGCACCGGAATCTGCCCCACCGGCCGCGTGCTGCGCGGCTTGTTGAACAGCATGTTCCAGAAAATACGCAAGGTTTTGCCGAAGCCGCCCTGCTGTACGGGCGCCTCGTTGCTGAAGTGCCCCAGGTCTTGCTTGGGCGCTGCCGGCGAAGAATCGACACGGGACGAAATCGTGGCCATTTACAGGTGACTCCTACAGACCGCTCTTGAATTACACTGCACAGTGTAGTTTCAAGATTGCAACAAAATACACAGCAAGTAAACTACCGAGTGTAACTTTCCTTGACGAACCGAGCGCCCTCCATGACTGCCCCTCAACGCCTCACCGACCGTAAACGCGAAGCCATCGTGGCCGCGGCCATCGCTGAATTTCGCGAGAACGGTTTCGAGGTCACCAGCATGGACAAAATCGCCGCCACCGCCGGCGTTTCCAAGCGCACGGTGTACAACCACTTCCCTAGCAAGGAAGAGTTGTTCGCTGAAATTCTTCATCAACTCTGGGCCAGCAGCGTTGCCCAACTCGACGTCAGCTACGCCAGCGACCGCCCGCTGCGCGAGCAATTGCGCGGCTTGTTGGAAGCCAAGATGAAGATGATGGCGGATGCCAATTTCCTCGACCTGGCCCGCGTCGCCATCGCCGCCACCATCCATTCGCCGGAGCGCGCGCAAGACATGGTCACCCGCCTGAGCAAGCGCGAAGAAGGTTTTACTCAATGGGTACGCGCTGCCCAGGAAGATGGCCGGCTCAACTGCAGCGACCCGGCCTTTGCCGCCCACCAGATTCAGAGCCTACTCAAGGCGTTTGCCTTCTGGCCGCAGATTACCCTGGGGCAGCCGGTCCTGGACGCCGCCAGTCAGGCCAGTGTTATCGAGTCGGCCATCGACCTGTTCCTGGCCGGCTACGAAGTCAGCCAATCCCGCCAACCGTAAAAACCTGTTGTGTGAACGACATTCCTGGTCGTTTTTGACATATTCGCACGCCGTCCTACACAAATGGCTTGGAAGGACACTGATTATTCCCACGCGAATAACTGACAATATTCACAACTATTATCCGATCAACGGTTCGACCCGCTGACGCACCTTGCCGCACCTGCAGAAAAAGAACGGCTCCAGGAAATTATGGAAAACAGACGAGGCAAAGGGCTTTCATTTGCCAGACGTATCTACAAGCCAAGGATTATCGGCTTGGGCATCGGCTGCATCAGTGTCACAGGCGCACTTTATCCGCTCGCAATGCCGGGCTGGGTCTGGGTATTCCTGCTGTTCAACGGTTTCGCCTGGGCGCATGTGGCCTACCAACTCTCGGTGCGCTCGCAATTCCCCTATCAGACCGAGCAACGCAACCTGTTGTACGACTCATTGTTCGGCGGGTTCTGGGCCGCCGCCACGCAGTTCACTCCACTGACAACCGTTACCATCCTTTCCATGATGACCATGAACAACGTGGCAGCGGGTGGCAAGCGGCTGTTCCTGCGCGGGCTGCTGGCGCAAGTGGCCGGTATCGGGGTGGCGTGCGCGCTTTTCGGCATCCGGTTCAACCCCAACGTCAGCCTCACCCAGGTCTACACCTGCCTGCCGATGCTGACGCTCTACCCCATGGCCATCGGCACGGTCTGCTACCAGTTGGCGATTAAGTTGTCGGAACACAAACGCGCACTCAGTGCCCTCAGCCGAACCGACAGCCTCACCGGCCTGCTAAACCACGGCTCATGGAAAGACTTGCTGCACCTTAAATTTCATAAGTGCCAACAGCAGCAAAGCCATGCCACCATCGCGTTGATCGATATCGATCACTTCAAGCAGATCAACGACACCCACGGCCACATCGTCGGCGACGCCGTTCTGCGTCAACTGAGCCTGGAACTGCGACGCAACCTGCGTGAAAACGACCTGGCCGGGCGTTACGGGGGCGATGAGTTCTGCGTGATTCTTCCGCAAGTTCCGCTGGAAGAGGCGGCACAGGTGATGGAACGCATGCGCGAGACCTTCAGCAATTACCGCAACCCGCAGATCCCTGAGTTGCGCGTGAGCCTGAGCATCGGCCTGGCTGATTTCCAACCCTTCTTTACCGACGCCGCCATGTGGCTGAATGCGGCGGACCGGGCGCTGTATGCCGCCAAGGACACCGGACGCAACCGGGTCAACATCAGCGAAGCAGTGATCGCTCATTCCGCCTGAGGTTGTCCTACGACTCCTCGTCTGAATCTTCCTGCCTGTACGCAAGGAGAAAGCATAATGCCACCACTTGTCGGCTACCCAAAAAAGGTCCTGCCCCTGAGGCGAACTTCTTGCCAGGCTGATCACTCTGAACCCGTTGTTCCACCCCCGCTGTCGGCACAAGGAAGCTGACAATGAGCAAGTCAACCGTATAGCGAATGCCTTACGGGGGCAGGCGCATACCCAAGGAAATCCAGAAGCTTGCTTGCCCGAGCACCCGAACATGCTATTCAACGCCCATAAAAAAACCATCAATGCCCTGCAACACACCGTCGCCCAACAGGCCAGCCTGCTGGATGCCATCGAGCGGTCCATGGCGGTGATCGAATTCGACCTGTCCGGCACTGTGCTGCGGGCCAATGACAACTTCCTCCAGACCATGGGCTATCGCGCCGAGCAGATCGAGGGCCAGCCCCATCGTATGTTCTGCACCCCCGCATTCGCCCGCAGCGCCGAGTACAATCAGTTGTGGTCGAACCTGCGTAATGGCCAGTTCCAGTCCGGCACCTTTGAACGGGTGGCGGGCGATGGCCAGTCGGTTTGGCTGGAGGCCAGCTACAACCCGGTACGTGACGAAGCAGGTCAAGTCACCAAAGTGGTGAAGTACGCCATGGACGTCACGCCGCGCCTGCAGGCTGAAAGCGAAGCTAATGCCAAACTGGCCGCTATCGGCCGCGCCATGGCGGTGATCGAGTTCAACCTCGACGGCACCATCATCACGGCCAACACCAATTTCCTGCAGCGCATGGGTTACACCCTGGCGCAGATCCAGGGCCAGCATCACCGCATGTTCTGCAGCGCGGCCGTGGCCAGCAGCTCGACCTACAGCGACTTCTGGAAGCGCCTGAATCAAGGCGAAATGTTCAGCGGCCAGTTCGAACGGGTGGATAAGAACGGCCAGGCCGTGTGGCTCGAAGCCAACTACAACCCGGTGTACGACGCCGGCGGGCGCCTGTGCAAAGTGGTCAAGTTCGCCTCCGACGTGACTGCCATGGTGCAGCAACATACCGCCGACGCCGCCAGCGCGGCCCAGGCGTACCACATCTCCCTGAGCACTCGGGACATCGCCGAAAAAGGCGCCGAAGTGATCCAACAAACCGCCAGCGGCATGCGCGACATTGCGGCAGACATCGACGGTTCCTCACAGCTGATCGCCAAGCTGGGCGAGCGCTCGCAGCAGATCACCGCCATCGTCAACACCATTCGCGGCATCGCCGACCAGACCAACTTGCTGGCGCTCAACGCCGCCATCGAGGCGGCGCGGGCTGGCGAGCAAGGTCGCGGGTTTGCCGTGGTAGCCGATGAAGTGCGGCAACTGGCTGCGCGCACCAGCGGCTCCACGGCGGAAATCTCCAGCATGATCGCGATGATCCAGGACGAAACCCGCCAGGCCATCCACAGCATGGACGGCACCCGCGACCGCGCCGCCCTGGGTGTGGAGCTAGCTAACCAAGCCGGTACCGTCATCGTGCAGATCCGCGAAGGCACCAGCGAGGCCGTGCAAGCGGTGAGTGCATTCGCCAATGAGCGCGGTGGCAACTGACCCGATCTTCATACGGAGCGCTGGGGGCTCGGTCTATAGTGCTTGCTTGTCTTCAAGCAAACGATCCGAGCCCGCCATGACCCCAGAAAAGACCGAAACCGCTCCCGTCGACCACCTGCGTTTCCACCGCCCTCATGCCCACCTGGCACCGACCTTCGGCAACGACACCTTTGCGCTCAAGGCCGAAGCGTTCGCCCGATTCTTCGGCACGCCCACCTTCCTCGGCGCGCAAACCGCCATCGTGGTGTTGTGGGTGGTGCTGAACATGACCGGCGTCACGCACTTCGACGTGTACCCGTTTATCCTGCTCAACCTGGCGTTCAGCCTGCAATCGGCCTATGCCGCGCCGCTGATCCTGCTGGCCCAGACCCGCCAGGCGGCTCGCGACAAAGCGCAGTCAGATGCCGACGCGCAACACCGTGAAGCCCTGGCCATAGCCAACACCGAGCGTCAGGCCCAGGCCGCGCAAACCACCAAACAGTTGCTGGAACTGCTCGAACAAAACACCCGGCTGACGGAAATGACCAAGCAGCTGACAGAACACATCGAAAGCCTGACTAGCGAAATGCACGAGCACTTTGTGCGAAAAACCTAAGGTAACCGCAGGTGTCGCCCCAGCTCGTCAAACAGCGTCACCACCGAGCGGAGCGCTCGACAATCGGGGCGTGTGAGCAACCATAACGCCGTGTCGTGCCCCGCCAATGCGGGGCCCAGCGGTTGCAGGCCGTTGCCCAATAGAAAGTCCGGCAACGCCGCCACTCCCAACCCCGCGCGTACCAGTTCGGTGACCGACAACATGCTGTTGCAGCGATAGCTGGGGCGCACGCCCGGCAGTTGCTCGCGGCGCCAGACGACGGTGGGGTGATCGGGCAGGAAGTCATCCGGGGCAATCCAGGGCAGGTCTGCCAGCTCGCGGCCTTCGTGCAGTTGGGCGAAACCCGGACTGGCGCACACCTGATACGCCACATTGCCCAGGCGCCGGCCCACCAGATGCTCCGGCGGCGTGCGGGTCAGGCGCAGCGCGATATCCGCGTCGCGGCGGCTGAGGTTGGCGAAATCATTCGACGTACTCAGTTCCAGGGTCAACGCTGGGTACTGCGGCATGAACTGCGCCAGGGCCGGTAACAGCAAGCCTTGCAGCACCGAGTCAGTACAGGTCAGGCGCACCGTGCCGCTGATCACTTCACCGCCCTGCTCCACACCAATGCGCGCGGCCTCCAGCGCCTGCTCGGCGCGTTCCGCCTGCTGCGCCAGATGGCTTGCCAGGCTGGTGGGCAGGTAGCCGGCGCGGCTTTTTTCGAACAACGTCTGACCCAGCGCCGCCTCCAGGCGCCGCACCGCACGGAACACCGTGGACACGTCCACCCGCAACAACGCGGCCGCCCGTGCGAGTGTGCCGCCGCGTACCAGGGCGAGGATCAGCGAGAGGTCCGGGTAGTCGATTGAATAGTGCGTGACTGCATTGAGCATGTGCTAAAACGCCAATATTGATTGCGTGAACGCCAATCTATAGTGCGCCCCAGGACACCACAAGCCATGGGATGTACACGATGAAAACCACGCCTCTGCACCTCGCTCTGATCGGCGATTACAACCCCGATGTCATCGCCCACCAGGCCATCCCTGTGGCGCTGCAACAGGCGGCCGAGACCCTCGACCTGAACGTTCATGTGCAGTGGCTCGATACCGATAACCTGCCCCAATCACTGCATGACTTCGACGGTTTCTGGTGCGTCCCCGCCAGCCCTTACCGCGACACTGAAGGCGCAATGCGGGCGATCCGGTTTGCCCGCGAGCAACGCCGACCTTTCCTCGGCACCTGCGGCGGTTTTCAGCATGCCGTGCTGGAATACGCACGCAATGTCCTGGGCTGGAAGGATGCCGAACATGGCGAACTCGCGCCACACGCCAAGCGCGCCGTGATCGCACCGCTGAGCTGCGCCCTGGTGGAAGCCACCGACACCGTGCGCCTGGCGCCCTACACCCGGATCGCCGAGGCTTACGGAACGCTGGATGTACAAGAAGGTTATCGCTGCCGTTACGGCGTGAACCCCGAGTTCCTCGATGCCTTGCTCGAAGGCGACCTGATCCCCAGCGGCCATGATTCGGCCGGCGACCTGCGCGCTGTGGAACTGCTCGACCACCCGTTCTTCGTCGCCACCCTGTTCCAGCCCGAACGTGCCGCGCTGGCAGGCAATACCCCGCCCTTGGCGATGGCCCTGCTCAAGGCTTGCCAGGCGGTGTCCGCATGATCGCCCGCACACCTTCGCCGCCCTACTACGCGGTGATCTTCAGCTCACTGCGCACCGAAGGCGATCAAGGCTACGGCCAGGCGGCCAGCCGCATGCTGGAACTGGCGCGTGAACAACAGGGGTTCCTCGGCGTGGAGTCCGCACGGGAAGACGGCCTTGGCATTACTGTGTCGTACTGGGAGAGCGAGGCGGCCATCCTGGCCTGGAAGCAGCAGGCCGAACACCGCGCGGTGCGCGAGCAGGGGCGCGCCAGCTGGTACTCGGCCTTCCAGACCCGGGTGTGTAAAGTCGAACGAGCCTACGCCTTCGAAAGCAAATAAACCCAGTGGTGATCGGACTTGTTGTCGCGTCCTGTGGCGAGCGGGCTTGCCACAGGGTTAGCTCACCAGACTGCGCAACGCACTGATCTGCGGTATCTCCACCCGGCGCATATACACCCGCAACGGCTCGGTGATGTTGATGCGGTCGTCGATGTTCTGGTCCAGCAGCAATTGGATGCGCTCGCGGGACAGGGTCATGGTCTGCTCCGGGGCCGGCAGCCAGACGAATTCGGCGGTGGGGATGATGCCGTCATCGGCCACGTCCATGCCGAAGGCGTCTTCGCTGAAACGCACGATGTACTGGCCGGTCTTGCGGTTGAGGCCAACAAACCCGTGGAGTTGGTCGGCAGCCTGGCAGATAAGTTCGGAAGTGATGCGCATGGTAAACCTCACTGAAAAGTCCAACAGGGACTGGAAAGATGGTTTACACGCGTGGCGGAAAGTACCGCCCTCTAACGGGGCAGCTTCGGGCAAGAATACTGCAATGCCTGGCAAAAAATCCGAGAAAATTGAAGCCTGCGCACGTTAATGTCGGTTTGGTGATAGCGCCTTTCGCAATCAATTGTTAAAAAGGAGGCCTTCTCAAAGCTACCTCCACGAAAGGACTTCGCATATGCCTGTCACGTTTACCAAGAGCGCCCTGCTGCTCGCCCTGATGCTCGGCCTTGGCCAGGCACATGCGCAAGACCCGATCAGCCCGGCTGAATTGGCAACCAATGAAGGCATTCCGTACCCGGCCGTGATCGCCCACCGTGGCGCCTCCTTTGATGCTCCGGAATCCACCGCCGCCGCCTACAAGATCGCCCGCGACCTGGGTGCCGACTACCTGGAAATGGACCTGCAGCGCAGCAAGGACGGCGTGCTGTTCGCCCTGCACGACAACAACCTGCAGCGCACCACCGACGTGGCCACCAAGTTCCCGGATCGCAAGGACGCTCCGGCCAACGAGTTCACCTGGAAAGAGCTGCAAACCCTCGACGCCGGCAGCTGGTTCAACGCCGCCTACCCGGACCGTGCGCGCCCAGGTTTCGTCGGCCTGAAAATCCAGAGCCTGGACGACATCATCAAGATCGCCGAAGGCAACCCGCAGCACAAACCCGGCCTGTACATCGAAACCAAGGAGCCCAAGCAATTCCCAGGCATCGAAGCCGACCTGAAGAACAAGCTGCTCGACAAAGGCTGGCTGAGCTCCGCCGGTTCCAAGCTGGGCAAGAGCAACACCGGCGTCGGCCAGGGCAAAGGGCGCGTGGTGCTGCAAACCTTCGAAGTGGCCAGCCTGAAAGAGCTGCAGAAAGAAATGCCGAACACCCCGAAAATCCTGCTGCTGTGGGTGGGTGAAGGCAGCATCGAGCCGAAGAACAAGCAGACGTTCGCGGAGTCCGGCGAAACCACCAAGGCCGCCTACTACGCCAAGCAAGAGCCGAAAGACGCGGCCGAGTTCGAAAAGTGGGTCGACGAAGCCAAGAGCCTCGGCGCCATCGGCACCGGTCCCTCGGCTGAGCTGACCCACCACGGCGACCAGAGCTATTCGGACCTGGTTAAACCGGAGATGAACAAGCTGACCCACGACAAGGGCCTGCTGGTGCACGTCTACACCGTCGACGAGCCGGTGGACTTCGACAAAGTGATGAAGGCCGGCGTCGATGGCATCTTCACCAACCGCGCCGCCGAACTGCTGAAGTTCTACAAGCGCTGGCCGTCGTCCAGCGTGCAAGACCTGCTGAACGACTATAAGTACTGAGTGAAGGCCGAATGGTCAGGCCGCCTGTGGTTGGGTCGTGACTACGGCCTGATCCTAGGCGAGCTGGGGCGCACCGCGCCCCATGCGCACTACGCCGACCAACTGATGTGCTCCAAAGGCGCACCGATCACGGTCAGCCTCGATGGCCAGGTCACCACGGCCCATCGCCTGTTCATCCCGTCGCGACAGACCCACGCCATTCTTGAAACTCAAGGTGAGGTCTCGGTGCTGTACGCCGAACCGGCCGTGTTTGATATCGCCCCTTTGCTGCACCAGGACCTATCCCTGGAGGCATTGCGCCAACTCCCCCGACGCAGCCTGGATGATCCGCGCCTGGAGCGCGCCCTCGCCGCACTGGATCAACAGCTCAACGGCAAAGTGTCAGCCCAGGCCCTGGCCCAGGCCGCACACCTGTCATTGAGCCAACTGGAGCGACTGTTCGCCCACCAACTCGGTTTACCCGTGCGTCGTCTGGTGCTGTGGCGACGATTGCGCATCGCCCTGCAGTTGGCGCTTGCCGGAGGCACTCTGACCGAAGCGGCTCACGGTGCGGGTTTTGCCGATTCGGCGCATTTTTCGCGGACCATGAAGCAGCTGTTTGGCGTCACGGCAGCAGCCTCATTGCGCCAGCTGGATGTTCAACTGTTAACGTAAATCGTCCGGCAGTGACGGTTCCTTGCTCAAGCGAACCGGCCTGAAGGGATCACGCAACTGTGCCCCATAACCCACCGGGAAATCCGGTCGCCTGCCAATCCCCAGATCCCCCGGCCCCATGCGATAGCGTTCGCGGTAATACGCCGTGCCCAGCAGCCAATCCCACAGGTTGAAGAACAGACCGAAATTCACATCCCCGGCGCGGCCATATTTCATGTGGTGAAACCGATGCACCGGCGCCCAGGCGAACACCCAGCGCAACGGCCCCAGGCGCATGTCCACATTGGAATGCTGCAACAGCAGTTGCAGGGCAATGGCCAACGCCAGCAACTGCGCCACGTCCAGGGGAATCCCCAGCAGGATCAACGGCAGCAACCCGGCCGTGGCTTCCAGCATCTGGTGCAGCGGATGCTTCATCAGCCCGTTGAAACCATACAACCGCTGCACGCTGTGATGCACCGCATGCAGTCGCCACAGCGGCCGGATGCGATGGCTGGCATAATGCATCAAGGTGATACCGGCATCGGCCAGCACGATGGCCATCAGCAGTTGTTCCCACAACGGCCAGCCACGCGGCCAAATGCCTTCGAACGCAAACAGCGCCGTGAGCCCCGGCAGGATCAACAAACCCAGCGCATTCAGGCTTTCGTTGACCAGGGCGTGCAACGTATCGCGCCGACGATCGCCCAGGCTGCGATTCCAACGCGGTTCATAGGGCAACCAGTGTTCTGTCAGGAATGACACCGCGACCGCAATCACGAACAACACAATCAAGCTATCCGGCCGCCAAAGCGCGTAACCGAGAAACCCTAGCAGGAATGCAGGGGCGTAGAGCCAACTCACGAATCGTTTCATGCCGAGTCTCCTTTAAGTGAGTCTCCAGCATGAAATTCCGTGCGCGTGGCGGATTGAACAAACTGCGCAACCGCTTGAAATAATTAAGGGTGAATTAAGTTGCGCTGGATAACCTGATCCCACTTAAACAGCTCACCAGAAGGACACACACCATGAAAACCCTGACCGCTTTGTTCGCCGCTACTGCTCTGACCCTGACCGCTGGCCTGGCCCAGGCCGATGTTCGCCCCGACCAGATTCCAAGCCTGTTGCAGTCCGGTGCGGTGAAGCCTTTCGAGCAGCTCAACAAAGACGCCCTGGCCAAACACCCCGGCGCCGTGATCAACGACACCGAGCTGGACAACGAAGCCGGCCGCCTGGTCTACGAAGTCGACCTGACCGACACCACCGGCAAAAAGTGGGACGTGAAGCTCGATGCCAAAACCAGCGAAGTGCTGGAAAACAAACTCGACACTTGAGTTCGCCTACTCAAAAAACCGCGCCACCTCAGGGTGGCGCGGTTTTTTTGTGCGCGCTCGTCGGCAAGCTGTAGGAAATGCACCTTGGAGACGAATGAAATTACCCCCACACAGTACAAGGCCGTTAGACTCTTAAATTACAGCCAAGGCATAACGCCATTGCACCCGAACAGGGACCGTTACATGGGGCTAAAAGCCGCCGACATCGCCACTATCGGGCGTATCAGCGCCGTACCGGCCATGCTCAAGGTGATCAGTGACATGACCGGCCTGCGGTTTGCCGCTGTTGCTCGCGTGACGGAAGACACCTGGACGGCCTGCGCGGTGCTCGACAGCCTGGGTTTCGGCCTGGGTGTGGGAGGCGAGCTGGACCTGACCACCACGATCTGCCACGAAATCCGCGGTTCACACGTGTCCGTGGTAATCGACAAAGCCAGCGAAGACCCGCTTTACCACGACCACCACACGCCACGTATCTATCAGTTTGAAAGCTACATTTCCGTGCCGGTGTTCCGCACCGATGGGCGCTTCTTCGGCACCATCTGCGCGCTGGACCCCAACCCCGCGTCACTGCGCAGCAGCACCATCCAATCGACTATGGAGTCGTTTGCACGCGTGCTGTCGCTGCAGATCGAAGCTGAAGAAAGCCAGCAACAAACCGAAGCCGATTTGCAGGAAGAACGTGGCACCGCCGAATTGCGTGAACAATTCATCGCGGTGCTCGGGCACGACTTGCGTAACCCGTTGTTCGCCATAAACTTTGGCGCTGAGCGACTGCTGCGCAAACACCCCGACCCCGCCTCGGACAAGATCGTGCGGCATATCCTCACCAGCGGTCGGCGAGCGGCGCAACTGGTGGAAGACGTGCTGGATTTCGCACGCGGGCGCATGGGCAGCGGCATTCCCTTGAGCATGGGTGATTGCCAGGGCTTGCAGGCTGCGTTGCAACATGTGGTGTCGGAGGTGCAGAGCGTTCATCCACAACGCGAAATTGTTGCGCATATCGGCGAACTTCAAGGGCTCAAAGGTGACCGGGAGCGACTGGCGCAACTGCTCTCCAACCTGGTCGCCAACGCCATTCACCACGGCAGTCACGATGGCCCGGTTGAAGTCACGGCAAGGGTCGAGCAGTCGCAGTTCACGCTGACGGTGAAAAACCCGGGGCAGATCAGCGCACAAGCCCTGCCGCGATTATTCCAGCCCTACGCGCGGCCGGTTACCGATGCGCCCCAAGCCGGGCTCGGCCTGGGGTTGTACATCGTCAAGCAGATTGCCGATGCCCACGGTGGTGAGCTGAGCGTGTCCACCACCGAGCAGCACGGCACCGTGTTCACGTTCAGCTTGCCGACCGCTTGATCAGGCGCCAAGGCGCGCCGTCACCTCATTCAACTCACCTGACAGCCCACGTAGGTTGTGACTTGCCGCTTCGGTACGCTTGACGTTATCGAGGTTGGCCGTGGCCACGGTGGTGATCTGCGTGATGTTGCGCGAGATGTCCTCAGCCACCGAGGTCTGCTCTTCGGCCGCCGTGGCGATCTGACGATTCATGTCGCGGATCGCCTCCACTGCCTGGGTGATGTGCGCGAGCATGGCGCCGGCCAGTGTGACCTTCTCCACGCTCTCATCACTGCACGACTGGCCACTCACGATGGCTTCAGCCGCATCCACCGCGCCGGTCTGCACCGCTTCGATAATCCCATTGATCTCGATGATCGACGCCGCCGTGCGTTGCGCCAGGCTGCGCACTTCATCGGCCACCACCGCAAAACCCCGGCCGGCTTCACCCGCGCGTGCGGCTTCAATCGCAGCGTTGAGCGCCAGCAGGTTGGTCTGTTCGGCAATGCCGCGAATCACTTCCAGCACCTTGCCGATGCGCACGCTGTCGTTTTCGAGACGGCGGATGATGGTGCCGGTGTTAAGGATCTCGTTGCGCATCTGGCCGATGGTGGCAATGGTGACTTTCATCACTTCACCGCCTTCGCGGGCTGAGTGATCGGCCTCGTCCGCCGCGCGTGACGCACTGGCGGCGTGGCGCGCGACTTCCTGGGCGGTGGCCGACATTTCCGTCATGGCCGTGGCCACTTGGTCGGTACGGTTGAATTGATCGTTGGTGCCCGTCGCCATCTGCCCGGCGATGGCATTCAACTCGCCGCTGGCGCTGACCAGGTCGGTAGCACTGCGCTGCAAACGGCTGAAGGTTTCGGCCAGGAAGTCACGCAAGGTATTCGCGGCAGCGGCCAGGTGGCCCAGCTCATCCTGACGACGGCTGGCAACACGCTCGGCAAAGCGACCATGACTCAGTTGCGTCACGTAGTCGATCAAACCACGGATCGGCAGGATCAGGTTGCGGTTGATCAGCCACAGGCTGAACAGTCCGATCAACACACCGGACAACAACATGATCGCCAGCCCCACCAGCACGGTGCGTTCGGCATAGGCGCTGATGGCCTTGGATTGCTGGCTGCCTTGTTCGCGCAGGTCGCCGACCAATGCACTCATCTGCTCACTGGCGGCGCGATCCACACCTTTTACCGCGGTGTCGCCGGCCGTTGCATCGCCACCTGCGGCCACATAGGCATCGCGGCCCTTCTGGTAAGCCACGCCGAGTTGCTGGTGTTCCTGACGCAGGGTTTCAATGCGTCGGCTCAGGCTCGGGTCGCTGCTGGTCTGGGCGACCAACCGGGTGAGGATGCCTTGAACATCGCGCTGGCGGTCCTGGAACTGGCCCCAGTATTTCTCCATGTCCTGGGGCTGTTTGCCGCGCAGCAGGACGTTTTTCCATTCTTGCACCTGCACCTTGAATTGCAGGTTGGCCTCGTCAATCAGCTGTGAAGTCAGCAGCGGCCCATCGATCAAGCTGCGATAGCTCTGCACCCCGTTGGACAAAAAGTTGAAACAGGCCAGGGCGATCAACAGCATCGCCAACAGGCTGCCACCGAGCAGCGACAGGATTTGTGCTCTCAAGGAGGTTCGCAAAACATTCATCGGGGAAAAGCCTCGATACAAGGAATTGGTGCATGCACGCCTAACGTCCTTGTCATCAAAAGGCACCGCCCATCCACAGCGGTTCTTGATGCCCTGAATCGGCCGAATTAGAGCCTTCTTGAACGGTTCCTGACAGACGGTCAAATAAATGTCATCGCAACGAAATAAATTCAAAACCGTCACAAAACTGTCAAATCCCCTTGCAATGATTCGCGCATGCGAACCTGTGAAATCTCCTACAGGCGCTTTTTCTGCGAGCCCTCATGAACCACAGCATCGATCACAGCCACCAGGACTCCGACCTGTTTGGCTTGCTCTACGGTTTTCGTTTTCGCCCAGGGGAAAAGGGTGAGCAGATAGATTCGGCGGCGGCGCTCCAGGCGTTGCGCCAACCGGGCGACCCGGAGGAGTTTTTGTGGCTGCACCTGAACCTCGCCCACGCCGCGTGCGAGCGTTGGATGCAGGCCCACCTGGACCTGCCGGAAGAATTCTTCGAAGCCCTGCATGAAGGCTCGCGCTCCACGCGCATCGAACACGTCGACTCGGCCTTGCTGGCGGTGGTCAACGACGTGGTGTTCAACTTCAGCAGCATGGTCTCGTCGGATATTTCCACGCTGTGGGTCTGCGCCCGCAGCCGCCTGTTGATCAGCGCGCGCCTGCAACCCTTGCACTCGGTGGACAAGCTGCGCTCATCGGTGAAGGCAGGCGAAAGCTTTCGCTCGCCGCTGGCCTTGCTCGTGCATTTGCTGCGCGACCAGGGTGAAGTACTGACCCAGATCGTGCGCAAGACCAGCATCAGCGTCGACCATATCGAAGACCAGTTGCTGTCCTCACGTCTGTCCACCAACCGTGCCGAACTGGGCGCCGCACGCCGGGTGCTGGTGCGCCTGCAACGCCTGCTGGCGCTGGAACCGGGCTCGCTGCTGCGCCTGCTCAACCGCCCGCCGCAATGGCTGCAAAAGGAAGACGTAAAGGAATTGCGCAAATCCACCGAAGAGTTTGCGCTGATCATCAATGACCTGATGGCCCTGGGCGAACGCATCAAGTTGTTGCAGGAGGAAATCGCCGCCAACCTCAACGAGCAAAGCAACCGCACGCTGTTCACCCTCACGGTGGTGACGGTACTGGCGCTGCCGATCAACATCATCGCCGGTTTTTTCGGCATGAACGTGGGCGGCGTGCCGCTTTCACAGGACCCGGAAGGCTTCTGGATATTGGTGGCATTGGTCGCAACCTTTACCCTGATCGCCGGGCGCTGGGCGTTCAGGAAGCGCAAGGATTACTGACCAGCGGCCGGTTCAATCACCTAAACACTGATATATGGCAGCATCTCTGTAACATCTTGCAATGATCATGAACGACATCCTCCCAACATGGATGCTCCGGCATGGCCACCCCTTCCCTGACTGCCTCCACCCACGCCTCACCTGCAGACCCCAAACCCAGGCTGGACAAGAAACCCGGCCTGGTGACGGTGATCATCTTCTTCGCCGTGCTCGCCATGGGCCTATTGTTCACCGCCTACAGCCTGATGCATGACATGCACGAAATGGGCGCCCAACTCACCACCTGGACGCCCTTTTTGCTGCTCGGCGTGGCGCTGTTGATCGCCCTGGGCTTCGAGTTCGTCAACGGTTTCCACGACACCGCCAACGCCGTGGCGACAGTGATCTACACCAATTCGCTGCCGCCGCATTTTGCGGTGGTGTGGTCGGGCTTTTTCAACTTCCTTGGCGTGCTGCTTTCCAGCGGTGCGGTGGCGTTCGGCATCATTGCGTTGCTGCCGGTGGAGTTGATTCTGCAGGTGGGTTCTTCCGCCGGTTTCGCGATGATCTTTGCCCTGTTGATCGCCGCGATCCTGTGGAACCTCGGCACCTGGTGGCTGGGTTTGCCGGCGTCGTCGTCCCACACGTTGATCGGCTCGATCATCGGCGTCGGCGTGGCGAATGCCTTGATGCACGGGCGTGACGGCACCAGCGGCGTGGACTGGAGCCAGGCGATCAAGATCGGTTACGCCTTGCTGCTGTCGCCGCTGATCGGCTTTGCCTTTGCGGCGATGCTGTTGCTGGCCCTGCGCGCGTTCGTCAAGAATCGCGCGCTGTACAAGGCACCCAAAGGCGACACCCCGCCACCGTGGTGGATTCGCGGCCTGCTGATCGCCACGTGCACCGGCGTGTCTTTCGCTCACGGTTCCAACGACGGGCAGAAAGGCATGGGCCTGATCATGCTGATCCTGGTGGGCACCTTGCCGATGGCCTACGCGCTGAACCGCACCATGCCCGCCGAGCAGTCGTTGCAGTTTGCGGCGGTGGCCGAAGTGACCCAGGTCGCCCTGGTGAAAAGTGCGCCGCAAGCACTGGCCGGCGACCCGCGCCCGATCCTCTCGACCTACGTGCGCACCAAGGAAGCCACGCCGGAACTGGTCCCCGCCCTCGCCGCCCTCGCCGGGCAAATCGGTGATGAAGTCAAAGGCTACGGCTCCCTGGCCAAAGTGCCCGCCGAAGCCGTAGGCAACGTGCGCAACGACATGTACCTGACCAGCGAAACCATCCGCCTGATGGACAAGGGCAAGGTCGGCAATTTCGACGCGGATACCCAGGGCAAGCTGCAACTGTTCAAGCAACAGATCGACAGCTCCACACGCTTCATTCCACTGTGGGTGAAGATCGCCGTGGCCATCGCCCTCGGCCTGGGCACTATGGTGGGCTGGAAGCGCATCGTGGTCACCGTCGGCGAGAAGATCGGCAAGACGAACCTGACCTACGCCCAGGGCGCTTCGGCGGAAATGGTGGCGATGCTGACCATCGGCGCGGCGGACATGTATGGGTTGCCGGTGTCGACCACCCACGTGTTGTCGTCCGGTGTCGCGGGGACGATGGTGGCGAATGGCGGTGGGTTGCAGATGCGCACGATCCGTAATCTGGCGATGGCGTGGGTGCTGACGTTGCCGGCTGCGATTCTGCTGTCGGGCAGCCTGTACTGGCTGTTCACCAAACTGTTCTGACACAACACCGAGCAAAATGTGGGAGCTGGATTGCCAGCTCCCACACTTTTTAGCCGGCGAACAACCCCGACATCATCTTCAACCGCTTCTTGTACACCCGCCGCGCCTCCAACGCCTCTTCCAGCGTCACCGCCACAAACCCCGCCCGCTGGTTCGGCTGCATCTGCCCGATCAGGTCCAGGTCGGCGCTGATCACCGTGCCTATCATCGCGTAGCCTCCGCCCGACACTGCATCCCGGTGCAACACTATAGGTTCCAATCCTGCCGGCACCTGGATCGAACCAATCGGGTAGCAACTGTCGACGATATTCGACGGATCCGACCCCGCGCCAAACGGCTGCTCCCGTGGCTGGAAGCTCAACGCACTGCCGCCCTTGAAGCGATAACCGATGCGGTCGGCTTCGGAACCCACGGTCCAGGGTTCGGCAAAGAAGCTGCTCTTGGCGGCATCAGTGAGGCGCTCGTAATACAGCCCCGGCACCACACGCAGGGTCACGTCGCCGCCCACTGATCGGCGCAGTGCCATCGGCAGACTGTTGCCCGCCCGGCCCGTGCCACTGGCTGTACCGATGGGCAATTCATCGCCTTCCTGCAAGCGCCGCCCGCTAAATCCGCCAAGCGCGCCGAGGGTATAAGTCGAGCGGCTGCCGAGCACCAACGGCACGTCAATGCCACCGGCCACCGCAAGATAAGTCCTCGCGCCCGCCTTGGGAAATTCAAAGCGCAACACCTGCCCGGCGCGCACCTGGAACGCGGTGTCCTGGTGCACCACTTCACCGTCCAGGCGCGGCGACATCAAGGCGCCGCTGAGGGCTACCAGCGCGTCTTGCTGGAACTCCAGATCGGGGCCGATCAATGTGCATTCCAGGCCCGCCGCGCCGACTGGATTGCCGACCAGGTGGTTGGCCGCACTCAACGCGTATTGATCCAATGCACCCGACGGCGGGATGCCCAGGTGGTAATAGCCTTCGCGGCCAAGGTCCTGCACAGAGGTGGCGAGGCCGGGTTTGAGGACCTTGATCATGCCAGCGCCTCCTGCAGGGATTTCGGATAACCGATGGGGTCGGCGAGAAAAGCATCGAGGGAAAATTCCACAGGGCGGATGCGCAGGTCGAAACGTCCTGCGTCGACTTCGGCAACGGCCAGGTCATAGGCGTCCCGATCAATGGGCTTGAACTGCACAATATCGCCAGGACGGAAGAACGCCATGTGTTCCTTGAGGTAGGCCAGTTGCTGCGCCGGGTCGTAGATCGGCGCCGGGGTCACGCCGAACATCTGGTAACCGCCGGCACCGCGTACCGAGTAGATGCAACCAAAACAGCCGCCATGGCCAAGAGTCAGTTTGGGCGTGTCGGTGCGTGGCCGCAGGTACTTGGGCACCTGCAACTGCCGTTCGCGCTCGACCATCTGGAACATGAACGGCAGGCCCGCCACGAACCCGACCATCGACACAAACCACGGCGCCCCACTGTGAGCGGCAATGAACGCCTCCACATCGGCCAGCCCGTTGATGCGCGCAGCGTACTCCAGGTCCGTACCGCTGGGGTCTTGATGGCGGTCGCGAAAACGCATCAGGGTCTCAAAGGTCCACGGGTCGTTGTACAGCACCGGGATTTCGATGATGCGTGTGTGCAAGGTGCGCTCAGCCACGGCCTGGGCTTCGGCGGTCTGCACCGCATCAAGCAGAACGTGGGGTGCGATGCGGTCGGGGTCGAAGCGGATCTGGAACGACGCATTGGCCAGGCACACATCCAGCACGCCTTCCAACGCCAGGCGCTCCACGGCGCGGGTCACGGCCATGCCTTTGAAAAAGGCCTCCAGGGACATGCTGTCGCTGACCTCGGCAAACAGGTGTTCATCACCGCCGAAGCTGTAGCGGATGGGGGATGTTTCAGCCATGTCTGTTCCTCTTGGAATCATTGTAGAAAGGCAGGCGAAAAAATTGAGGGATCGTTTTTATTGGGGTGTTTTGACGGTGATGCCCGCTCGGTCCAGCGCTTCGCGGGTCGCCTCTACCAGCTCAAGGGCACCGGGGGTGTCGCTGTGCAGGCAGATGGAATCAAATTCTATAAACAGGTCTTCGCCTTCCACGGTT
The DNA here is from genome assembly GCF_000510895.2 of Pseudomonas sp. FH1. Taxonomy (NCBI): domain Bacteria; kingdom Pseudomonadati; phylum Pseudomonadota; class Gammaproteobacteria; order Pseudomonadales; family Pseudomonadaceae; genus Pseudomonas; species Pseudomonas sp. FH1. The sequence continues at coordinate 22,048 of NZ_AOHM01000002.1, forward strand.
CGCACCAGCCCGGTCTGACAAGCCCGCAGGACACGCGCTGCCACCGTCGCAGGATCCAGCGCTCGCACAGTGCGGGTAAACACGATGGAGCCGGTCAGATCGTACTCACGGTCGGCATAAAACTCCCGCACCACCGGCTGCCCCAACTCCTTGGCCACGCGCCAGATCACCGAGTTGGGCATGCAGTACAACAACAGCGTCGGTTCGATGATTTGCAGGTTCTGCACCAGCAGCCGCGCCGCTTCTTCATCACGGGCCAGGTGCATGTACAGCGCGCCATGGGGCTTGATGTGTTGCAGGGTCACGCCTTGGGCGCGGGCGATTTCCCGCAGGGCGCCGAGCTGATAGAGCATATCGTCCACCAGTTCCTGGGCCGGTGCGTTGATGTGGCGACGGCCAAAACCGACCAGGTCCCGAAAGCCCGGATGCGCGCCGATGGCCACGCCCAGTTGCTTGGCGCGCTCGACAGTGCGGCGCATGGTGCCGGGGTCGCCGGCATGGAAGCCGGTGGCGATATTGGCCGAGCTGATGTAGGCCATCAGCTCCGCGTCGACGCCATCCCCGATGGTCCAGGGGCCAAAGCCTTCGCCCATGTCTGAGTTGAAATCCACTGCCTGCATCAAAGTCGCTCCGCCTAAGTGATGGACGAAAAGTAGGCTGCGGCTTGACCCCTTGGGAAGATCTATTATCAGATGGCCCATCTTCTGAAAATCAGATAGCCCTATGTTTTGGAGAGGCCGATGTCCCTCACCTTGCGCCAAATTCGTTATTTCGTCGCCACCGCCGAAATCGGCCAGATTTCCCAGGCGGCCATCCACCTGAACATCTCGCAATCGGCGGTGACCACGGCGATCAAGGAGCTGGAGGCTATGCTCGGCGTGCAGCTGTTCGTGCGATCGGCCCAGGGCATGAACCTGACCGACGCCGGGCGGCACTTTCTCAACCGTGCCTACGTGATCCTGCGCAGTGTCGATGACGCGCTGAACAGCCCGTTGCCCGACTACCGCGCCCGTGGCGTGCTGCGCTTGGCGGCCAGTTACACGGTGCTCGGTTACTTCCTGCCGCACCACTTGCAACGCCTGGAACACTGGCACCCGGACGTGACCATCGAAGTCTTCGAACAGGAACGCCAGGCCATCGAACAGGGTCTGCTCGACGGCCAGTTCGACATGGCGGTGGTACTCACTGCCAACCTGACCCACCCGGATATCGTCTCGGAAATCCTGTTCAACTCAGAGCGCCGCCTGTGGCTGCCCAGCCATCATCCCTTGTGCGAACGTGGCGCCGTGAGCCTGGCGGATGTGGCCCAGGAGCCGTATATCCTGCTCACGGTTGACGAGGCTGAACACAGCGCCATGCGCTATTGGGAACAGGCCGGGCAGACGCCCAAGGTGCGCCTGCGCACCAGTTCGGTGGAGGCAGTGCGCAGCATGGTCGCCAACGGCAGCGGAGTGGCGATCCTGTCGGACCTGGTGCACCGGCCCTGGTCCCTGGAAGGCAAACGCATCGAAACGCTCACCGTCACCGATCCAGTGACGCCGATGAGCGTGGGCCTGGCCTGGCACCGCGAGCGCGCGTTTACCCCGGCAATGCAGGCGGTGCGCGATTATTTCCACGACGCGTTCCTGGCGCCGCAGCAGTTGTCGGCACGGCGCTAGAGGTGGGCTTGCAAGGTCGCCGCTAACCAGTCCATGAACACTCGCACCCGCAACGGCAAATGCCGCTGGCCGGCGTAGAGCAATGACACGTCCAGCGGCGGCGCCGGGTAATCCGGCAGCACCGCCACCAGTTCGCCATTGGCCAACAAGGTGCGAATCCCCAGCAGCGGCACCTGGGTAATGCCAAAGCCGCCCAGGCACGCCGCCTGGTAGGCATCGGTGCTGTTGACGGTGACACGCCCGGCCATCGGCACCCGCTGCACTTTGCCGCCCGCCTGATATTCGAAGCCGGACGAACGCGCGCCCAACGGCCGTACGTAATGCACCAATTGATGATCCGCCAAGTCCGCCAGCGTCTGCGGCACGCCATAGCGTTGCAGGTAGGCCGGGCTCGCGCAGTTGACCATCGACATGCTGCACACCCGGCGTGCCACCACGGTTTGATCGGGCTGGGCGCCCACCCGCAACACGCAGTCGAAGCCTTCGGCGATCAGGTCCACCTGGCGGTCCGAGCTGCTGATTTCCATCTGGATCAGCGGATGGCGCTCCATGAACAGCGGCAAGTGCGGCAGGATCATGCCGCGCGCCATCACGTTGGGCATGTCCACGCGAATCCGGCCGGTCAGTTGCGCCTCATCCTGGCGAAACAACCCCTCCAACTCTTCCATGTGCGCCAGCAAATCCTTGCTGCGCTCATACAGCACACGGCCATCCTGGGTCGCCTGCACCTTGCGCGTGGTGCGTTGCAGCAAACGCGCGCCGAGCAATTCCTCCAGCGCCTGCACGTGCTCCGACACGGTAGAACGCGGCAGGCCCAGGCTCTCGCCGGCCTGGGTGAAACTCGACAGTTCGGTGACGCGCACAAAGGTGCGCAGCAGCTCAAGCTTGTTCATGGGATTGTTCGCCTTATCCGGCCAGTGATTCCGGTATAGCGCTGTTTATCACGTTATGGGCGAATAAATACACTCGCTGCCACTGATCACCTGAGAGGACCGCACCATGACCCGTAAAATCGCACTCATCACCGGCGCCAGCCGTGGCCTGGGCAAAAGCGCCGCGTTGCACCTGGCGGCACAGGGCGTTGACATCATCGGCACCTACCACAGTGCGGCAGCTGAAGCCCAAGCGGTGGTCGAGCAGGTTCAGGCCCTGGGTGGCCGCGCCGCCATGCTGCAACTGGATGTGAGCCAGAGTGGCAGCTTCGATGGTTTTGTCGGTGAAGTCGGCCGCTTGCTCAAGAATGTATTCGCACAGGATCACTTCAACTTTCTGATCAACAACGCCGGCATCGGCGCCCACGCCAGTTTTGCCGAGACCACCGAAGCCCAGTTCGACCAACTGGTGGCGATCCACTTCAAGGCACCGTTTTTCCTCACGCAAAAACTGCTGCCGCTGATCCGCGATGGCGGGCGCATCATCAATATCTCCAGCGGCCTGGCACGGTTCAGTCTGCCGGGGTATGCGGCCTATGCCTCGATGAAAGGCGCCGTGGAAGTGCTGTCGCGCTACCAAGCCAAGGAACTGGGCCCGCGCGGGATCACCGTGAACACCCTGGCTCCCGGCGCGATTGCCACCGATTTCAGCGGCGGCGCGGTGCGCGACAACCCGGATGTGAATGCAATGGTGGCCAACAACACGGCCCTGGGGCGCGCCGGTTTGCCGGACGACATCGGCGGGGCGATTTCCACGCTGCTGGCCGATGGCAGCAACTGGATCACCGGCCAGCGCATCGAGGCCTCGGGCGGCATGTTTCTCTGAACATTCTGCGCTAGCATCCATGCCTTCAGATCACTGACAGGCAATCACCGATGAGTTTTGATCCAGGTTTGGCCGGCGGCATGGGCGTATTGGCGGCCGTGGTCGACAGCGGCAGTTTCGCCCGCGCCGCCGATAGCCTGGACATGACCCCGTCGGGGGTCAGCCGGGCGATTTCCCGCCTGGAAAAACGCCTGGGCATCCGCCTGTTCGATCGCACCACCCGTTCAGTGCAATTGACCGACGAGGGGCGACGTTTCTACCAGGAAATCGCCCCACTGCTGGCCGGCCTCGAAGACGCCGCCAACGCCGCTGCCGACAGTGCATTGACCGTGCGCGGGCGCCTGCGGGTGAACATCGACCCGTACTTCTCGCGGCTGGTGTTAGGCCCGGTACTCGGCGACTTCATGCGCCTTTATCCGCACCTGCAACTGGACCTGCACACCCGCGACCAACTCGGTGACCTGGTGGCCGACGGGTTCGACCTGGCGATTCGCTTCGGCATCCCGCAATCCTCCTCGTTGATCGCCCGCAAGCTCATGGAAGTGCGCGTGCTGACCCTGGCCTCCCCGGCCTACCTTGAGCAGTACGGTCGCCCCACTGTCCCGCAAGACTTGGAAACCGGGCACATGTGCCTGGACTTTCGCGACTCGCAAACCGGTCGTCCGTTTGCCTGGGAATTCCACCGTCCCGGCGAAAAACTGATCGTGCGCACCAATGGTCGCCTGGTGGTCAACGATGCCAGCACCTTGTACAGCGTGTGCGAACACGGGCACGCGGTGGCGCAGATGCTCGACCTCGGGCTGGCGCCGGCGCTGAAGGCCGGCGAGTTGGTGGAGTTGTTTGCGGATTGGCCGGACGAGCGTTTTCCGTTGTACGCGTACTACCCGTCGCGGCATTTGCCCGCCGCCAAGGTGCGGGCGTTCCTGGATTTTGTCGCCGGGCTCAAGCTTGGCTAGGCAGGCGCTGCTGTACGATTTTTTCCCGGATCACGTCATACCCCCAGTGATACACGTAGGTGTACGGCAGGAAGAACAGCAGCACGCCGATATCGAGCATAAACGCCTGCATCAGGCTGATGTTGAGCCACGCCGCAATCAACGGCACCGCGACGATGATCAGTCCGCCTTCGAACATCAGCGCATGCAACACCCGCGTCCAACCGCCACCCGAGAGTTGCAGGCGCACCTTGAGGCGGTCGAACAGGCTGTTGAAAATGATATTCCAGGTCAGCGCCAACAGGCTCAAGCCCAGGGTCACCGCGCCCATTTCCAGGGCCGGCCGCCCGGTGATCCAGACCAGCAGCGGTGTACAGATCAACAACGCCAGGCCTTCAAACCCCAGGGCTTGGCAAACACGTTCAGTAATCGACTTGGTGGGGTGCATGACCCTTCTCCGTGAGTGACGATGGTTGCCATGATTACCCTTTGAATCGATACTTCATAACTAATAACCATCGATCAAGGCGATAGTCATGGCCTCCCACGAAGTGCTGCAAGCGTTTGTCCAGGCCGCGACCCAAGGCTCCTTTTCTGCCGCAGCGCGCAAGCTGGGCAAGAGCCAGTCCACTGTCAGTGCGGCAGTGGCGAGCCTGGAGATTGACCTGGATGTGGTGCTGTTCGACCGCAGCAGCCGCAAGCCGACACTGACCCCCGCCGGGCACGTGCTGCTGCAACGCGCCGAGCAGGTGCTGGAGGCCAACAGTCGTCTGGAGTTGGCGGCGAGCCAGTTGGCCCAGGGGTTGGAGCCGAAGGTGACGATCGCCATGTCAGACACCTACCAGTCGGAACGTTTTGAGCTTGCGCTCAAGGCGTTCGAACAACGCTACCCGGACCTTGAGCTGGAATGGCTGATCGCCGAGTGCGAAGACCTGATCGCCCTGGTGCAGAGCGGCCGCGCACAGATTGCCTTGATCGAAGCCCAGGCGGTTTACCCGCCCGACCTGACCCGCTCGCCCGTCGCCGAACGCACGGAAATCGCGCTGTTCGTCGCACCCGACCACCCATTGACCCGCGTCGAAAACATCGACCCGCAAGCCTTGCAGCAACACCGTGAACTGCGCCTGGCGAGCATCATCAGCCCCAACGAAACGCGCCCCTCGGGCCGTGTGTGGTCGGCGCCGAGTTTTCTGATGCTGATGGAGATGGCGCAACTCGGCTTTGGCTGGGCAGAGCTACCGCGTTGGTTGGTGGAGCGCTTTGGCAATGCCGGGCTGGTTGAACTCAACGTCCGGGGTTGGCCCCGCTCGGTGGCGGTGGATGCGCTGTGGTCGCGGCAGCACCCACCGGGGCCGGCTGGCAGCTGGATGATGAGCCAGATGCTCGAATAATCCGCAAGGGTTATGCGGCCGACAATTGCGGCGGGCGGTTGTTCTGGAAGTATTCGTGCAAGGCACGCAACGCAGGCAGCTCCAGGGCTTGCGCGGCGAAACACAGTCCGACCCGACGCGTGGGTGCCGGCAAATGCCATTCACGAATCACCACACCGGCCCGCTCAACCGCCAGCGACAGCGGCAACATCGCCACGCCCACACCAGCCGCCACCATATGCAACGCCTGGGTCAGCGAACCGGCGTGCCCGGCCACCGCTTGTGGCGAGCGACCGTACAAGGCCATCAAGCGTTGGTGGGAATCGTGTTGTGGGCAGGTGATCCAGTCTTCAATCGGCGTCCAGGCCTGTTCCTTGCCCGATTGCGCCATGGGGTGCGCGGCAGGCAACACCATCACGTAGGACTCTTCCCAAAGTGGCAGGAACAATTCGTCCTCACAGCACATTTCCTCCACGGCCAGGCGTCCTTCGCCTTCGCAGCCTTCCTGCAAAGTCAGCAACAAGCCCGGCAGGCCTTGGTGCGCCATGCGCAAGAAGGTTTCGATCTGGCTGTCGGCAATATCGCCTTCCACACCCAGTTCCAGAGCGATGCGATTTTCGCGTCCGCGAAACAAGCGGCTCAACGCCTCGGCTTCGGCCACCATGCGTCGCGCCTGAGGGTACAGCACACGCGCCTCGGCACTCACTTCCACACCCCGTGGCTGACGCACAAACAACGCCACGCCCAGCTCGTCTTCCAACTGCTTGATCGTCACCGACAACGTCGGCTGGCTGATAAACAACCGCTGGGCTGCCGCAGTGATATTGCGCTCTTCAAAGACTGCAAGAAATGCCTTGAGGTGACGAACATCCATAGCTTAATCCGATGACTGACAGAGAAATAAGGCATTTTTCAGCCTTGGCGACGGTAAATATACTGCGCCCACGATCCCGTTATCGATTTTTATTATCTCAGGAGTTCATGCATGAGCAAGCCATTGATCATCATCACCGGCGCCAGCTCCGGTATCGGCGAAGCCACCGCCCGCCTGTTGTCGGCCGCCGGCCACCCGTTGTTGCTGCTGGCGCGTCGCATTGATCGCCTTAACGACCTGGGCCTGCCGAACACCTTGAACCGTGGCGTCGACATCACCGACCGCGCCGCCCTGGTCGCCGCCGTGCAAGAAGCCGAAGCCCAGTTCGGCCCGGCCGATGCGCTGATCAACAATGCCGGCGTCATGCTGCTGGGCGCGGTCAGCGAGCAAGACCCGACGCAGTGGGAACAGATGCTGGATGTGAACGTAAAAGGCCTGCTCAACGGCATCCACGCCGTGGCCGGCAGCATGGTTGCACGCCAAGGCGGCACCATCATCAACGTCAGCTCGGTGGCGGGCCGCAAGACCTTCCCGAATCACGTGGCATACGTCGGCACCAAATTTGCCGTGCATGGGATTTCGGAAAACCTGCGCGAAGAATTGTCGCCCAGCAACGTACGCGTCATCACCATTGCCCCAGGTGCGGTGGAAACCGAATTGCTCAGCCATACCACCGATGAAGCGATCAAGACCGGCTATCAGGCGTGGAAACAGGGCATGGGCGGCACCGTGCTCAGCGCCGATGACGTGGCCTCGGCGATCGCCTATGCCTACCAGCAGCCGCAGCATGTGTGCATTCGCGAAATCGTATTGGCCGCCACCCGCCAGCAGCCTTGATTCAGAGTTCGGCCAAACGCTTGTCGATAAACCTGCGTTCGGGTGCTTGCTGGGTCAAGGCCAGCGCCCGTTCGTAGGCGACTCGTGCCTCTTCGACACGGCCCAATTGCCGGTAAAACTCCCCGCACGCCGAGTGCGCCAGGTGGTAATCCAGCAACTCGCCACGCGCCAGAATCCCTTCTATCTGCTGCAATCCCGCCAAGGGCCCATCGCGCATGGCGAGTGCCACGGCGCGGTTCAGTTCGATCACGGCTGACGGCATCATCCTGAGTAACACATCATAGAGCCCGACGATCTGCGGCCAGTCGGTTTCACCCGCACTGGGCGCTTCGGCGTGCACCGCCGCAATTGCGGCTTGCAGGCAATACGGACCAAAGCGCCGTGCGCTCAATGCGTGCTCCACCAGTGCACAGCCTTCACCGATCATGGACATATCCCACAGCGAGCGGTCCTGTTCATCCAGCAGCACCAACTCTCCACTGGCCGAGGTGCGTGCCGGGCGACGGGATTCGTGCAGCAGCATCAACGCCAGCAGGCCCATGACTTCCGGTTCGGGCAGCAATTCCATCAACAATCGGCCTAGCCGAATGGCCTCACGGGTCAGATCTTCGCGGGTCAGGTCCGCCCCCATGGACGCCGAATAGCCCTCGTTGAACACCAGGTAAATCACCCGCAACACGCTCTCGAGGCGCTCGGGCAATTCGTCGCGGGATGGCACCTGGTAAGGGATCTTCGCCTCGCGGATCTTGCCCTTGGCCCGCACGATGCGCTGGGCAATGGTGGCCGGCGTGGCCAGGTACGCCCGGGCAATTTCTTCGGTGGTAAGGTCGCAGATCTCGCGCAAGGTCAACGCCGCCTGGGCATCGGCCGCCAACGCGGGATGGCAGCAGGTGAAGATCAGGCGCAGGCGGTCATCTTCCACGTCTTCATCGCTCCAGTCAGCGGCTTCCAGTGTATCGGCCTGCGCCTGCAACAACGGGGTGAAACGCGCCTGGCGGCGCAGACGGTCGATGGCCTTGAAGCGCCCGGTCGACACCAGCCAGGCGCGGGGATTGTCCGGCACTCCGTCTAGCGGCCAACGCTGCACCGCCACGAAAAACGCTTCGTGCAGGGCTTCTTCGGCCAGGTCGAAATCGCCCAGCAAGCGAATAAGCGTCGCGAGGACCCGGCGTGATTCGCCGCGGTAAATGGCCTCGACCGACAGGGTCAATCGCGCATGCCCTCGGTCACCAGGGTGACCAGTCGATCCAGGCTCTGGCCCCAGCCGTCATGAAAGCCCATGGCTTCGTGGGCCTGCTTGTCTTCGGCACTCCAGTGCATGGCGCGGGCGGTGTAAAGCGTCTTGTTGCCCTCGATTTCCTGCAACGTCACTTCGGCGGTCATGAACGGCTTGCCAGACGGAATCCAGCCCGGCGTGAAGGCATCGGTAAACACCAACCGCCGTGGCGCGACGATTTCCAGAAACACACCCTGGGTCGGGTATTCGGCGCCGTCCGGTGCGCGCATCAAGGTGCGAAACAGGCCACCAACCCACAGGTTCATTTCGCACTCGGGGGTGGTCATGCCATGGGGCCCCCACCATTGCTGGAGCAAGGCGGGTTCGGTCCAGGCACGGAACACACGGCTGCGCGGTGCATCGATCACGCGGCTGATGGACAATTCAAACTCGGCAGGTTGCGTAGACATGGGGTAAACCTCTTGAGTCTTAGGGTTGTTGTATTCAGAGATTCAATTCACGCACAGGGCGCACTTCCACACTGCCGACCCGGGCGGCCGGAATGCCACCGGCCACCTGGATCGCCTCATTCAAATCACGGGCCTCGATCAGGTAGAACCCAGCGAGCTGCTCCTTGGTCTCGGCGAACGGCCCGTCGGTGACCGACAACTTGCCATTGCGCATGCGCACAGTGGTGGCGGTGGTCACCGACTCCAGCGGCTCGGCGGCCAGCATGCGGCCGCTGGCCTGAACCGACTGTGCGTAGGCGAAGCACTCCGGGTCTGCCGGGCTGTCCGGCGAGGTGTGCAGCACCTGTTCGTTGCTGTAGATCAGGCAGAGGTATTTCATGGGTTTCTCCGTTTTCGGACGACTGACTATAGATCGCGCGGGTCAAGGTTTCAGGTCGAACAGACCAGCGCCGGTTTCCATGTCGAACGGCGCGGACCAGTGTTCATGCACCACTTTCCATTGACCATCGATGCGCTGGTAGCCGGCGCTGACCCGCATCCAGCAGGTCTTGAGCACGCCGTCCGGGCCGGTGCCGCCGCAGTGGGCCAACCAGTGGGCGAAAGCGCTGTCTGCTCCGGCAACGATATGCAGCTCATGAAAGTCGAAAACGCCGGGGCCAGGGCAGAATTCCATGCAGGCCTGCCAATGCGCCTGGTACGCCGCCTTGCCTTTGAATTGCAGGGCGCCAACGGCGTCGAACGCGACGATATTGTCGGCGTAAAAGCTGACAATCTTCTCGACATCCTTGGCGGTGACCGCTTGTTTCCATTGGTCGATCAGGGTGTTGATGGCCGTGCTCATGGCGATACTCCTCGGGGTAGAAAACATCACGGAAGACACCCTTAGTCGAATGGCCCACCGGCCAATCGACAACTCCTTAAAAATAATTTCGCCCCCAGCAAACCCGCTAGAATCCACGCCTCTTTGTAGGATTTCGGATACGCACCCGATGGAAACCCGCCTCGCCCTGTATGAAACGCTGAGCCTTGCGCAGAAACAGCAACTCGACACCCTGCAAGTGCACCCCGAGCAACTGGCGTATTCCGGCGATATCTACTGTGCGCTGAACAGCCTGCTGGTCAATCCCCATCCTGACGCCATCAAAGGCTTCGCCCTGCTCGCCGACGAAACGCCCGTGGCCTTCCTGCTGCTCAAACGCCCGCCTTGCCTGCCCCACTGGGCGGATGAGCACAGCGCGACCTTGCATGCGTTGCAGGTGGATCGGCATCAGCAAGGGCGTGGCTTCGGCAAAGCCTGCCTGCAGGCGCTGCCCGCAGCGGCGTTGCAGGCGTGGCCGCAGATTCAGGGGCTGGAGTTGTCGGTGGACGCGGATAATGGGGCAGCGATGGGGCTGTATCTGGGGGCTGGGTGGGTGGATGGCGGAGAGGCGTATAAGGGGCGGATTGGGTATGAGCGCAGGTTGAGGTGGGTGTTTAACCCGGCCCCTTGATGTCACGTAAACATGACCTTCAGACGTCAATGTCCTGTTTACGTGACATCGCCTACGGCTTCAGCCTCTTTCGCCCACCGGCAACCAGATCTCCACCGTCCCGGTGCCCTTGCGCGCATCAAAATCCGCGCTGTAGCGCTCGAAATCCGCGCCCATCACCTTGTAGCCCGAGTGCGGCAGCCATTCGAACATGATCCGCTCATAGGTTTGCTCAAGCGCCTGCACCGGCCCGTAATGGGGGAACACGGCGTAGTTGAGCGGGGGGATTTCGATGACTTCGAAGTTGCCTGGCACATCGGCTTTGGTCGGGACTTCGACACCGGCCATGTAGTCGAACTCGCCGTGCTTGGGGTTGTGGCAAACGCCATAGGTCACACCGCCCACACGCTTCTTGATGTCCTTGATGCAGGTGTCGAACAACTCCCACAGTTTGGGGATATCCCCCACGGTGGCCTTCGAATAACGCCCTTGCACCCCGGCGATCACCAGGGCTTTACCCGCTTCCATGCGTGGCTCTAACGGTTGTTTTGTCTGCTGATCCATACGAACAGTCTCCTTCTTATGAGGGAACAAACCCGCATTGAGTATAGGGGCATATCCGCATTGGGCTCCATGCAGAAAATTTTCCTGCGCATCTGGACAACCGGCCATCATCGACCGTATTGTCTGCCCCGCAGGCCACCGCAGTGGCCGACGTCGCTCGGACGGTTCCGGGCGCTTACGTACTTCGAGGCAACAATGGCAGACCAAGGTTCGCCGCGCCGCTTTGCGCGCATAGATCGACTCCCCCCTTACGTTTTCAACATCACGGCTGAGCTGAAGATGGCTGCGCGTCGGCGCGGCGAAGACATCATCGACTTGAGCATGGGCAACCCTGACGGCGCCACGCCGCCGCACATTGTCGAAAAACTCGTGCAAGTGGCCCAGCGTGAAGACACCCACGGTTATTCCACGTCCAAAGGCATTCCGCGCCTGCGCCGGGCGATTTCGCGCTGGTACAAGGATCGCTATGCAGTGGACATCGACCCCGAGTCGGAAGCCATCGTGACCATCGGTTCCAAGGAAGGCCTGGCGCACTTGATGCTGGCTACCCTTGACCAGGGCGATACCGTACTGGTGCCCAACCCGAGCTACCCGATCCACATCTACGGTGCGGTGATCGCCGGCGCCCAGGTGCGTTCGGTGCCGCTGGTGCCGGGCGTGGACTTCTTCGCGGAGCTGGAACGGGCGATTCGCGGCTCGATCCCCAAGCCGAAGATGATGATCCTCGGCTTTCCGTCCAACCCCACCGCGCAGTGCGTGGAACTGGACTTCTTCGAACGTGTGATCGCCCTGGCCAAGCAATACGACGTGCTGGTGATCCACGACCTGGCCTACGCCGACATCGTCTACGACGGCTGGAAAGCCCCGTCGATCATGCAAGTGCCCGGTGCCAAGGACATTGCGGTGGAGTTTTTCACCCTGTCCAAGAGCTACAACATGGCGGGCTGGCGCATCGGTTTCATGGTGGGCAACCCGGAACTGGTCAACGCCCTGGCGCGCATCAAGAGTTACCACGACTACGGCACCTTCACCCCGCTGCAAGTCGCCGCCATTGCAGCATTGGAAGGCGATCAGCAGTGCGTGAAGGACATCGCCGAGCAGTACCGCCAACGCCGCAATGTGCTGGTCAAGGGCCTGCATGAGCTGGGCTGGATGGTGGAAAATCCGAAGGCGTCGATGTACGTGTGGGCGAAGATTCCCGAGCAATATGCCGCCATGGGTTCGCTGGAATTTGCCAAGAAGCTGCTGCTGGAGGCCAAGGTGTGTGTGTCGCCGGGGATTGGCTTTGGCGAGTATGGCGATGATCACGTGCGCTTTGCGCTGATTGAGAACCAGGACCGGATCCGCCAGGCGGTGCGGGGGATTCGCGGGATGTTCAGGGCGGATGGGCTGGTGAAGAAGACCAGCGAATAACGAAAAAAGGGAGCCCAGCGGCTCCCTTTTTTGTTTGCGCGGCGGTCAGACCACCAGCGACAACAGCATGATGAATATCAACGCCACGACGGACAGAATCGTCTCCATTGCCGTCCACGTCTTGAACGTCTCGGCTACCGTCATATTGAAGTACTGCTTCACCAGCCAGAACCCCGCATCGTTGACGTGAGACAGGATCAACGAACCCGCGCCCGTCGCCAACACCAGCAGCTCACGGTTAACCCCCGGAATCATCCCCACCACCGGCACCACAATGCCTGCGCCGGTAATGGTCGCCACCGTGGCCGAACCGGTTGCCACGCGAATCACCGCCGCCACCAGCCACGCCAGCAGGATCGGGTTGATCTGCGCGTTCACCGCCATATGGCCGATCACGTCGCCCACACCACTGGTCACCAGCATCTGCTTGAAGCCACCGCCGGCACCGATGATCAGGATGATCGCAGCGGTCGGCGCCAGGCTGGCGTCGAGCAGTTTGAGGATCTGTTTGGAGTGAATGCCCTGGCGATGGCCAAAGGTGTACAGCGACAGCAGCAACGCCAGCAACAGGGCGGAGATCGGGTGACCGATCATGTCCATCCAGTTGCGCACGATATGGCCGTCCGGCAAACCGATGTCAGCGAAGGTTTTGAGCAGCATCAGGAACACCGGCAGCAGCACAGTAATCAGGGTGATGCTGAAGCTCGGCAGGTTTTTGTGTTCCGACTCGCGGGCCAGTTGATCGACCAGTTCCTGGGACGGGTTGCCCGGAATGTACTTGGCGATAAACGTACCGAAGATCGGACCGGCGATGATGGCAGTCGGCAGCGCGACGATCAGGCCGTAGAGGATAGTCTTGCCGATGTCCGCGCCAAACACGCCAATCGCCAGCAACGGGCCCGGGTGCGGTGGCACCAGACCGTGTACCGCCGAGAGGCCGGCCAGCAGCGGGATGCCAATCTTGATCAGCGACACGCCGGTACGCCGCGCGACGATAAACACCAGCGGGATCAGCAGCACAAAGCCGATCTCGAAGAACAGCGGGATGCCCACCAGGAACGCGGCGAACATCATGGCCCACTGGACCTTCTCTTTGCCGAAGGCGCGGATCAGGGTCCGGGCGATCTGATCGGCACCGCCGGATTCGGCCATCATCTTGCCGAGCATCGTGCCCAGCGCGAGGATGATGCCGACAAAGCCGAGCACACCGCCAAAACCGTCCTGGAACGCCTTGATGATCTTGTCCACGGGCATGCCCGAGGTCAGGCCGAGGAAGCCGGCCGCGATGATCAGCGCAATGAACGGGTGCACCTTGAACTTGGTGATCAGAACGATCAACCCAATGATTGTGACCACTGCATCAAGCAGCAGGTAGGACTCGTGGGACATGCCAAACATGGGGGGGCTCTCCTGTTTGTTGTTGTTATTAAAGCGGGTGTTGAATTTCCTGCCGGGGATAGCGCTATCTTTTCCGGCAAAAAATTAATGAGTAGGTTCAAAGCCGTGTTGCAGCCACCAGGCGTTGGTCTGCTCGGCCAGTTCCTCGACGCTGTCTTCACTGGCGTTGAGGGCCAGGGTCAGCGGTTCGCCTTTGGGCGATTCAAGGGTGGCGAACTGGCTGTCGATAAGGCTGGCCGGCATGAAATGCCCAGGGCGATGGGACACGCGGTCGGCGGCCACGGCGCGGGTCAGCTCCAAAAAGACGAACCCCAGGCCCGGCGCGGCTTCGCGCAGGTGGTCGCGGTATTTCTTTTTCAGGGCGGAACAGGTGAGCACGGGATGCTCGCCTGCCTTGAGCGAACGGCGCAGTTCATCGCAGAGGATGTCGAGCCAGCCGGCGCGGTCGTCGTCGTTGAGGGGGTGGCCGGCGCTCATCTTTTCGATGTTGGCGGCAGGGTGAAAGCTGTCGCCTTCAATGGCGGTGGCACCGTTCAGGCGGCACAGGGCCTCGCTGACGCTGGACTTGCCACAGCCGGAAACACCCATGATGACCAGGGCGGTAACAGGTTGACTCATGAAACACCTCAGGACGCAGATAGCGCTACCTTTGCACGCTGTAAGGCTAGTGCAAAAACAGGCTTTTCCCGCGCCGTCTTGTCATTTTTATGGAGTGACGCGTGCATCCGCTCCAATCATTTGAACCGGATCAGGCAACCCAAAGTTCAAGAATTTGCAGCCTTTTGGAGACAGCGCTACCTTAGTGCCTCGATTTTTGTTTGGCAAGCCGCCTGATGACCTCCAAGAACGATAAAAAATTGCGCACCACGGGTCGCCCGACCCTTAACGAAGTCGCCCGCCTGGCCGGCGTCAGCCCGATTACCGCCTCCCGCGCCCTGCGCGGTATCAGCACCGTGGCCACCGAACTGGTGGAAAAAGTGCAGCAGGCCGCCGCCGAACTCAATTATGTGGTCAACCCCGCCGCCCGCGCCCTGGCCTCGGCCCAGAGCCATTCGGTGGTGGTGTTGGTGCCATCGTTGTCCAACCTGCTGTTTATCGAAACCCTCGAAGCCATCCACCAGGTGCTGCGGCCCAAGGGCTTTGAAGTGCTGATCGGCAACTCCCACTATTCCCGCGATGAAGAAGAAAACCTGCTGCGCAACTACATGGCCTACCAGCCACGGGGTTTGCTGCTGACCGGGTTTGATCGCACCGAAAGCGCCCGACGGATGGTCGAGGCCAGCAATGTGCCCTGCGTCTATATGATGGATTTGGACCCGAACGCCGGGGTGAACTGCGTAGGGTTCTCGCAATTGAGCGCGGGCGAAACGGCGGCGGCGCATCTGTTGTCCCGTGGTTACAAACGCTTGGCTTACATCGGCGCGCAGTTGGACCAACGCACGTTGCTGCGCGGCGAAGGGTTCCGCCGAGCGCTGCAACAAGCCGGCTTGTACGACCCGGCGCTGGAATTGCTGACGCCGCGCCCCTCCTCCGTGGGCCTGGGCGGCGAACTCTTCCTGCAACTGCTGGCCGCCCATCCCGACGTGGACGCCATCTTCTTCGGCAACGACGACCTGGCCCAGGGCGCCTTGCTGGAAGCCCTGCGCCATGGCATCAAGGTGCCGGAACGTGTGGCCGTGCTGGGTTTCAACGACCTGCCCGCCTCGTCCTTCATGGTGCCGCGCCTGAGCAGCATCAGCACCCCGCGTGAAGCGATTGGGCGGCGTGCGGCGGAGCACCTGTTGACGATCATGGCAGGTAACAAGATCGCCAAACCGGTGGTAGACATGGGGTTTGAGTTGCAGGTGCGGGAGAGTACGTAAGAGGGTTGTTGATTACTTTCTGAGCCAAAAAACAACAGATCCGCCTCTTCATAACTGTCAACTCTGACAGTAGGCAAGTGCAGGCTTTCTCCTTATAAGAGAATAGCCGGCGATGATCGCCTGACGCTAGAATATCACTGAAGAGGATATTGCAATGTACTCGAAGAATTCCAATAAAACGCTATTCGCCAAAGGTGTTATCGGATGCAACACATCCGTAGTCTCCCCCCCATTCACCTCTCATTCCGTAGATCTTCAAGAAGCGAGCGCTACCCAATTTGTGATCGTCGGTAGAGACCAAGCAAGCAACCGCGTGATCTTTATCTACATTGACAAAAATACCCCCCCAGGGACTTACAACATTGGGCGAGACGAAAAGGTGTTCGCTTTTTATTACCACCGTTACGAAGACTTTGGATGGAGCTACTATGCCGACAGCGGGACTTTCAATCTAAACAGTGTTGATTTTGACAACATACAAGTTGATGGAGAATTTCATTTCAACGCGCCTGGCATGAGCGGTGAGCCGGAAATGAAAGTAACAAACGGCGTAGTTAAACTCACCGGCCCTTCACGTTGAAGTAGTACGTTTTTTAATCTTTTTACCGGCAAGAACCCTTCGACCGTCAGAAGCGTTCTTGCCGCCAACGCCTGACAACAACCTCGCCCCCACCCCATGTCCCTGCTAAATTGAGTCCCTTGTCACCGCCAGGGAAGCACCATGGGACACTCACTGAAAATCTTGGGTCGCACGTCCTCCATCAACGTGCGCAAAGTGCTCTGGACCTGTCAGGAACTGGGCATCGACTATCAGCGTGAAGACTGGGGCATCGGCTTCAAGCCCACCCAGTCCGCCGACTTCCTCGCCTTGAACCCCAACGCCCAGGTGCCGGTGCTGATCGATGACCACGGCGTGTTGTGGGAATCCAATACCATCTGCCGTTACCTGGTCAGCCTCTACCAACGCCACGACCTGCTCCCCGCCGAGCCCGCGCCACGGGCCCGGGTCGAGCAATGGATGGACTGGCAAGCCACCGAACTCAACCCGTCCTGGGGCTACGCGTTCCATGCGTTGGTGCGCCAGAACCCGGACTACCAGGACCCGCAGCGCATCCAGGCCGGCGTGCAGGCCTGGAACGACAAGATGGGCTTGCTGGAACAACAGTTGCTCAAGACCGGCGCCTACGTGACCGGCGATGAATTCACCCTGGCCGACATCCTCGTCGGCCTCTCGGTACACCGCTGGCGCAACGCGCCGCTGGAGCATCCGCCCTACCCCGCGGTGGAAGCGTATTACCAGCGCCTCAGCCAGCGCCCCGGCTTCAAAACCTTTGCCCTCGACGGCCATAACTAAAACAAGGACTGCACCGTGAAAGGACTCAACGTACTGCTCACCGGCGCCTGCGGCAGAATCGGCAAGACGTTTTTCGACGCATCCAAAGACCGTTACCGCTTTACCCTCACCGACCGCATCGCGCCGGATTTCGACTTGGGCGAGCACCGCTTCGTGCACGCCGATCTCAGCGACAAATCCAGCCTGGCGGCCTTGCTCGACGGCATCGACGTGATCGTGCACCTGTCGGGCATCCCCCACGCCAGCGCGTCGTTCGATGAATTGCTGCCCAATAACATCCTCGCCACCACCTACCTGTTCGAAGCGGCCGTGACTGCCGGGGTAAAGCGCCTGGTATTCGCCAGCAGCGCGCAAACCATCGAGGGCTACCCGGTAGACCGCCAGATCACGCCCGGCATGCCGGTGATGCCCGCCAACCTGTACGGCGTGAGTAAATGCTACGGCGAGGCGCTGTGTGGCTACTACGCCGCGAAAACCCCGCTGTCGACCATTGCCCTGCGCATCGGCGCCTTCGAATTCCCCGAAACCCACGACCTCAACAACGCCCGCGACCTCAGCGCCTGGCTCAGCCCGCGTGACGCGGTGCAGTTGCTGCAACGCTCGGTGGAAGCCGAGGGCGTGAAGCACCTGATCGCCCATGGCATTTCCAATAACCGCTTCAAGCGCCTGGACCTGAGCGAAACCACGCGGGTGCTGGGTTACCATCCCCAGGATGATGCGTTTCAGACATTCGAGATTCCGATCACTTATTGAGTTTCCCCATGCCCGCACTCTCTAGCACCGACGGCATCGATCCGATCCGCGCCGCCCATATCAGCGCACGCATCGACCGCCTGCCTGCCGTCGCCACGGTCTGGCGCCTGGTGGCGTTGCTGTCCATCGGCGGCTTTTTCGAGCTGTACGACCTGTTCCAGACCGCCTACATCAGCCCCGGCCTGATCAGTGACGGAATCTTCCACACCGGCAGCGAAGGCGTATTCGGTTTCTCGGACCAGGCCGCCTTTGCCTCGGCAACCTTCCTCGGCCTGTTCCTCGGCGCCAGCCTGCTCAGCCCCATCGCCGACCGTTTCGGACGGCGGGCGATCTTCACCTTTGCGTTGATCTGGTACACCGTCGCCACGGTATTGATGGGCATCCAGACCTCCGCCGTGGGCATCATCTGCATGCGCTTCCTGGTCGGCATTGGCCTGGGCATTGAGCTGGTGACCATCGACGCCTACCTCTCGGAACTGGTGCCCAAGCGCATGCGCAGCTCGGCGTTTGCCTTTGCGTTTTTTATCCAGTTCCTGTCCGTGCCGGCGGTGGCGTTGATGTCGTGGTGGCTGGTGCCACAGGCGCCGTTCGGCGTATCCGGCTGGCGTTGGGTGGTGTTGTCGAGCGCCGTGTTTGCGCTGTTTATCTGGCAACTGCGCAAGCGCTTACCAGAGTCGCCGCGTTGGCTTGCACAAAAAGGACGTTTCGAAGAAGCCGGTGTGATCATGGACAACCTTGAAGCGCGCTGTCAGAAAGATCACGGCAAACCACTGGATGAGCCCGAGCCCGAAGCCGTCAGCGTGCAGGGTGATGGCCGCTTTGCCGATATCTGGCAACCACCATACCGCCGTCGCGCCTTGATGCTGATCGTGTTCCATGTGTTCCAGGCCATCGGCTTCTTCGGTTTTGGTAACTGGCTGCCTGCGTTGCTGTCGGGCCAGGGCGTCAGCGTGACCCACAGCCTGCTCTACGCCTTCATCATCACCCTCGCCTACCCGCTGGGGCCGTTGCTGTTCGTGAAGGTGGCCAACCGCTTTGAAAACAAATGGCAGATCGTCGGCTCGGCGTTGGGCGCGATGGTCTTCGGCAGCCTGTTCGCCCTGCAAACCACGGCGGTGGGGCTGGTGATCTGTGGGGTGATGATCACCTTCTGCAACGCTTGGCTGAGCTTCAGTTATCACTCGTACCAAAGTGAATTGTTCCCCACCAACATCCGCGCACGGGCGGTAGGCTTCTGTTACTCGTTCAGCCGTTTGTCCACAGTGTTCAGCAGCTTGTTGATCGGTTTTATCCTCGAACACCTGGGCACACCGGGGGTGTTGGCATTCATTGCCAGCAGCATGTTGATCGTGATGATCACCATCAGTTGGTTCGGGCCGCGTACGCGGAACCTGGCGTTGGAAAATATCGCCCACTGACGGCAACGGTTGGCCGCCTGCGGGACAACTTTTGCCGCAGCGGCCAAGCGATCCCCAATAGAATCGGGCACTTCACACCCGGCACGCTATTTGCTCCACCTGTGGCACCGAACATTTCCCCAGGTGACCGATCATGCTGGTTAACAACAACACCTTAGCCGTGTCGACCGTTCAACAACTCAAACGGCCCGACATGGACCCCGCCAACGCCGCTGCCAGCGCGCTGTACAGCGGTGCCCTGCAAGCCGCGCAACAAAGCGTGACCGTGCCGGCCGCGCAGAAGGAACTGGACAAGGCCAACGACCGCATTGACGAGGCCTTCGCCAAGACCCGCGTGCAGTTGCAGACTTCCACAGAGGCCGTCACTGCCTCCACCGCGACGCCCGAAGTGCCAAAGACCGGTGCGACCGCCAGCACCGCACGCTCTGAGTTCACTGACTACATGAGCAAATCCCCGGCCGAGCGCATCCGTGAGCAGTTGCTCAAGGAACAGGGTTTGACTGAGGCGGACGTGCAGAACATGTCCCAGGAAAAGCAGGATGCGATTTCCAAGCAAGTGGCCGAACGCCTGAAGCAACAGCAAGAGCAGCAGGTAGCGGCAAAGACCGTTGACCCGCAAGCGCAGGCAGTGAAAGAGACCCTGGCGGCGATCTAAGCCGCACTTGTGTGGGAGCTGGCTTGCCTGCGATACGGATCACTCGGTGTTTCTGATGTACCGAGGTGATGCTTCCGCAGACAAGCCAGCTCCCACAGTGATCGGGTTATCAAGCTGACAATGCGTTTATTGCAGCTGCAACGTCGAATTGAACTGCCCGATCGCATCCACCACATGCCGTGACCCTTCCTGAATCTCCAGGATCACCTGCCCCGCTTCATTCGCCAATTCCACCCCCAAGCCCGTGCGGCTCAAGCTCGATTGCATGCTCGATACCGCGCTCAGAGACAAGTCGTGATTCTTGCGCACCACATCGACGATTTCCACCGTCGCCTGGCTGGTTCGCGCCGCCAAGCTGCGCACCTCGTCCGCCACCACCGCAAAGCCGCGCCCATGCTCACCGGCCCGTGCCGCTTCGATCGCGGCGTTGAGCGCGAGCATATTGGTCTGCTCGGCAATGCTGCGGATGGTCTGCACGATGGCGCCGATGATGTCCGATTGTTTGCTGACAGCATCGATGCTCTGCGCCGCCTGGTTCAGGTCGTGGGAAATTTCCTCGATGATCTGCACGGTTTGCTGCACCACTTCCGAGCCCTTGCGGGCGCAGGCGTCATTTTGCACCGAGGTGGCGTGGGCCGAGTCGGCGGCGGTGCGCAGGGTGGTGACCTGGTCAGTGATGTCGCTGGCGAACTTCACCACTTTGTACAGGCGCCCATTGGTGTCGAAGATCGGGTTGTAGGACGCCTCCAGGAACAGGGTCTTGCCGTACTTGTTTTTGCGCTCGAAGCGGTGCGAGTGGTATTCGCCACGATTGAGCGATGCCCAGAACGCCTTGTAGGCCGGCGACTCCACTTCGTTGCGGTGGCAGAACAGGCTGTGGTGCTGGCCGACGATTTCATCCAGGGAGTACTGCACGGTCTTCAGGAAGTTTTCGTTGGCGTTGATGATCTGGCCCTGCGGGGTGAACTCGATCACCGCCATGGAACGGCCAATAGCATCGATCAGGCTCTGGTTTTCATGTTCGTGATGGACCCGCGCCGTGATATCCGACGCGACTTTGATCACGCTTTGAACGTGATTGTCCTTGTCCAGCACCGGCATGTAGCTGGCTTCCAGCCAGACTTCCTGGCCATGCTTGTTCAGGCGCATGAAGGTGCCACTAAGGGCCTCGCCCCGCGCCAGGTCGCGCCATAGCTTAGCGTAGGCGTCGGTATGGGTGTAGGGCTCGTCGCAAAAGAGCCGGTGATGTTTACCGCGTATTTCCTCGGCGCTGTAGCCCATGGTTTTGCAGAAGTTGTCGTTGGCGTCGAGGATCACGCCACTGGGGTCGAACTCGATCATGGCCATGGAACGGCTGATGGCGGCCAGTTTGGCGTTGGATTCGGTGAGGGCGCAGGAGAAACGTTCGATTTGTTGCAGGTCGGATTTGTGATGGCGGTTGAACATGGTCAGATCACCCTAGATTCCCGGCGCCTGGAAGGCGCATTCCATTCATTTGTTGGATATTGCTGGCACACCTTCATGGGGAAATAACCATCCAAATCGCTTTATATGCCAAGCGTCATCAACGGTTCTGGGTGAGCATAGACAGGGCTTGGCGCTATGCAAGGCCACTAGTCAGCCAGCATTTTTAACAATGCGAGGGCGGCGGCTGACGGTGGGCGGTCCGGCGAGCCGACCAAGGCAAATTCGCGGTGCAGCGGCACATCCAACGCCATCACGCGCAGCCCCTTGCGCTGGGACGGCAAGGCCATTTCCGGCACCAGTGTGACGCCGACGCCCTCACGCACCAGGCTGAAGGCACTGTTCCATTCACGCACCTCAACGCGAATATCGCGCAGGGTCAGGCCTGCCGCGGCGCCCAGGCTGCGGGCATTGGCGGTGCAGCCACCGGTAGCCAGCACGAAAGGCTCCTCAAGCAATTCCTCAAGCGACACCGTGGCATCCGCCGGGCGTTGCGCCAGCGCATGCGCCACTGGCAGCACGGCCATCCATAAGTCACGGCCCAGCACCGTCGCGTTGCGCTCGGGCGTGGGGTTGAGCACCACGCCTAAATCGATAAGGCCAGTGTCGAGCAGGGTGAGCACTTCGTTGTCAGTGACATCCAGGGTGGTGACCTCGATACCGGGATAGAGCTGCGCAAAACGCTGCAATGCGGGTGTCAGAAACGTCGCCAGCACCATGGGGAAACTGGCGATGCGAATCGTCCCACGCAGCATCGGCCTGGCTTCGTCCACAGTGCTACGAATCGCCTGCAAGGCCCCAAGCATCACCCGTGCCTGCTCGATCACACTCAAGCCCAGGGCGGTGGGCAGGGTTTTGCGCGGTTCACGGGTAAACAACTGCGCACCCAGCGTCGCCTCCATACCGGCCATGGCCTGGCTGGCGGCGGATTGGGTCATGCCCACGCGCTCGGCGGCGGCGGTGATGCTGCCGTGATCGGCCACGGCCACCAGCAAGCGCCAGTGCATCAGGTTCATCATGGCAGTAGCTGTCCTTATGGCGGGGGTCTGAACGTTTAATTTTACGCACGGTGCCACGCCCGCGAGACTGGCGCAAATTCAACGGAGCTGCCCCAGATGAAACTGTATTTCTTCCCCCACGCCTGTTCCCTCGCCCCGCATATCGTGCTGCGCGAATTGGCGCTGCCGTTCGACCTGGTCCTGGTGGATAACCAAGCCAAGACCACCGCCGACGGCGACGACTTCCTGCAGATCAACCCCAAGGGCTACGTTGCTGCGCTGAAACTGGACAACGGCCAGGTGCTGACCGAAGCCAGCGCGATCCTGCAATACCTGGCCGACCTGAAACCCACCGCAGACCTGGCGCCGGCCACTGGCAGCTGGGAACGCGTGCGTCTGCAGGAATGGCTGAACTTCATCGCCACCGAGATTCATGGCGGCTTGGCGGTGTTCTTCAACGGCGCGATCCAGGGCGAGGTGAAGGCCTCATTCCAGGCCACCCTGTTCAAGCGCTTCGCGGTGCTGGTGCAGACGCTGGAGCGCCAGGATTACCTGTTGGGTGCGCGATACTCGGTGGCGGATGCCTACCTGTTCGTGGTGCTGCGTTGGGCGGCGTTTCATGCGATTGATTTGGGTGAGTGGCCGGCGCTGGCGGCGTTTCAGCAGCGGGTGGGTGAGCGACCGGCGGTGATTGCGGCGTTGGCCGCCGAAAAGCCATGAGTCGAGATGAAGGCACTCAACGCCAGCACATCCACCGAACCCGAGCGATCCTGGTCCAGGTGGACCACCTGGCTACGCACGGTTTCATAGATCTGCCGAGCGCCTTCACCTAAACGTAGCTCGCCGCGCAAGTCCACCGCCTGCGCGGCAACGATCAGTTCAATACTGGCCAGCCACAACACCCGCTCGGTCAAGCGACGGGTCTTGTCGACCACGGCCAAAGCCTGGCCCGCATAGTCTTCTACACGGTCCGCCACCGGCACGCTAACCGCCGGCAGCGGATTGGCCAGGTGCCCGATTTCCGCGACCAACGCCGAACTGGTGCGCTGCAAGGCGGCCATACCGACATGACCGGGTTGAGTGATGAGGAAGCGCGGCAGATCACTCGAAGCCGGCGATAGCAATTTGGCAATCCGCTCGGCGCTGCATGCGGCTACTCGATTGAGCGCCAGGCCCAACCCTTCAGCGGCCAGCGCCAAGTGGGTGCTGTCGAAATTCGCCGTGGCTAACACAAGCGCCTCTTCGCTGATCAACGCCGGGTTATCCGCACCGCTGCGCAATTCCAGTTCTACCAGCTCATGCAGCTGTTGCAACGCCTGTTGCGCCGCACCCTGGACCACCGTGGCACAGCGGAAGCTCAAGGGGTCCTGCAGACGACGCGGGCTGTCCGCCAGCTCACCGCCCGCCAGCAACTGCAATAACGCCGCCGACTGCTCGGTTTGCCCCGGTGCCGGCCGCAGGCGCGAAGCCCATGGCTGGAACGGACTCAGGTTGGCCCGATAGCCCTCGCACGATAACGCCAGCGCCGCCAGCACCGCTGCCAACACTTGCTGTGCCTCGGCGACCAGCAATGCGCCGAGCCCGACACTGGCGGCATTCGCCGAGACCAGCGCTAATCCATCCTTGCCGGTCAAAGGCACCGAGAGCGCCAGGCTCAAGTGGGCCAATGGCGCCAGGTCGCTCTCGCCCAACGAGCCGAGCAACGGCACCTCCGGTTCGGCACCCGAGTTAAGTAAATCCAGCAACGCCTGCGCTGCTTGCGCTGAAATACCCGAACGTCCCTGGGCCAATCCGGCCAGGCGCGCGGCGGTGATGGCGCGCAGCTCCTGACGATTGGCCAAGCGTCCGACACCCACCGCGCGCCCCAACGGAATACTCGCCTGCACGGGGGCTACGGGCGTGTCCACCGCAGCACCGAGGCCGGTGTTTACGCCATAAATTGGCGTGCCTTCAGCCGCCAGTTTCACCAACAACTGGTGGCCTTCATCGATGCGCTGACGGGCCTTCACAGAGAAATCCGCCGGCACATCCTGCCGGGCAATCGCCAGCAAATCTGCCAGGGCTAAACCTTGGGGATCGAAGTGAATCATGCCCAGCGCAGCCGCTGGCCAATCCCCAGACGCTTGGCTTTTTCCAACAGTGCATGGCCCAGCGCGATGTCACTGAGGCTGAGGCCACGGTGCCAGAACAGGATGGTTTCCTCAGCGGTTTCCCGGCCGGTTTTCAAGCCGGCCACGATCTGGCCCAGTTCGGCATGCAGGGTTTCGGCACTGAGTTTGCCAGCGTCGACATGCGCGCGTAGCGCGCCAAAAAGCCCGCCTTTGCACTGGCCCCAATCATCCACGACCAACTTGCTCATGATGTCGGTCAGCGACAATTCCACCGCGCTCATGGTGCCGTAGGGCACCACAAAGGCGCCGGGTTTGATCCACTCGGTGCGCAACAAGGGCTCGGGCTGGTCCAGGCGCGACGCCTCGACCACGATGTCGGCGCCACGCACGGTGGACTCCCAATCGTCGGTGACGATCACGGGTTTTCCCAGGTCCTTGCGCAGGCGCTCAGCGAAGGCTTCGCGGCTTTCGCTGCGGCGTGAGTGCACGCGGATTTCGTCGAAGTCGAACAGGTGATCCAGCAAGCGCACGTTCCAATACGCCGTGCCACGCGCGCCAATGTGCGCCAGCACTTTGCTGTCGGGCCGGGCCAAGTATCTGGCGCCGATGGCCGTGATAGCACCGGTGCGCATATCGGTGATCGCCGAGGCATCCAGGATCGCCTTGGGAATCCCGGTGGCCGGGTCCAGCAGGTTGAGGATGGCCAATTCCGAGGGCAAACCCTTGCGGTAGTTGTCGACAAAATCCCCCACAACTTTGACGCCCGCATAGCCAATATCGCCGCCGAGTACACCGCGCAATACGTTGAAGTGGCCGTTGATCTCACCGCCGGGAATCAGGTGGGTACGCGGCTCGATCACCGCCTCGCCACGGCCCTGGATCGCCAGGCTGGCTTCGATGGCGGTGAGGATCTCGTCGTTGGTAAGGCCTAGTTCGTCGATGTCCAGGCCGTTGAGAAAGTCGATGTAGATCGGTTGCATGGTCATGGCGCCTTGAATACCGCTTGCTGCACATCGACCTTTTTCGGGATCAGGCCGTTGGCAAAAAACAGGTCGGCGGTGCGTTGTTGGTTGCCGACGTCAACCGCTTCCAACGGGCGAATCGGCGCGGGCGAGCGGTGTTCGAAGTAGCTTTTGACCACCGCCGGTTGCAGGCCCAGGGTCTTGGCCATCAGTGCGATGCTGTCTTCGGGCTGGTCGAGGGACAGGCGCTGCGCCTTGGCCAGGGTCTGGATGATCGCGCCAATGGATTGCGGATATTGCTTGGCAAATGGGCTGCTCACCACGAAGAAACTGCCCGCTGGATTGAGGCCCTGGCCGTCGCCCAACACGCGGGCGGAACCCTCGACCACGGCCGCGGAGTAGTACGGGTCCCACACCACCCACGCGTCGACTTTGCCTTGCTCGAACGCAGCGCGGCCATCGGACGGCGACAGGTACACCACGTTCACGTCCTTCCATTGCAAACCGGCGCGCAGCAGGCTTTTCAGGAACAGGTTGTGGGCGCTGGAGCCCTTGAGCAGCGCCACGCGCTTACCCTTGAGTTCGGCCACGCTCTGCACGCTGCTGGCTTTGGGCACCAACACTGCTTCGGTCTTGCCCTCGTTGGGTTCGACGGCGAAATACTGCAAATCGATGCCTGCGGCCTGGGCGAAGATCGGTGGGATGTCACCGATATTGCCGATGTCCAGGCTGCCGCCGTTCAGCGCCTCGATCAGCGGCGGGCCGCCGAGGAACTCGATCCACTGCACCTGGGTACCGGGCAACGCGTCCTCGAAGAGTTTGTGCTCACGGGCCAGCACCATGCTCACAGAGCTTTTCTGGTAGCCGATGCGCAACGTGGCCGGTTCGGCCGCCAGCACCTGAGCGGCAACCAGTGAAAGTACCGCAGCAGCGAATATTTTAAGCATCAGAGCGCCCCCTTCAGCTTGGCCGCCACATCGGCTGGCACCCATTGTTGCCAGACGTCTGGATGGTCTTTGAGGAAGGCTTCAGCCACTTGGCGGGGCGGCGTGCGTTTCTCGCTCATTTCCCCGAGGATGCCGTTAAGCAGGTCAATCGGCAGGTCGACCTTTTCAAACACGCTCACCAGTTGCGGGTACTGCGCCTTGAACGGTGCCGACACACCAATCGCCAGGCGCGCCGGCATCGAGCGGGTGCCAATGGGGTTGGGGTTTTTCGCGTCGGACAGGGTCTTCCAGGCTTCGGCGTTGAACGGCGGCTCTTCCAGCTTGACCAGCTTGAACCGCCCCAACAGCGGCGTCGGCGACCAGTAGTAGAACAACACGGGTTTACCACGACGGATCGACGACGCCACTTCGGCATCCAGCGCCGCGCCAGAGCCGGTGCGGAAGTTGACGAAGCTGTCGGTGAGTTTGTAGGCCTTGAGTTTCTGGCTGTTGACGATCTCCGAGGTCCAGCCGGTTGGGCTGTTGAGGAAGCGCCCACGGCTCGGGTATTCGGGGTCGCGGAACACGTCCTTGTAGCGCGGCAGGTCGGCCACCGACTTCAAGTCCGGCGCCAGGGGCTTGATACCGCGCGCGGCATCGCCCTTGATCACGAACTCCGGCACCCACCAGCCTTCGGTGGCGCCTTTGACCGTGTCACCGAGGCCGAACACCTTGCCTTCGTTTTCCGCCTTGACCCACGCCGGACTGCGCCCGGCCCACTCTTCACCGATCACCTGGATATCGTCCTTGGCCAGGGCGGCTTCCAGGCTCACGGTGCTGCCGGGCAAGGTGTCGGTCGGCAGGCCGTAGCCTTTCTCGACGATCAGGCGCAGCACTTCGGTGATCAGGCTGCCGCTTTCCCAGGTGATATCACCGAAGTGAATGGGTTTGACGGCTTCGGCGGCGTGGGCGGCTGGGGTCAGCAGGCTCAGGGCCAGCAGACCACCGCCCAGGAGTTTTTTCAGATGCTTCATCGGCAACCTCATAGTTGTGCGGTGATGTTCGTTAAAAGTCATAACTGAGCCGCGTGTAGTAAAACGCCCCTTCCGGCGCCGACGGCGACAAGTAGCTGTACTGCTGGCCCGGGGTCTGGCGCAGGCGGGTGTTGAAGTCGTCGGGCTTGCTGTCGAACAGGTTGTTGGCGCCGACTGACAAGCGCAGTTGTTTAGTGAAGGCGTAGTTCACGTCCAGGTCGGTGTTCCACTGTGCGCCGAAGGTCTGGTCGTACTGGGCGTTGGCTTCGCTGGCGGCGTATTTGCGGTATTCGCCGTAGCGGGTTTCGCTGAGGGCGATGGTCCATGCGCCGATGCGGTGGGTCGCACCGAGTACCAGCTTGTCTTCGGGGTAGCCGTGTTCCAGGAAGCCACGGGCTTCGCGGGTGAGGATGTCGAAGCCGTTGGGGTTTTCGTGGACCTTCTCAATCGTGGTGCGCGCCTTGGTGTAGCCGGCCGACAGGCTCAACGCGCCGTACTGCGCCAGGTCCAGGTTGTACTTGCCGACGATGTCGACGCCACGGGTGCGGGTATTGGCCGCGTTGGTCATGAACTGCGCCCAGGTGTACTGGCCAAACCCGGCTTGCTGCAGGATCTGTTCGGCACGTGGCCCGGAAATACCGCCGCTGTAGAGCAGGCGATCACGAATCGAGATCTGGTAGGCGTCGATGGTCAATGAAGCGTTTTCAATCGGGCGCAACACCAAGCCCAGGGAATAGTTGGTGGACTTCTCGGGCTTGAGCGGCTCGGCACCCAAGGCACGGGCGGCCGGGTTGTCGGCGGGCAACATGCGCGTCAGCACCGGGTTGCCGTTGATGTCGACGTTGGTGGTGGTGGTCCACGACGTGCCGATCTGGCCCAGGGTCGGCGCACGGAAGGAGTTGTTCACCGTGGCACGCAAGCCCACCTGCGGCGTGAAGTCATACCGCGCCGAGAGCTTGCCGGTGGTGGCCGAACCGAAGTCCGAGTAGTGCTCGGTACGTCCGGCCAGGCCGACCTGGAATTTGTCGGTGAGCTGGTGCTCAAGGCCAAAGTAAACGCCGCCGACATCCCGCTTGTAGGTGCCGGCGTCGTCTGGTGTGAGACCGGAGGCTTGCACCGCGCCGACCTGCACACCGTTGATGCCGCCAAAGGAGTAGGACTCGTAGTCGCCCTCCTCCAGACGATACTGCTCATGGCGGTAGGCAATGCCTGCCGAGACGGTCAGCGGATGGCTCGACCAGTTGACGTCCAGGTCCTTGGCGTAATCCAGGCCAAGGTTGGTCTGCTCGTTGACCAGTGTCGCCACGTCAAACTTGGTCGGGCTGTTCAGGCCGTAGCTCGGGTTGACGGTGTTGAAGGCCAGTTCATCGTGCTTGTCGCGACCGTAGGTGGCGCTGAGGTCAAAGCGGCCAAGCGTGTCGTCTTCATAGCGGGTGCCGACGGTGAGTGCGCCGTCTTCATAGCGGTAGCGGTATTTGGGAATGGTGCCGTTGGGGTAAATGCCCGGCACGTTATTCGGATTATTCGCCAGCAACGGCGGCGTGTTGTTTACCGATTTGTCCTGGCCAAAGGTGGCGAAACTGTAGAGGCGCCATTGGTCGCTCAGGCCGACTTCGGCGTTGGCCGCCAGGTTGAATTTATCGCGCCCGGCACCGCCCCAGCGCGGGTCTTGCAACTGGCCGTCGGCGACGTATTGGTCGCCAATGTCGGTGGGTTTGTTGTTGAGGGTGTTGAAGCTCAGGGTGAGAAAGCCATCCCCCGGCAACCCCAGGCCGTACCAACCGTCAGTGGTTTTGCTGAAGCCGTCGCCCTGGGCGTACTTGCCCAGTTGGGTGTTGACCTGGCCACCGCTGTCACGCTCCTTGAGCACGATGTTGACCACGCCCGCCACCGCATCCGAGCCGTATTGCGCCGAGGCGCCATCGCGCAGCACTTCGACGTGGTCGATGCTGCTGATGGGGATCATGTCCAGGTCCACCGGCTGCGCGCCAATGAACGGCACGCCACCGGA
Organism: Pseudomonas sp. FH1; assembly: GCF_000510895.2. Taxonomy (NCBI): domain Bacteria; kingdom Pseudomonadati; phylum Pseudomonadota; class Gammaproteobacteria; order Pseudomonadales; family Pseudomonadaceae; genus Pseudomonas; species Pseudomonas sp. FH1. The sequence goes on from NZ_AOHM01000002.1 coordinate 51,558, forward strand.
GATGTTAACCACCGCCGAGGCATGACGGCGCTTGCCGTTGATCAGCACCAGCGTCTGGTCCGGCGCCAGGCCACGCAGGGACGCGCCCTTGGGGTTCTGGCCACGGGTGGCGCTCTGGTTCTGCGGAAAGTTGAACGACGGCAGCAGTTGGAACAGCGCCTGGTTGAGGCTGGTGGCGCCGGTCTGCTTGAGTTCTTCGGCGTTGATCACATCCACCGGCGCGGCGCTGGTCAGGGCAGTGGCGTCGCTGCGCCGGGTGCCGATGGCGACCACGCGGTCCAGGGTCGGCGCTTGCGCTGCACGGGTTTGCGCGTTGACGTTGCTGGTGGCGTTTTTGCTCGCGCCTTCCTTGATGATGAACGCGCCGTCCGGGCTCACCTGGACTTGCAGGCCGGTGCCCTTGAGCGCAGCGTCTACGGCCTGTTGCGCCGACAGAGAACCGTCCACGCTGGCCGAGGAATAGTTACCCAACTGCGGCGTAAACGAGATCACCTGGCCGCTTTGGCGGCTGATGTTCAGCAGCACTTCATCCAGCGGGCCTGGTGCGATGTGATAGACCTGGCGCACCTCTTCGGCACTCGCGGCAAACGACAACAACAGGCTGGCCAACGGCACCAGGGCAAAGGTTCGAAGCGGCACACGGTTGAACTGATTCACTTTGGCTCCCCCCAAGGAAACTCGACGGCGCTGCTCCCCGCAGCGCTTACGGGAGTGATGTGGGACGGCGGGGGCAAAACTTGCAGATCGTTTGGTTATGTCGATAGAACCGAGGTCACGCAGCATTGACGGTCACCCAAAAACCGCTGCGGCGGGTGATTTGGATCGGCAAGGTGCGCGCCAGGGTGTCGAGGATTTGCTGGGGGTTGTCCAACCGGTACAAGCCACTGACGCGCAGGCCCGCCACAGCGGGGTCCAGGCGCAGCACGCCATTGTGATAGGGCCGCAGTGCGTCAATGACTTCGGCCAGTGGCCGGTCGCGCACTTGCAGGAAGCCATCGACCCAGGCCGTGGCCCCGGAGGAACTGGCCTGCACCGGGCCGAATCCGGCGCGGTCGTAATGCACTTCATGGCCGGCGGCGAGTTGCAGGCGTTCGCCGTGCTGGCCGTCAATTTCCAGTGCGCCGTTGAGGGCAACCACCTGGCCCTGCCCTTGCCGTTCACGCACCAGGAAACGGTTGCCGTAGGCGCGCAGACGCGCCTGGTCGGTCTGGATCAAAAACGGTCGGATGCGGTCGCTGGCGACCTTGGCCAGCAACTCGCCCTCGCGCAGGCGTATCAGCCGGCGTTGCGGATCAAACTGGATATCAGCCGCGCTCTGCGCGTTGAGCAGCAATTCGCTGCCATCGTCCAACGCGACGGTGCGGCGCTCGCCGGTACCGGTGCGGATATCCGCCGTGAGTTCAGTCAATGGCAAGCCCAGCGGCTTGGCCAGCAAGGCCGCGCCAACTGCCACACCAGCACCGGCCAGCGCGACCTGCAACACATGCCGTCGACTGGACGGTGCCTCCAGCGCCTGCTGCAACACCTTGCCACTCACCCCTTGCGCCTGGGGAACCTGGAACACGCCCAAGCGGGTTTCCAACTGTCGGCACAGGGCGTCATGACGCGGGTCGGCGGCGCGCCATTGTTCATAGCGCTGCCAGTCGCCCGTCGAAGCTTGGCCGGAGCGCAACAGCACGTACCAGCGCGTGGCGCTGTCGATCAGTTCGTCGCTCATTCCAGGCACAGCCGCAGGCAGCGGTTGAAGGCGCGGGTCATGTAGTCACTGACCGAGCGCTGGGAAATCCCCAGTTCGCTGGCGATTTCCGGGTAGGTCAGGCCATTGAGTTGCGAGAGCAAAAAGGTCGCCTTGACCTTGGCCGGCAAGCCGTCGAGTAACTGGTCGATGGCTTGCAGGGCTTCGAGCATTTGCGCCAGCTCTTCGGGAGAGGGCGCGGTGGAGGTTTCGTCGTTATCGAGTGCGTCGAGGTAGGCCCGTTCCAGATCACGCCGGCGCCACAGTTGATACATCAGCCGCTGGGCGATGGTGGTGAGCAGCGCACGTGGCTGGCGAATGGGCATCACCCCCGGCGCACTCAGCAGCTGGACGAAGGTGTCGGCGGCGATGTCTTCGGCGTGGGCGCGGGAATCGAGGTGGCGGTGCAAACGGCTGCACAGCCAGTCGTAATGACTGCGGAACAATCCGCCCACGTAATCGCTGTGAGAAGTGTCGGCGCCGGACATAGTGGCTCCATCTGAGTAGGTTGCGCGTTATGTCCGGTGTTCCGGTGGAGCGATCCTAGCAAGGCTGCTTATTCTTTAATAATATTTAAAAGGTATTTTTATATAACCTTATTGAAGCACTGGGTAGCCCGCGCTGGCGGCTTGTTGCTCGTAGCCCAACAGCACTTGGTAGTCGTCTTCACTGGCGGGCAGTACGGCCTGCAGGCCCAGCGTCTCGGCCATCTGCGGTAAATCCTGCAGTGCCTGGTTCATGGCCTGACGGATCTGAATCACCTGCTCATCGCTCAAGCCCACTGGACCGATATAGGGCAAGGTCGGGCTCGGTGCGCTGCGCGTGACGATGCGCAGTCCCGCCACGTCCTGCGGCGCAAAACGGGCGAGGTAGTCGTAGGTGACACTGTCGATGGCCGCCAGGTCGGCGCGGTCTTCGCGCAGCCAACGCAGGCTCTCGCGGTGGGCGCCGCTGATGGCGACGTTGGCGAAGAAGCGCCCGTCGCGTTGCAAGGGGGCCAGGCGTTCGCGCAGCAGGTTCATGCCGCTGTTGGAATCGTGGCCGTTGATCACGCCACGGCTGTTGTAGAAGTCCGCCAGGGTGTGACGTGGGTTGTCATCGCGAGTCAGCAACAGGCTGCAATGCTCGCCTTGGCTGCTATGGGGCGACTCGTAGCACGGTCGGCCAATGACACGGACCTGGCCGCGCAGCTGGGTCATCAGCGGATAACCGCAGGTCTGGGTCAGGAGCAATTCAGGCGCAAGCCACAGACCGTGCAGGTCAAGGTGATCGGCATTGCGCCGCCCCAGGTTCAGGTGGTCGAGGATGCGCGCAAGCCACTGCTGGTTGGCCTGCTCGATCGGCTCGGGCGCGACATACATCAGCAGCTCGGCGTAGTGGTCACTCATGGTCATCTCTCACGCAAAAGGGTGCCGGGGGCTGTCGATGGCCTTGAGGCCGTGGCGGCTGATCAACTGGCCGTAGCCTTGCACCAGGAAACCGCCGCTGCGCGCCACCCATTGCTCACGTCGGGCACGGTAGACCGTGGGCAGCAAGTACCAGGGCAGTTTCGGCAGGTCGTGGTGCACCAGGTGCAGGTTGTTGTTGAGGAACAGCCAGGTCCACGGCCAGGACGCTTCGTTGAGCACGGTGCGTTGCTCCGGCTGCGGGTGCGGGCGGTGTTCATAGTAGGAACGGATCGACGCCAGGGACAAGGCCGGCACGCTGACCAGCAGCAGGTAATGCCACACCGAGAGCGCGCTGTAATGGGCGATGAAACTCAGCATCAACACGGTGACGGCGCTGTGGGCCAGCCACATCGGCCATACCTGAGGCAGGCGCCGATATTCGTGACAGGCCAAACGGGCGATTGCCAAGGGCGCAGCCAACACGAAGCGGCCCAGTACCGTCTTGGTCAGCCAATGCACGCCACGCTCGAACAGCGAACTGTTATCCCATTGCTGCTGGTTGAGGTACCGGCTTTCCGGGTCGATGCCCGGCAAGGTCAAGTCTTCGTCGTTGTGGTGCAGCAAGTGACTGTCGCGGTACAGCGTGTACGGGTACCACACCGCAAAGGGCGCGTAGCCGAGCAGTTTATTGAGTCGCAACGAACGGGTGGGATGGCCGTGGAGCAATTCGTGTTGCACCGACAGCCACAGCGTCACGATTGGAATCAGCAGCAAGAGGCTCAACCCCAGGCCCAGCCAATGGCTGCCCAGGATCACGGCAAACCAACCGGCGTACACGCCGATCAGCAGCAGCCAGGTCGGCCATTCGGTTCTTGCGATAAAGGTGCTGGCCAGGGCTTCGATTTCCCGGCGTTGGGTCAGATCAAGGTAGTTTGCCATCAGCCGCTCAGAGCAGGTGTTTCCTGCTCTGTGCAATGGCGCGGGAAAATCTTGCAGATCGTTTGGTTCTAATCTTGTAACTCAGTGACCGAAAAGGCCGGTTTCAGACTTCTTGGCCTTTTTGTCTGCGCGTTTTTCATCGGCGGTCTTTGCCGGTTTTTTCTTCGCGGCTTTCTTTGAATCCATACCTTTGGCCATGATGCATGCTCCACTGACAGGGGATGTAGCACTGGGTATACCACCTATTGCCCGGCAGAAGGCGCTTATAATCCAAGGCCCTGGATAACGCTGCCTGAACACCATGCCCCCATTGCACATCGAACCGCTGGCAGAGCCGCTGTGGCCGCTGCTAAACAAGTTTTACCGCAACCACAATTCGTCGATGAAGGCGCTCAAGGGTGGGCGTTTGTGGGTGGCGCGGGACGCAGAGATCGTCGCCGGGTTGTGCCTGACGCCGGTGGTGGGAGGGCAATGGTTGACCGGGGTGTTCGTTGACCCGGCCTATCGCGGCCAAGGGCTGGCGGCGCGGGTGATCGAGGCCGCGGTTGCCGATGTCGACGGCACCCTGTGGTTGCTGTGTCATCCGGACCTGGAAGGGTTGTATCAACGGATGGGCTTCACCCAGGACACCGTGCTGCCGCAATCCCTCAGCGAACGCTGGGTACGCTACAAGCGCAACAAACCCATGATCGCGATGGGCTTAGATCGTTTGGTGAGGTCGACCGCAGATAATGTGTGATCGGCGCCTGCAGGCCCCATGCTAGCCTCGGCGGCACAGTGGCCCTTTACAGGATGATCATGAAAACGACGCTTGCAGCTCTCTCCCTCACCGCCCTGCTCGTTCCAGTCTTGGGCCAGGCAGCCGACGCGCCCATTACCGCCAAGCAGTACCAGAGCGTGCTTGGCGGCAGTTGGCGCGACCCGGCCAACAGCGCCCGCGACAGCTATCGCCATCCGCAACAGACGCTGGAGTTCTTTGGCCTGGGCGCCAAGCAGACGGTGATCGAAATTACCCCCGGTGGCGGTTGGTACAGCGAACTGCTGGCGCCGTTGCTCAAGGATCATGGGCATTACGTCGCAGCGGTGCAGGCGGCGAGCAGCAGCGCCTACGCGCGCACGTCTGAAGAGAACCTGAAGAAGAAATTCGCGGCTGATCCCGCTCGCTACGCCAAGGCCGAGGTGGTCGAGTTCGATCCCAAGGCGCCGGTGTTCGGCAAGCCGGCTTCGGCGGATGCCGTACTGACCTTCCGCAATGTGCATAACTGGGTCGAGGCAGGCACTGCGCCGGCCACGTTCAGTGCGTTCTACAAGGTACTGAAACCGGGCGGCGTGCTGGGCGTGGAAGATCACCGGGCCAAGGATGGGGCGGATCTGGAAGCGATCAAGGACAGCGGCTACCTGACCACCGCACAGGTGGTGAAACTGGCGACCGATGCCGGGTTCAAGCTGGCGGGACAGAGCGAGGTGAATGCCAATCCGAAGGACACCAAGGATTACCCGGCAGGCGTGTGGACGTTACCGCCGACGCTGAGATTGGGCGAACAGGATAAGGCGAAGTATGTGGCGATCGGGGAGTCGGATCGGATGACGTTGCGGTTCATCAAGCCCACCCAGTAATCCGTTTGTAATGTATTCCAACTGTGGGAGCTGGCTCCCACAGTTGGAATACACTGGGCTTGAAAGCTAGTCGTCAGCCGTGGGATCCATGTCCGGGAACAGCACTTCGATAAAGCCGAACTTGGTGAAGTCGGTAATCCGCGACGGATACAACCGGCCGATCAGGTGATCGCATTCATGCTGCACCACCCGCGCATGAAAGCCCTCGGCGATGCGCACAATCGGCTCGCCCTTTGGGTCAAAACCCTCATAACGAATCTGTTGGTAACGGTCCACCGCCCCCCGCAAACCCGGCACGGACAGGCAGCCTTCATAGCCCTCTTCCAGCACCGGGCTCAGTGGTGTGATCAGTGGGTTGATCAAAATCGTCTGCGGCACCGGCGGCGCGTCCGGGTAGCGTTCGCTGGCTTCGAAGCCGAAGATCACCAATTGCAGGTCGACACCGATCTGCGGCGCGGCCAGGCCGACGCCGCCTACGTGTTCCATGGTCTGGAACATGTCGTCGATCAATTGCCACAGCTCGGGGCTGTCGAACATTTCCGGCGGGACCGGAGGCGCGATGCGCAGCAGGCGTTCGTCGCCCATTTTCAGGATTTCACGGATCATCGCTCAGACTTCATCGGCAGTGGGCTTGGAGTGGTCCCGGCCGAGGCCTGAGACGTGCTGTTTTTCATCGGTGTGGCCGGGTTCATCGAATTCTTTTTCGCCCGGATCCTTGCCCTCGGCGGACATGTGCTCGATCACCGCGTTCATCTCCGCGCCCAGCAGCAACACAGCGGCCGAAATGTAGAAGTACAGGAGCAACACGATGATCGCGCCGATACTGCCATACATGGCGTTGTAGTCGGCAAAGGTTTTGACGTAGTAGCCAAAACCCAGCGACGCGACGATCCATACCACCACCGCCAGCACTGAGCCTGGGGTGATGAAGCGGAATTTCTGCTCGACGTCGGGCATCACGTAGTACATGAGGGCCACGGCGAACATCAGCAGAATCACGATCAACGGCCAGCGCAGGATGGTCCACAAGGTCACCACGAATTCCTGCATGCCGATCTGACCGGCCAGCCATTCCATTACCTGCGGGCCCAGCACCATCAGCGCAGCGGCGGCCAGCAACATGCCGGCGATGCCAACGGTGTAGAAAATCGACAGCGGGAAGCGCTTCCAGATCGGCCGGCCTTCAACCACGTCATAAGCGGCGTTCATCGCGCTCATCATCAGGCGCACGCCAGCCGAGGCCGTCCACAGCGCGATCACGATACCTACCGAGAGCAGGCCACCCTTGGATTGCTGCAACTGGTCGATCACCGGGTTGACCTGCTCCAGGGCCTGGGGCGGCAACACCAGTTCCGACTGCAGGCGCAGCCAGGTGAAGAAGTCCGGCAGGTGCAGGAAACCGATCAGGGCAATCAGGAACAGCAGGAAGGGAAACAGCGAGAACAGCATCTGGTAGGCCAGTGCCGAGGCGTAGGTGGGCATTTCGTCATCGACGAATTCCTTGACGGTGCGCAGCAGCACTTTGTGCAGCTTGAGACCATCGAGAACCGGAAAAATCATAGCGTCTCCTTTCGCCGCAAAAAGGTTGAGTTCGTGGGCGACTCAGGGGCCGTTTTCTACATCAAGGTAGCCTATTTGGCGACCTTGAAACAATTTCGAAACTTTAATCACCGCATGTGACATAAAAACGGCCATCCGTGGATGGCCGTTTGGACTGCTTGAAAACGCGCTTACTTGGTCGCTTTTTTCACAGCGTCCTTGGTGTCGCCAACTGCTTTTTCGACTTGGCCTTTCTTTTCCTGCACCACGCCTTCAGCGCGCAGTTTGTCGTTACCGGTGACTTTGCCGACGCCTTGCTTGATGTTGCCGACGGCTTCGTCTTTCAAACCTTTTGCCTTATCCGCTGTGCTGCCCATGGTATTTCTCCGTAAGAACAATCAAGGGTTTTGGTCATTACCTAGAGATTGACCCGAGGCCGTTCGGCAGAGTTTCAATTATTTTTGCCCACGCATTTCATCGCCAGCCGCAGGTTTGGCTTTATGTTTTGCCGCCAACCCCTGAGAATGCCCGGCACATTCAGGCTCAAACGCTGAATAACAGATCCCGTAGGAAGGTTATGAAACTCAATAAAGCACAGGCCATCGCCCGCCGAAACACCGAACTGGGCGGTGCCGTACTCGGCGTCAACAACTGCCACTTCACCGACCTGGACCGCAAACGCAACATCTGGTGGTTCGACCTGCCGGTGGGCCGTATTGCCGTGGGCCAGTACGAGTGGATCCATCTGTTGATGCACAACGCCGAGACCGACCAGTTGCTGCACCTGAAGGTGCCGACCGCGTTTTTGCGTGAGCACATCGAAGGGTTGGTGGTGCGCAATGCGAACAAGCGCAAGCCAGAGATCACGCTGGAGCTGAGCGCCGACAAGGACTCGTTCTTGAAGGATGTGCGGCCAACAGGTGCTAACGTGAGCTTCGCGCATTTCGCCCTGTAACCCCCCTTCAATAAAAAACCCCGCTTCGGCGGGGTTTTTTATGGGTTACTTTTTAAGACCGAGCTTCTTCAGCTCTTCATCACGCAACTCACGCCGCAGGATCTTGCCCACGTTGGTGGTCGGCAACGCATCGCGGAATTCCACGGCCTTGGGCACCTTGTAGGCGGTGACGTTGGCGCGCATGTGCTCCATCACCTGGTCCTTGGTCAGGGTCGCGCCCGGCTTGACCACAATGAACAGCTTGATGTGTTCCCCGGACTTCTCGTCCGGCACACCGATGGCCGCACACTGCAACACGCCCGGCAGGCCTGCCAGTACATCTTCCAGCTCGTTGGGGTACACGTTGAAGCCAGAGACCAGGATCATGTCCTTCTTGCGGTCGACAATGCGCATATAGCCGTCGGGCTGGATGATCGCGATGTCACCGGTCTTGAGCCAGCCTTCGCTGTCGAGCATTTCGTCGGTGGCGTCCTGGCGCTGCCAGTAGCCCTTCATCACTTGCGGGCCCTTCACGCACAGCTCGCCGGTTTCACCCAGGGCGAGTTCAGTGCCGTCGTCAGCGATGACTTTGCACACGGTGGACGGCACCGGAATGCCGATGGTGCCGATCTGGATGTGCTGGATCGGGTTCACGGTGGCCACCGGGCTGGTTTCGGTCATGCCGTAGCCTTCGCAGATGCCACAGCCGGTCACGGCCTTCCAGCGCTCGGCGGCGGCCAATTGCAGGGCCATGCCGCCGGACAGGGTGACTTTCAGCGCGGAGAAGTCCAGCTTGCGGAACGCCTCGTTGTTGCACAGCGCCACGAACAGGGTGTTCAGGCCGACAAAGCCGCTGAACTTCCACTTCGACAGTTCCTTGACCATCGCCGGCAGGTCCCGCGGGTTGCTGATCAGGATGTTGTGGTTGCCGATCAGCATCATCGCCATGCAATGAAAGGTGAACGCATAGATGTGATAAAGCGGCAGCGGCGTGATCAGGATCTCGCAACCTTCGTTGAGGTTGGAACCCATCAGCGCCTTGCACTGCAACATGTTGGCGACCAGGTTGCGGTGGGTGAGCATCGCGCCCTTGGCCACACCGGTGGTGCCGCCGGTGTATTGCAGCACGGCCACGTCGCCACTGGCCGGGCTGACGTCGTTGACCGGTTGGCCGTGCCCCTTGGCCAGCACGTCGTTGAATTTGATCGCCTGGGGCAAGTGATACGCCGGGACCATCTTCTTCACGTACTTGATGACGCTGTTGATCAGCAGGCGCTTGAGCGGCGGCAACAGGTCGGCGACTTCGGTGACGATCACGTGCTTGACGGCGGTCTTGGGCACGACCTTTTCCGCCAGGTGCGCCATGTTGGCCAGGCAGACGAGGGCCTTGGCACCGGAGTCGTTGAATTGGTGTTCCATTTCCCGCGCGGTGTACAGCGGGTTGGTGTTGACCACGATCAGGCCGGCACGGATGGCGCCGAACACGGCAACCGGGTACTGGAGGACGTTGGGCAGTTGCACGGCGATGCGATCGCCGGGCTTCAAGTCGGTGTGCTGTTGCAGGTACGCGGCGAAGGCGCCGGACAATTCGTACAATTCACCGTAGGTGATGGTCTTGCCCAGGTTGCTGAAAGCCGGTTTGTTGGCGAAGCGCTGGCAGGACTGCTTCAGTACCGCCTGAATATTCGGATACTCGTCTGGATTGATTTGTGCAGCAATCCCGGCGGGGTACTTATCCTTCCAAAAGTCTTCGTTCATGGAAGCCCACTCCTCAGCGACGTCAGCGACGCGAATTCATCATCGCATTTGATGCGATTATTATTGGTGTATGTTTTTTTAGGTGAATCTGGCGCTTTCAAGCAGGCCGAGACGTCACAAAGCGCGCCGAGAGTAGCAGCTTTGCCAAAGGTCGCCTAGAGCCAAAGGTGGGCCCTGTGGTCATAAACGCGACTGTCCTACAATATTCGGTCACACTATAAACAGGACCAAAATCACCCCACAAAAGGCTCTGGAACAAGGCCTTCAGAACACCGAATAGCAAATGTGGGAGCGGCGGTGCGACGATTCGACTTGCTCGCGAATGCGGTGTATCAGTCACCAGATAGGTCGACTGCTACACCGCATTCGCGAGCAAGCCCGCTCCCACACTTTATTGCATTTCAATTCAAGGTCAGGCGATGTCGCGCAACTCTCTGCGCAAAATCTTGCCCACCGGCGTCATCGGCAACGACTCGCGCAGCACAATATGCTTGGGCACCTTGTACCCGGTGAAGTTGGTCTTGCAGTAGGCCTTCAACTCCTCAAGGCTCACCCCCTCAGCCCGCGCCACCACAAACAGCTTCACCGCCTCCCCCGTGCGCTCGTCCGGCACGCCGATCACCGCGCAGTTGGCCACCGCCGGGTGGGCCATCACCACGTCTTCAATCTCGTTGGGGTAGACGTTGAAGCCCGACACAATGATCAGGTCTTTCTTGCGGTCGACGATGCGCACAAAGCCATCCTCGTCGATCACTGCAATGTCACCGGTCTTGAGCCAACCTTCGGCGTCCAGCGCCTCGGCGGTCGCGGCCGGTTGCTGCCAGTAGCCCTTCATCACCTGCGGGCCCTTGATGCACAACTCGCCGCGCTCGCCCAGTGGCAACTCGACGCCCTGGTCATCGATCACTTTCATCGCCGTGGCCGGCACCGGGATGCCCACGGTGCCCAGGCGGGATTTGTTGCCGTAGGGGTTGGTACTGGCCACCGGAGAGGTTTCCGTCAGACCGTAGCCCTCGCCGATGGCGCAACCGGTGATCTGCTGCCAGCGCTCGGCGGTGGCCTTGATCAATGCGGTGCCGCCGGAATTGGTGAGCTTGAGGTGGGAGAAATCCAGGGACTTGAAATCAGGATGGTCCATCAACGCCACAAACAGCGTGTTGAGCCCCAGCAGCCCGGTGAAACGCCACTTTTTCAGCTCCTTGATAAAGCCGCCGATGTCCCGTGGGTTGGTGATCAGCACGTTGTGATTGCCCGAGACCATCATGCACATGCAGTTCGCCGTGAACGCATAGATGTGGTACAGCGGCAGCGGCGCGATCATCACCTCCTGCCCTTCCTTGATCAGCGGGTGGCCGTCCTCACCGGTCTGGGACATACAAGCGCGCACCTGCTGCATGTTTGCCACCAGGTTGCCGTGAGTCAGCATCGCGCCCTTGGCCAGGCCGGTGGTGCCGCCGGTGTATTGCAGCACGGCGATATCGTCCAGGGTCACCGGGTGGCGCGTCACGCCCAGGCCCGCGCCCATGTGCAAGGCGCGCTTGAACGACACCGCGCGCGGCAGGCTGTAGGCCGGGACCATCTTTTTGACCTTGTCGACCAGGGTGTTGACCAGCCAGCCTTTGGCGGCGGGCATGAAATCGCCCATCTTGGCTTCGATCAGGTAGTCGATCTCGATGTCGCTACACACCTCCTGCACGCGCGAGCCGAACAGGTTGAGGTAGACCAGCGCACGCACGCCGGCGTCCTTGAACTGGTGGCGCATCTCGCGCGGGGTATACAGCGGGTTGGTGTTGACCACGATCAGCCCGGCGCGCAAGGCGCCGAACACGGCAATCGGGTAATGCAGCACGTTGGGCATCTGCACCGCAATGCGGTCGCCCGGCTTGAGGTCGGTGTGCTGTTGCAGGTAACCGGCGAACGCCGCACTCTGGCGCTCAAGCTCGGCGTAAGTCAGGGTGATGCCCATGTTGCTGAATGCCGGACGGTCGGCAAAAGCCTTGCAGGAACGCTCGAAGACCTCGATCACCGACTTGTAGGCCGACAGGTCGATGTCATTGGGAACGCCCGCCGCGCGTTTGTCATTCCAGAAATCAGGTTGCATTATTCTTGTCCTCTTACCTGAGTGTGTCCGGCCGCTTTCCTAACGCTATAAAAAGCGGAGCTTTGGGGACGTTAGCAGCTATGGCCAAACAGGCAAATACGCTAAATCGTGTCATTGATTGTATGAATCTTGCCGCTGATGCGTAGGCAGATACCCAGTCCCTCAACAGATGAGCTATACACTGCAACGACCCTGAGCAAAGGAAGCGCCATGAACCACAGCACCTTCTGGCTGACCGCGAATGACCGCAGCCGCCTGTACGTCAATCAATGGATGCCCGAGGGCCCCGCCAAGGCCGTGGTGATGCTGTCCCATGGCATGGCCGAACACAGTGGGCGCTATGCACGCCTGGCCCAGGCCCTGTGCGGCGCAGGCTACGGTCTGTATGCGCTGGACCAGCGTGGCCATGGCCGTACCGCCGATGAAGGTACCTTGGGCCTGTACGCCGAAACGGATGGCTGGAACAAAGTGGTGGGCGACCTGGCCAGTCTCAACCAGCATATCGGCCAGCAGCAACCGGGGTTGCCGATCATTCTGCTGGGCCACAGCATGGGCAGCTATATCGCCCAGGCCTACCTGCTGCACCACAGCGCCAGCCTGCATGGGGCGATTCTCAGCGGCTCGAACTTCCAACCCGTGGCGCTCTATCGCGCCGCTCGGGTGATTGCACGCATAGAGCGCCTGCGCCAGGGCTTGCGCGGGCGCAGTGCGCTGATCGAATTCCTGTCGTTTGGCTCGTTCAACAAAGCCTTCAAACCCAATCGCACCGCGTTCGACTGGCTCAGCCGTGACCCGGATGAGGTGGACAAGTACATCAACGACCCCCTGTGCGGGTTCCGCTGCACCAATCAGCTCTGGATCGACCTGCTCGGCGGCTTGCAGCAGATCAGCAAAGCGTCCAATCTCGCGCAGATCGATCCGGGCCTGCCGATCCTGGTGATGGGCGGCGAATGTGATCCGGTGAGTGAGGGCAAGCGTCTCAACAGTCTGGCCGACGCCTTGCGCGACGCCAGCTGCCAGCACCTGCAACTGACTGTCTACCCGCAGGCGCGCCATGAAGTGTTCAACGAAACCAACCGCGACGCTGTCACAGCGGATGTGCTGGCGTGGCTCGACCAAGCGCTGACACTGCGCAGGCCGGCCCGCTGCGAATAATTTATCGTTTAAAATCAGTCAATTAAATTACCGATTAGCCACAGGATGCACCTTTAGATGACCCAGGTAACCAACACCCCGTACGAAGCCCTCGAAGTCGGCCAGACCGCCAGCTACAGCAAGTTGGTGGAAGAGCGCGATATCCAGCTGTTCGCCGCGATGTCCGGTGACCACAACCCGGTGCACCTGGACGCCGAGTACGCCAAGGCGACCATGTTCAAGGAGCGTATCGCCCATGGCATGTTCAGCGGCGCCCTGATCAGCGCGGCCGTGGCCTGCGAATTGCCTGGGCCGGGCACCATCTACATCGGCCAGCAGATGAGCTTCCAGAAGCCGGTGAAGATTGGCGACACCCTGACCGTGCGCCTGGAAATCCTCGAGAAGCTACCGAAATTCCGCGTTCGCATCGCCACTCGTGTGTTCAACCAGCGTGATGAGCTGGTGGTGGACGGCGAGGCGGAGATCCTGGCGCCGCGTAAGCAGCAAGTCGTGACCTTGACCGAGTTGCCGCCGATCAGCATTGGCTGATCCTGACGCATAAAAAAGCCCCGCATCGGCGGGGCTTTTTCTATTCAGCTACGCCTCAAGACTGAGCGCGAGCCTGGTTACGCAGGGCTTTCACCTGATCGTGGTTGCGTTGTACGCCGTGGTACTGACGCTCAACCAGGTCACGAATACCCAGCAGGTTGTGCTTGTTGATCTTCTCGATCGCATCTTTATAAGCCTTCAGGGCGTGGTCTTCACCGCGCTCGGCTTCGTTCAACACCGCTTCTTCATCCTTGCCGGTGAGCATCGACTTCACGTCGACCCAGCCGCGATGCAGTGCACCGGCCACGCTGCCGGAATCTTCCGGATCACCGCCCAAGGCACGTACGGCGGTTTTCAGTTCTGCGGCGGCGGTGGCGCAGTCGGCAGAACGCTTGGCGAACAGGGCTTTGAGTTCTGGGTGCTTGATGTCTTCAGCGCACTCCTTGAAACCCTTTTGGCCGTCGATGCTGGTCTCGATCAGGTCGTTCAGTACGGAGATCGATTCTTTATTGATGTCAGTCATTTTTCAATTCCTTGTACGGGTTAGAAGGTTGTCTTAATGGTTGCAGCGCCCGTGCCAGGTTTTAACAAAACAACTTATCCTTTAATTTCAATTAGTTACGATAAATTGAACCATCTGTACGTACGTTATTTGCATGATCTGTCATTTGGCCTTCATGCAGAATGCCTGTATTTTCCAAAGTCTCGATACACACACCTGAGCCTTCATGAATCCCGAAAAACTCGAACTGCTGATCACCCGCGAAATGCCCTTCGGCAAATACAAGGGACGGATCATCGCTGACCTGCCCGGCCCGTACCTGAACTGGTTTGCCCGCGAAGGTTTCCCCCACGGCGAGCTGGGGGGGCTGCTGGCCCTGATGCAGGAAATCGACAGCAACGGCTTGTCTGAATTGCTCGAACCGCTGCGCGCCAAACACGGCAAACCCGCCCCCCGCCATTAAAGAGTCATGCCATGCCAAGGAATGCAGACAACGAAAACCACTGGCACGCCATCGCCCAGCGGTATGCGCTGGAGCCCGGCCCGATCAACCTGGAAAACGGTTACTTCGGCCGTATGAGCCAAGCGGTACAGGCGCAGTACCTGGAACACGTGGCGTTTATCAACCGCAGCAACTCGCTGCATGTACGCCAGCACTTCGAGCGCGGTGAGAACGAGGCGATCCGCCGCCAACTGGCCGGACTGATCGATGTCGACCCCGCCGCCGTCGCCTTCACCCGCAATGCCACCGAAGCCCTGCAATCGCTGATCCGCAACTACAACCGCCTGCAACCGGGCGATCAGGTGCTGATCAGCGACCTCGAATACGACACCGTGAAAGGCGCCATGCGTTGGCTGGCGGGTTATCGCGGCGTGGAAGTCATCGAACTGTCCCACACGCACCCGGCGAGTTTCGACAGCCTTGTGCAGACGTATCGCGATGCATTCGTGCAATACCCGCGCTTGAAGCTGATGGCACTGACCCACGTGACCCACCGCACCGGGCTGGTCATGCCCGTGGCCGCGATTGCCCAGGCGGCGCGCGAGCAGGGTATCGATGTGATCCTCGACGGCGCCCATGCCCTGGGCCAGATCGAATTCAACCTGGCCGAACTGGGTATCCAGTTTGCCGGCTTCAACCTGCACAAGTGGATTGGCGCCCCGCTGACCTTGGGCTTCCTGTACATCGCTCCCGAGCGCCTGGCCGACATCGACCCGGACATGGGCGAATTCCACTACCCCGCCACCGACGTTCGCGCACGTACGCCCTACAGCACGCCGAATTTCCCGGCGCTGATGACCTTGCCGCTGGTGCTTGAAGAACATCGGCAACTGGGCGGCGCGGCAGCCAAGGGCGCGCGAGTGAATTACTTGCGGAACTTGTGGGTCAGCCAGGTACGGGAATTGCCGGGGATCGAGGTGCTGACGCCGGACGATCCACGCTTGTATTGCGGGATAACGGCGTTCAAGTTCATTGGGAAGGATCAGCAGGTGATGACGGAGCGTTTGCTCAAGGACTACAACCTGTTCACCACGACGCGTGTGGGTGCGTCGTTTGGCACCTGTATCCGGGTGACGCCAGGGTTGGTGACGCAGGCAGCGGAGATAGCCGTGCTGGTCAAAGCCATCACCGAATTGAGCGTCGGCTAGGCGCGTTTTCAACAGGCAAAAAAAAGCGGTACACCGACCAAGTGCACCGCAAAAATGCCGTTAAGCACAGCAACAACGATTCGGTAAATCAGATCAATCCAGCAGCGCCAGCGCCTCGGCGGTGACTTCCTGGATGCGGGCCCAGTCGCCGTTCTTGACCCACTCAGGGTCGAGCATCCAGCTACCGCCCACACACATCACGTTTTTCAACGCCATGTAGTTTTTGATGTTGGCCGGGCCGACGCCGCCGGTCGGGCAGAATTTCACTTCGCCGAACGGGCCACCCAGGGCCTTGATCGCGGCCACGCCGCCGCTGACTTCGGCCGGGAACAGTTTGAAGCGGCGATAGCCCAGGCCATAACCCTCCATGATGCCCGAGGCATTGCTGATGCCCGGCAGCAGCGGGATCGGGCTGTGTACCGAGGCTTCCAGCAGGTCGCGGGTGATGCCTGGGGTGACGATGAACTGCGAGCCAGCCACTTCGGCGGCTTCAAGCATGTGACGGTCGAGCACGGTGCCGGCACCGGTGCACAGTTCAGGGCGTTGCTCGCGCAGCACCTGAATGGCCTTGAGGCCGAACTCGGAACGCAGGGTCACTTCCAATGCGGTCAAACCACCGGCTGCCAGGGCATCGGCCAGCGGCAGGATGTCCTGTTCGCGGGCGATGGTGATCACCGGCAGGATCCGCGCCTTGGCGCAGAGGCTGTCGATCAAGGCAACTTTATCCGCCATGGACACGGTCGGTTGAGGGCTTTTCATAGCGGCTGATCCTTGGCTCATGGGCACCAGTAAATCTCTAATGTAGGTTGCAGAAACGCGCGAATCGGCATGGCAGCAACGTCGTCACTGGCCAGCGCGGCGCTCAAGGTGGTCAATTTCGAACTGCCGGAGATCGACAGCACGGTGTAGTTCGCCGTGGCCAGCAATGCGCGACTCATGGTCAGGCGTTGGTGCGGCACGGTCGGCGCCAGCATCGGCCAGCAACGGCGGATACCGTCGGCCTTCAGTGCTTCGGCGAGGTTCGGGCTGTTGGGGAACAGCGACGCGGTGTGGCCGTCATCGCCCATGCCCAGCACCAACACATCAATGGCTGGCAATTCGCCCAGCAGGCGATCGGCCTGCTCGGCAGCTTCTTCAAGGTTGGCCGCAGCGCTGTACAGGCTCAAGAACTTGGCCTTGGCCGCCGGACCTTGCAGCAGATGCTGCTTGAGCAAACCGGCATTGCTGTCGGCATGCTCCACCGGCACCCAGCGCTCGTCGGCCAGGGTGATGGTGACCTTGGACCAATCCAGGCCCTGCTTGGCCAGGTGCTGGAAAAACGCCACCGGGCTGCGGCCACCGGAGACCACCAGGGTCGCTTCGCCACGGGCGCTGATGGCCGTGCGCAGTTGCTCGGCCACGTCAGTCGCCAGGCCTTCCGCCAACAGCACCGGCGTGCGGTACTCGTGGGGAGTTACGCCCTGGGGCAGTTTCAAATCAGATATCGCCATACCACGACCTCCCATCCCGCGTGATCAGTGCAATGGAGCTCATCGGCCCCCAGGACCCCGCCGCGTACGGCTTGGGCGCATCACCGGATTTCTTCCACCCGGCGATCAACTGGTCACACCACTTCCACGCGGCTTCGATTTCATCTTTGCGAACAAACAGGTTCTGGTTGCCGCGCATCACTTCCAGCAACAACCGCTCGTAGGCATCCGGGATGCGGGCGCTGCGGTAGGTGTCGGAAAAATTCAGTTGCAGCGGGCCGCTGCGCAGTTGCATGCCCTTGTCCAGGCCCTGCTCCTTGGTCATCACGCGCAAGGAAATACCTTCGTCCGGTTGCAGGCGGATGATCAGCTTGTTGCTGATCTGCAGGCGCTGTTCCGGGGCGAAGATGTAGTGGGACGGTTCCTTGAAGTGGATAACAATCTGCGACAGCTTTTGCGGCATACGCTTGCCGGTACGCAGGTAGAACGGCACCCCGGCCCAACGCCAGTTGCGGATATCGGCACGCAGGGCGACGAAGGTCTCGGTGTCGCTCTGGGTGTTGGAGTTCTCTTCTTCCAGGTAACCCGGCACCGGTTTGCCGGCGCTGTAGCCAGCGATGTACTGGCCGCGCACCACCTGGGTGGTCAGGCCGTCCGGGCTGATCGGCGCCAGGGCCTTGAGCACCTTGACCTTCTCATCGCGGATGCTGTCGGCGGACAAGTCGGCCGGCGGGTCCATGGCGATCAGGCACAGCAGCTGCAGCAGGTGGTTCTGGATCATGTCGCGCAGCTGGCCGGCCTTGTCGAAGTAGCCCCAACGGCCTTCGATACCGACCTGCTCGGCCACGGTGATTTCCACGTGGGAAATGTAGTTCTGGTTCCACTGGGTTTCGAACAGGCTGTTGGCGAAACGCAGGGCGATCAGGTTCTGGACCGTCTCTTTGCCCAGGTAGTGGTCGATGCGGTAGGTGCGGTTTTCCGGGAAAAACTGCGCCACGGCGTCGTTGACCTTGCGCGAGGACTCCAGGTCCGAACCGATGGGTTTTTCCAGCACCACGCGGGTGTTTTCCGCCAGGCCGACCTTGGACAAGTTCTCGCAGATCGCGCCATACACCGCCGCCGGGGTGGCGAAGTAGGCAATCAGGCGTTGCTCGGTGCCGGCGATGTCCGCCAGGGCCACGTAGTCATCGGCCTTCAGGAAATCGACGTGCACATAAGTGAGGCGTGCCAGGAAACGCTGGGCAATGGCTTCGTCCAGCTCCTTGCCGACGAATTCGCGCAGGGCGTGTTCGATATGGGCCAGGTGCTGTTGCTCGGAACCGGCTTCACGGGCCAGGGCCAGGATGCGCGTATCGTCGTGCAGCAGTCCGGCGCCATCGAGTTGATAGAGGGCAGGAAATAACTTGCGCAGCGCCAGATCACCCAAGGCGCCAAACAGGGCAAAGGTGCAGGGTTCTACGGTTATCGAAGGCATGATGTTTGTTCTTTTATCAAGTTAAGCTACAAATACCTTTTTTCAAGGCATCACTCAAGGAAAAATGTAGTAATAACCACAACATTTTCCCGAAATACGCATTCCGAGTGGTGGTGTTCAGCTACCCTCAGTAGGATAGGCCACCACAAAAGGCCACTCGTCGATTGGTTGCCACCTTTTTATTTGCATCGTCGCCCGAAGGAAAGACTGAATGGACCGCGTGCGAAATCTTCTGGAACAGATCCGGAACCGCCTCGAAGAATTGAACAAGGCCGAGAAAAAAGTCGCCGAGGTCATCCTGCTCAACCCGCAGCAGGCGACCCGCTTCTCTATCGCCGCCCTCGCCCAGGCTGCCTCGGTCAGTGAACCGACGGTCAACCGTTTCTGTCGTTCGTTCGGCGTGAGCGGTTACCCTGAGCTGAAATTGCAGTTGGCGCAAAGCCTGGCCAGTGGTGCCGCGTATGTCAGCCGTGCAGTGGAGGCCGATGATAACCCGGAGGCTTACACGCAGAAGATCTTTGGCAGTGCCATCGCGTCCCTGGACAGTGCCTGCCAGGCGCTGGACCCGAACTTGATCAGCAAAGCCGTGGACCTGTTGATCCAGGCGCGGCAGATCCACTTCTTCGGCCTGGGCGCCTCGGCCCCGGTGGCGATGGATGCGCTGCACAAGTTCTTCCGCTTTAACCTGGCAGTGACGGCGCATGCCGATGTACTGATGCAGCGCATGATCGCCTCGGTGGCACACACGGGCGAGTTGTTCGTGATCATTTCCTACACCGGACGCACCCGTGAGCTGGTGGAAGTGGCGCGCATCGCGCGGGAAAACGGCGCATCCGTGCTGGGCGTGACCGCCGAGAACTCACCGCTGGCCAAGGCCAGTACGTTAAGCCTGAATATTCCGTTGCCGGAAGACACTGACATCTACATGCCGATGACCTCGCGGATCATCCAATTGACGGTGCTGGATGTACTGGCAACCGGCATGACCTTGCGCCGTGGCGTGGATTTCCAGCCGCATTTGCGCAAGATCAAAGAGAGTTTGAATGACAGCCGGTATCCGGTGGGGGATGAGTTCAACTAATAACGCTCCCCCTGTGGCGAGGGAGCTTGCTCCCGCTGGGGCGCGAAGCGGCCCTAAATCAGGCAACCGAGTCCTTACTGAAAGAATGCGGTGACCTTATTGGGGCTGCTTCGCAGCCCAGCGGGAGCAAGCTCCCTCGCCACAGATACCAGCACCGCTAAACCCCAGCCCGCGCCTGCAGGCTAAGATGCGCCCGCTCTCCCGGCGCCAGGCTGGCCCCGGCCATCGCCGACTCCACGCACACAAACCCCGACGCCTCGTTGAAGCTCACGCCCAACAGCGGCCGGCTGCCCGGATGCCACACCACGGTGTCGGCGCTGTCGCCCGTATCGATACACAGCTCACGCTGCCAGGCATGGTCCTTGAGCTGCAATTCGCCGTCATGCTGGAACACCCGCTGGCAACCACCCTCCACGCGTAGCTCGCCTTCCTGCTGGCAAACCTGGCGATTGAGCTGGTCGTAACCTTGCGCGCCCTCAAGCCCAGACAGCGCTACCTCATCAACGTGACCAATACGCCAGTAAGCATGCAAAGCGTGGCTCAATTGGCACGGCAGCTCGTCCTGATGCTCGGTACTCAAGCGCAATTCCAGGGTTTCGCCCAAGTGTGCATGCAGGTCCACCTGCCAGTCACACAGCTGCAGTTGCCAGTGCAGGCGTACGCCGTCGTCGTCGGTGCCGCTGTCGAGCAGTTTCCAGTCGATCAGCCGCGCCCAGCCATGGGACGGCCAGGCATTTTCGCTCGGGTGACGGCCATACCACGGCCAGCACACCGGTATGCCGCCTCGGATGGCGCCCACTTGCGGCCACTTGGCTGCACACCACAGCCAAGGCTTTTGACCGGTAGGCTGAAAGTGCAGCAATTGCGCGCCCTGGCGGCTGAACACCGCCTGGCACAGCGGATGGTCGATCACCAACACGTCACGCATCTGGAAGCGTTCCCAGGCGAACACCGGACGCTCGCGCAGGGATTTGAAAAAGCGTTGCAGCGGTTGCTCATGCATGTGCCACAGTCCTGAATGTCTTCACAGTGCTGCCCAAAAAAAGCGGGTAGCCATGGCTACCCGCAAAATGCGCACAGAGAGAAGGAGCTTATCGCAACAGCGTTAGAACGTAGACTGAATTTTCAGGCCGGCTACCAACGCGTTGTCGACTTTATCCACGCCGCCAGGCTGCACGACGTATTGCAGGTTTGGACGCACGGTCAGCCAGTTGGTGACGTGGAAACCGTAGTTGAGTTCAACGTTGTATTCAGTCTCACGGATCGGCGTGTACAGCGGGTTATCGTAGTCGCTTACACCATTGGCGGCGTTGAGCAGCTCAGAGTTCTTCTTCACGTCATCGTTGACGTGCAGGCGAGCGACGCCGATACCGACGTCATCTTTTGGACGCGCGTCGAATGGCCCTTTGTACACCAGCATGATCGACTGATAGTTATCGACCAGGTTGGTTTCTTTGTCGTGGAAGGTAGCGTTGGCGGCGATGTTCAGGCCGCGGGAAGCATCGCCGTTATGCGTGGTGAGTTGCTGTTGGGCAACGAACCAGTAGCCTTTCTTGCTGCTGCGGGTACGGTAAGCCGCGCCAGTGGTTGCTGCATCGTTGCCGTTGATATCTTCACGAACGTCCGAAGCATCGGCGGCACTTTTGTAGTAACCCACACGGTATTCGCCCGGCAGGTTGTTGACCTTCGGCGACCAGACCAATTCCACCGGAATTACGGTGCCTTTGGTGCCGCTGCCGCTGAGTTTGAAGCCGTTGCCGTGCTCCAACTGCGACGGGTTCTGGTTGTACGCACCGATTTGCGCATACAGCTCAGGCGTGATGTTGTACTTCACGCGGATCGCCGCCTGGCTAACCGGCCAGTTGTACCAGGTGTTTACGTAGTTACCCACTTGCGAGCCGCAGAACGACAGGTTCTGGAAGTCGCACGGGAAGGTGTTGAAGTCTTCGCCTTCACCGAAGTAACCGAGTTTCACGTCCAGCTTGTTGTCGAACATCTGGTGCTGGATCCAGAACTGGGTCAGACGCACCATGTGGCCACGCCCGTAGACTTCTTGAGACGAACTCAAGGTGCCGGCACGCGGGTCGCCAATACGGTCATTGGAGATATTCTGGCCATTACGGTTGGTCAACTGGATCTTGGCTTGGGTGTTATCCCAACCCCACAACTTTTGCAGGTCCAGTGCTACGCCCAGACCGAATTGATCGGAGTAACGACCGGTCTTGTCGTTGTTGTAACCACCTTTGGCGTTGTAGCCCATCTCCCCAACGTAGTCAGCCTTGATGTCGATACCTTGCTCGATCAGCTTGGTACGCTCACCACCCCAGTCGCCGGTCATCCATTTCGAATCAGCACTGAATGCATCGGCCGCCATCGCATTGGCGGACAGAACCAGGGCTGCTGCAGCTGACATTTGGCAGATCAGCCGAGTGTTGTTGTGTTGCTTTTTCATCCCTACATCCTCGTCTTTATTGTTATTAAACTGTTTTTATCTAACGCGGTTTACTTTTTTTATCTAAAACAACAACTTATCTGCTTCAGCGGCCTTTGAATTGGGCCACATTGTCGGCATGCCCCTGTGCGGACAATGAAGAAGCAGTGCCCAGTCGCTCGCCGGTGTTGGCGTCGAACAGCAATACCTTGGAAGGATCGAATTGCAGGGTCAGGGTCTCGCCCACCTGCGGTGCCACGTCGGGTGCCAGGCGGCAGCAGACCTTGGTGTCATTGAGTTGCACGAACACCAGGGTGTCCGGGCCGGTCGGCTCGGTGACCTGCACTTCGGCACGGATGCTCGACGCACTGTCGCCCTCGCCCGACGCCAACATGATTTGCTCCGGACGCAAGCCCAGGATCACGTCGCGGTCTTCAAGACCTGCATCGGTGGTGTTCAGCGCCAGTTCGCAACGGGCCTGGCCGCTGTCGAGCAGGGCCACCAGGCGACCGTCCTTGCGTTGCAGGCGCAGGGGCACGAAGTTCATCGGCGGCGAACCGATAAAGCTCGCCACGAACTGGTTGGCCGGGTTGTTGTAGATTTCTTTCGGCGTACCGAATTGCTGGATGATGCCGTCCTTCATCACCGCAACCTTGTCGCCCAGGGTCATCGCTTCGATCTGGTCGTGGGTCACGTAGACCGTGGTGGTCTTGAGGCGCTGGTGCATCAGTTTCATTTCGGTGCGCATCTCGACGCGCAGCTTGGCGTCGAGGTTGGACAGCGGTTCGTCGAACAGGTAGATCTTCGGCCGACGCGCCAGGGCACGGCCCATGGCCACGCGCTGTTGCTGGCCGCCGGACAGTTGGCCAGGCTTGCGGTTGAGCAGGTGTTCGATCTGCAGCAGCTTGGCCACACGCGCCACTTCGGCGTCGATATCGGCCTGGGGCATCTTGCGGATCTTGAGGCCGAACTCGATGTTCTCGCGCACGCTCATGGTCGGGTACAGCGCGTAGGACTGGAACACCATGGCGATGTCACGGTCCTTGGGGCTCATGCCGCTGACGTCCTGGTCGCCGATCATGATGGCGCCACCGGTGATGGTCTCAAGCCCGGCGATGCAGTTCATCAGCGTGGATTTGCCGCACCCCGAAGGGCCGACCAGGATCAGGAACTCGCCTTCCTTGATCGACAGTTCGATGTTCTTCAAGGTGTCGGGCAGGCCGGCGCCATAGGTCTTGTTTACATTGCGAAGTTCAAGCGTAGCCATGATTACCCCTTGACCGCGCCGGCCGTGAGGCCGCGCACGAAATACTTGCCTGCGATCACATAGACCAGCAGGGTCGGCAGCCCGGCGATCATCGCCGCCGCCATATCCACGTTATATTCCTTGGCCCCGGTGCTGGTATTGACCAGGTTGTTCAGCGCCACGGTGATGGGCTGGGAGTCACCACTGGAGAACACCACGCCGAACAGGAAGTCGTTCCAGATCTGGGTGAACTGCCAGATCAGGCAGACCATGATGATCGGGGTCGACATCGGCAGAATGATCTGACGGAAGATGGTGAAGAAACCTGCACCGTCCAAACGCGCGGCCTTGATCAGCGCATCCGGAATGCTCACGTAGTAGTTACGGAAGAACAGCGTGGTGAACGCCAGGCCGTAGACCACGTGCACGAACACCAGGCCGGTGGTGGTGCTGGCCAGGCCCATCTTGCCCAGGGTGAACGAGGCCGGCAGCAGCACGGTCTGGAACGGCAGGAAGCAGCCGAACAACAGCAGGCCGAAGAACAGCTGCGAGCCTTTGAAGCGCCAGAACGACAGCACATAACCGTTCAACGCACCGATGGCGGTGGAGATCAGTACGGCCGGAACGGTGATCTTGATCGAGTTCCAGAAGTAACCGTCTACCGTGGCCCAGGCCTTGACCCAGCCGATGCCGGTGACCACGGTCGGCCAGCTCAGCAGGTTGCCGGAGCTGATGTCTTCCGGGGTCTTGAAGCTGGTGAGCAGCATCACCACCAGCGGCACCAGATACAGCAGCACGGCGAGGATCAGCACCGCGTAGATCGCGATGCGACTCAGGCTGATGGGTGATTTGGAGGCGAGACTAGTCATTACGTTTGGTCCTCAGCTCGGAGTAGAGGTAAGGCACGATGATCGCGAGGATCGCACCGAGCATCAGGATGGCACTGGCCGAACCCATGCCCATCTGGCCACGGCTGAAGGTGAACGAGTACATGAACATCGCAGGCAGGTCGGACGAGTAGCCTGGGCCGCCGGCGGTCATCGCCGCTACCAGGTCGAAGCTCTTGATCGCAATGTGCGCCAGGATCATCACCGCACTGAAGAACACCGGTCGCAGGCTTGGCAGCACCACGCTCCAGTAGATGCGCGGCAGGCTCGCGCCATCGATCTGTGCAGCGCGCACGATCGATTGATCGACACCGCGCAGGCCAGCGAGGAACATCGCCATGATGAAACCCGAGGCTTGCCAGACGGCGGCGATCACCAGGCAGTAGACCACGCGGTCGGGGTCGATCAGCCAATCAAGGCGGAAGCCTTCCCAGCCCCAGTCACGCAGGAGTTTGTCCAGGCCCATGCCTGGGTTGAGCAGCCATTTCCAGGCGGTGCCGGTGACGATCATCGAGAGCGCCATCGGGTACAGGTAAATGGTGCGAATGAAGCCTTCACGACGGATTTTCTGGTCGAGGAAGATCGCCAGGGTCACGCCGATGACCAGGGTGATACCGATGAACATCCCGCCAAACACCGCCAGGTTCTTGCTCGCTACCCACCAGCGGTCGTTGTCGAACAACCGCGCGTATTGCGCAAGGCCCGCCCATTTGTAGGTCGGCAGGAACGTGGAATTGGTGAACGACAGCACAAACGTCCACAGGATGTAGCCGTAGAAGCCCACCAGCACGATGAACATGCTGGGCGCCAGCACCAGTTTGGGTAGCCAGCGCTGCAGTGCATCGAACGGCGAGGCTTTGCTGAACACAGCAACAGAACTCATGGGGAAATCCAGTACAGGGAAAAAGGACTACAGGAACAAGCCGTGTGGGGGGCTAGGGAGCCCCCCACAAGGTCAACCGTTACTTGGCAGACTTGATCGCAGCGCCCAATTTCTTGGCGGTGTCGGCTGGGTCGGCTTTCGGGTCGTTGATGTAGTTGGTCACGACATCAAAGAACGCACCTTGCACCGCCAGGGTAGTGGCCATGTTGTGCGCCATGCTTGGCTGCAGGCCGCCGGTCTTGGCGTCTGCCAGGAAGTCCTTGGCAGCGGTCTGGGCGCAGGAGTCGAAGCCGTAGGAATCCATTTTGTTCAGCATGTCGTTGCGAACAGGGATCGAACCCTTGTTGATGCTGAACACTTTCTGGAAGTTCTCACCCAGCACGACTTTGGCAATGTCCTGCTGGCCAGCAGCGGTACCTTTGTCTTTCTGCTTGAACACCGCCAGGGAGTCGATGTTGTAGGTGAAGGCTTTGTCGGTGCCTGGGAAGGCTACGCACTCGTAGTCCTTGCCAGCGACTTTCTTGGCCGCGGTCCATTCGGACTTGGCCCAGTCACCCATGATCTGCATGCCGGCCTTGCCGTTGATGACCTTGCCCGCTTCGAGGTTCCAGTCCTGACCTTTGCCGTCGACGTCCATGTAGGTCGCGACTTTCTTCAGTTCGGTCAGCGACTTGACCATTTCCGGACCGGTCAGCGCGCCGTTATCCAGGTCAACCAGGGCTTTCTTGTAGCCATCGGCACCCATCACCGACAGAACGACCGCTTCGAACACGGTGCTGTCCTGCCAAGGCTGGCCACCGTGGGCGAGCGGAATGAAGCCCGCGGCTTTCAGCTTGTCGCCGGCTGCGTAGAATTCTTCGAGGGTGGTCGGGTTCTTGGTGATACCGGCTTTCTTGAAGACTTCCGGGTTGATCCACAGCCAGTTCACGCGGTGGATGTTGACCGGTACGGCGACGTAGTCACCTTCGTACTTCACGGTGTCGGAGACTTTCTTGTCGAGCAGGGAGTCCCACTTCTCTTCTTTGGCGACGTCTTTGAGCACGTCGGTGTCGAGCAAGCCGGTGGACGCCCATTCCTGGATGTCGGGGCCTTTGATCTGGGCAACGCCTGGCGGGTTGCCAGCAACCGCGCGGCTTTTCAGCACGGTCATGGCGGTGGCGCCACCGCCACCTGCTACGGCGCCGTCTTTCCAGACGAAACCGTCTTTCTCAACTTGGGCCTTCAGGACATCTACAGCCGCCTTTTCACCGCCCGAGGTCCACCAATGCACAACTTCAACCGTCCCTTTCGAGTCGGCGGCAAATGCAGAGAGGGGAAACAACGAGGCAATGGAAATAGCAACGGCGAGGCGATTAATCGCGTTCATCTGAGTACCTTTTCTTGTTGTTATGCATGCAAGTCTTAGGCTTGCGCTGCACGGAGTTTAAACATGGATTTTTCAGGCGCAGGTAACAAAGGGATGGACAAATGTCACCAACCGGTGACATAGCGCCCAGCCCCGATGGCACTGGCCATGCTTGGCGCCAGCGGCAGCGCAGGCAGCAATACCGCTTGCCAGGCATGGTACAGGTCGGGCTTGCCACCCCAGATGACGCTGCTGGGTTGGTTGTGGGGGCTGAGTTCGTGGTGCCAGCTGCCGTGAATACGGTCGATGAAGTGGGTTTCGCAAAACTCCCAGAAACGCCGGTACCAGGTTTCGTAATGCAACTCGCCGGTGCGTTTGAGCAACGCCTGGGCTGCGGCGCTGGCTTCGGCGTGGGTCCAGTGCAGGCGTTCGCGCACCACCGGGCGCTGGTTCCAGTCTAGGGTGTAGACGATGCCGGGGGCACCATCCACGGACCAGGCGTATTCGCAGGCGCTGGCGAACAAGCCCTTGGCATCGGTCACCAGCCACTCGGGGGTGGCAAGCCCGGCATGCAGGCGCGCGGCTTCCAGGTGCAGCACCAGCCGCGCCCATTCAAAACCGTGGCCGGGAGTGATGCCGTAGGGGCGGAAGCCGTCGGCGGGGTTGTCTTCGTTGTAACCGAGCAAGGGTTGCCAGTGCGTGTCGAAATGTTCGATCACCATGAACTGGTTGCCCGCCGCGTGGGTGTGGATAACCCGATCGACGATGCGCAAGGCGCGGTCCAGCCAGCGCGTGTCGCCGGTGACATCGGCCAGCGCGAGGAAGGCTTCGGTGGCGTGCATGTTGCTGTTGGCGCCGCGATAGGCTTCGACACCGCTCCAATCCTGGGCGAACGATTCGAGCATCACGCCCTCCTCCTCGCTCCAGAAAAACTGGTCGATGATATGGACGGCGTCAGTCAGAAGGTTTTGTGCACCGGGTGCACCGGCGACCACCGCCGAGCTGGCGGCCAGGGCAACAAACGCGTGCAGATAAGCAGCCTTGCCACGGTTGCCATCGAGGGCGTGGGGCGTGGCAAACCAGCCACCGTGTTCACTGTCACGCAGCGGGCCACTGAGGGCTGCAACGCCATGCGCAACCAGGTCGGCATACCCCGGCAAGCCCAAGGCGTGGGCCATGGCGAAGCTGTGAGTCATGCGGGCAGTGTTCATGGTTTCGGCGTGGGCGTCGGCCGGCAATTGGCCTTTGTCGTCGAGGTTGCCAAAGCCGTCGGGCAGTCGCGACGCCTTGGCGAAGGCCAGCAGGCGCTGTCCCTCGGCCGCAAGCCAGGCGTGGTGGGCAGGCGCGTTCAGCCAACTGCTGGCAGGCAGTGGTTGCGTGGTCATGGGTGGCCCTTATTGTTTTTTGTGGGATGACCGGAGTCTAAACAAGGGCGCGGCGACGGCAAGTAACGAAGGGGATGGGAAATGTCACCAAGTGGTGACATTACCAACAGCAGCCTCATTGCCCGAGCGGGGTGACCCTTGCCGGCGCATTCAACTGCTGGTTCAGGTTCTGCACCTGGCTCTGCAACGTGGTGATATTGCGCGTGGTCTGGATACGGAACACGTCGAACTCTTTATTGGTCGGTGCATCGCTGTTGGCCGGCTGGTTGTCCTGGGCGCTCTTGAGCACCACAAGGTCCTGCTCGATACGGGCGATGGCAGCGCTTGGATTGCCTTGTTTCTTCAAGGCCGCCACGTCCGCAGTGAGCTCCTTGATTTCGTTATCGCGCTTGCTGGCGTCAACTTGCGCCGCCTTGAGCGTCGCCACGGCGTCGGTCAACGCCTGCACTTGGCCCTGCAATTTGCTGTTGGCATTGGACAGGTCAGTGGTGCTGGCGGTCATCTGCGCCAGGCGCTTATCCAACTCGGTGGCTTGCCCAGCCACGCCGACCTGCTGCTTGCCCTGCTCCAGCAACTGGCTTTCAAGCTGCTTGATCTGCAGTTTCAGCGCTTCGCTGCCGTTATTGACGCTGGCCTCGCTGGCCACCACCTTGCCGGAAATGTCCTGCAGGCGCCCCGCCGCTTCTTCGCTGATGCGCGCGAAGCTTTCCTGGGTGGCCACCAACTGCTGGCCCATCAGGGAGATCTGCTGGAAGCTCCACCAGGCCAGGCCCGCAAAGGCGATCAGCAGCGCACCGATCAAGGCCCATAATGGCCCGGTGCTGGCGCTCTTGACCTTGACCACTTTGGTGTTGCGCGAGCGCACCGAGGTGGCCGGGGTCGGTTCGAAATCATCGTCATCCCCGACATCGGCCCGCAGGCTGGGAACGTTGTCGAAGTCGTCTTTAGCATCGTTGCGCATGTATCAACCCTGAATCGGTGAAGTGGCGTGCGACGGGAGTATAAACCGCGTTCCCGGCGCACTGATCGACCCGGAACGCCAGATTCGGTTCCCGAAGTGTTGCCGCTTGTGTGCTTACTTGAACCCCGGATCCTGGGCTTTCCACCAACTGCAGAACTCGTC
This sequence comes from Pseudomonas sp. FH1, assembly GCF_000510895.2. NCBI lineage: Bacteria > Pseudomonadati > Pseudomonadota > Gammaproteobacteria > Pseudomonadales > Pseudomonadaceae > Pseudomonas > Pseudomonas sp. FH1. The sequence goes on from NZ_AOHM01000002.1 coordinate 80,728, forward strand.
GAGGGCGGTCCACAGGCTGACTTTGGGCTCGTAGTCCAGATAATGCCTGGCGCGGCTGATGTCGAGGGTGAAATCTTTGTTCATCACTTGCATGCCCAGGCGCGACAGCGACGGCTCCGGGCGCCCGGGCCACATCGCGCAAAACGCTTCGTTGAGCGCCGCCACGCTGTAGGACAAACCGTAGGACCGGTAACGCGTCACCTGGGGCAATTGCATTTGACGCATCACGTAGTTCACCACATCCCACACTGGCACCGGCGTGCCGTTGCTGATGTTGTAGGCCCGGCCCAGCGCAGAGCCTGGCGCGAGCAAACTGCTGAGCAAGGCTTCGTTGAGGTTGTGCACGCTGGTGAAGTCGACCTTGTTCAGGCCGTCGCCGACGATGGCCAGGCGGTTCTTGCGCTGCATGTTCAATAGGCGCGGGAAGATGCTCATGTCACCGGCCCCCGTGACGAATCGCGGGCGCAGGGCAATCACTTCAAGGCCGAACTCCTGGGCTCCGAACACCTTCTGCTCGGCCAGGTATTTGGTGGCGGCATAAGGGTGCTTGAAGCGCTTGGGCACTTGCTCTTCGGTCAGGCCCAGGTGGTCGCGACCGTCGAAGTAAATGGAGGGCGACGACAGATGCACCAAACGCCCGACATGCTGCTTGAGGCAGGCTTCGACGACGTTTTCGGTGACCAGCACGTTGCCTTGGTGAAAGTCCTGATATTTACCCCACAAGCCGACGGCGCCGGCGCAGTGCACCACGGCCTCGACATCGCGGCACAGGTGTCGCACCAGGTCGGCGTCATTCAGATCACCCTGGATAAACTCGGCGCCGCGCCTGACCAGGTGCTCCACACCTTCGGCACGTCGCCCGTTGACCCGCACGTCCAGGCCCTGCTCCAAGGCGAAACGCGCAAAGCGCCCGCCAATGAAGCCGCTTGCGCCGGTGACCAGAATCTTCATGTATTACCCCATGTTCTTACGTTTTTCATCGCTGTTGCCTTGACGCACGCCATCACTCCAACGGCACCAACCATTGACCACAGGCCTGGGCCAGATGGTCGGTCAGCAAGCCCAACAGTTGCCCGCCACTGCGCCAATGATGCCAGTACAACGGCACATCGATGGGCTTATCTGGCAATAACTCGACCAATATGCCCTTTTCCAGCTGGTCGCGAACCTGCAATTCCGGCACCAGCCCCCAGCCCAGGCCCGCCTCGGTGAGGCGGATAAAGCCTTCAGACGATGGGCACAAATGATGCTCAAAACCACCGTCCACGCCGAGAGAAGCCAGGTAGCGGTGCTGCAGGAAATCATCCGGCCCGAACACCAGTGCTGGGGTGCGCGCCAGTTGATCGGCGCGTACGCCCTGGGGAAAATGCCGGGCAATGAACGCCGGGCTGGCCAACGCCCGATAACGCATGGCGCCCAGCAACAGGCTGCGCGCGCCCGCCACCGGACGCTCGCTGGCGCAGATACAGGCCGCCACTTCGCCAGCGCGCATGCGTTTGAGGCCGACGGTCTGGTCTTCCACCACCAGATCCAGCAGCAGATGCTGCTCGGCGCAAAACCCGCTGACAGCCTCGGCCCACCACGTGGCAAGGCTGTCGGCGTTCAACGCGATGCGCAAGCGTTCGGGCATGCCCTCTTCATCCAGCGCCGGCACCTGGCTTTGCAGGTCACGCTCCAGCAAGCGCACCTGTTGCACATGGTTGAGCAGGCGACGGCCGATATCGGTGGGCGTCGGCGGCGTGGCCCGCACCAGTACCGGCTGGCCAATGCGCGCCTCCAGCAACTTGATGCGCTGGGAGATTGCCGATTGCGACAGTCCCAGCACTTGAGCGGCACGCTCGAAGCCCGCTTGTTCCACCACGGCTGCCAGGGCAGAGAGTAATTTATAGTCGAACATCAGTTTCTCTAATGAGCGATCAGGAATATTTGCTTTTCTTATACATCCTAGACAATGAGAATAGCCAGCATCGCTTCTCTCTTTATAAGGAACCTCCCATGGCTGGCGAAACCGCCCTGGCAACCCTGCTGCGCAGCATGAGCCCTCAACTCAATGACGGCGACTATGTGTTCTGCACCGTGCCCGACAACCGCATCCCTGGTGGCTGCGAGGTGATCGGCAGCTTTCGCGAGCAGGAAGGCCTGACCCTGATCGTCGAACGCCAGCAAGCGGAACAGGCCGGCCTGGCTTTTGACTACGTCGCCGCGTGGATCACCTTGAATGTGCATTCGGCCCTGGAAGCCGTGGGCCTCACCGCCGCCTTCGCCAGTACGCTGGGCAAGGCCGGCATCAGTTGCAATGTGATTGCCGGTTATTACCACGACCACCTGTTCGTCGGGCGTGCCGATGCCGAGCGCGCTCTGCAGGTGTTGCGGCAACTGGCAGCAGACGCGGAGTAAACCCTATGTGGCAGAGTTATCTGAACGGTCTGCTGGTGGCGCTGGGCCTGATCATGGCCATCGGCACCCAGAACGCCTTTGTGCTGGCGCAGAGCCTGCGTCGTGAACATCACTTGCCCGTGGCGGCATTGTGTGTGGTGTGTGATGCCCTGCTGGTAGCCGCCGGGGTGTTCGGCCTGGCGACGGTGCTGGCGCAAAGCCCGGTGCTGTTGGCGGTGGCACGCTGGGGCGGCGCGGCGTTCCTGATCTGGTACGGCGCGTGTGCACTGCGCCGGGCCTGTTCGAAACAGAGCCTGGACCAAGGCGACACTCTCAAGGTGCGCTCGCTGCGCGCGGTGTTGCTGAGCGCGCTGGCCGTGACCCTGCTCAACCCGCACGTGTACCTGGACACTGTATTGCTGATCGGCTCACTCGGCGCACAGCAAACCGAACCCGGCGCCTACGTGGCCGGCGCCGCCAGCGCATCGTTCCTGTGGTTCGCCACCCTGGCACTCGGCGCGGCGTGGCTGGCACCCTGGCTGGCGCGCCCCGCAACCTGGCGCCTGCTGGACCTATTGGTGGCGGTGATGATGTTCAGCGTGGCCTATCAATTGATCGCGGCTTAGGGAATATTCCAAAACGCTCTGGAACCTCTATCCCACACAGTTGTTGCGTGGTTTTGCCGCACCCCCGGTGCTATGATCCGGACCCTGCGCCGCAAAGAGTACAAACTCCCCGGCGCTTGTTTGGCCGCCCGTGATCGGCCTTGCGCTCACCGCAACTGACCTGATTAGGAGAATCATCATGGCTTTCGAATTGCCGCCGCTGCCCTACGCACACGATGCCCTGCAGCCGCACATCTCCAAGGAAACCTTGGAATTCCACCACGACAAGCACCACAACACCTACGTCGTGAACCTGAACAACCTGGTGCCAGGCACCGAGTTCGAAGGCAAGACCCTGGAAGAGATCGTCAAATCCTCTTCGGGCGGCATCTTCAACAACGCCGCTCAGGTCTGGAACCACACCTTCTACTGGAACTGCCTGGCGCCAAACGCCGGTGGCCAACCGACCGGCGCACTGGCTGATGCCATCAACGCTGCGTTCGGTTCGTTCGACAAGTTCAAGGAAGAGTTCACCAAGACCTCCGTCGGCACCTTCGGTTCCGGTTGGGGCTGGCTGGTGAAAAAGGCTGACGGTTCCCTGGCCCTGGCCAGCACCATCGGCGCCGGCAACCCGCTGACCAACGGCGACACCCCGCTGCTGACCTGCGACGTGTGGGAACACGCCTACTACATCGACTACCGCAACGTGCGTCCAAAGTATGTGGAAGCGTTCTGGAACCTGGTCAACTGGAAGTTCGTGGCTGAGCAGTTCGAAGGCAAGACCTTCACTGCCTAAGCAACGCTTGCAGTAGAAAAAGCCCGGCATTGCCGGGCTTTTTTGTGGGCGTTCCACAACGCTGGCCAGACCGGAATCGTGGAACCCGCAGAAGGGAATCTGCCACCCACGCAGTGAGAGGAATAACCCTTTCACACTCTGCTGGAGAATCAATGATGGAAGAAATCGGAAAAGCAGGCGGGCAGATGGCGATGCAACTCATCAGCGGCCTTATGAAAGGCCTCGCCGGTGGCGCAGGTGGCGGTAGCGAAGGCGGCGGTGCCAGTGCACCCAGCAAGCCCGGTGAGGACATGATGCCGCCGGCGCCGTCGAAGATCGAGGTTTCCGCCTATCAGTGATGCAAAGGCTTAGCCTGACCACAGGCCAGTCGAGTACCCAGACGGCGGAGCAAATCCGCCGTTTTTTTCTGTTTTTTTCTGTGCATCCAGCCTCAAGACGCCTGCGGCCCTAATGTTCCTTTGACTGCCCTCACGGGATTGCCAATACTCATGGCATATTGAAGGCCACCCGCATGAGACAAGGAATGCCCCTTTGAAGCTGGAACTCAAGAACAGCTTGTCGGTGAAGTTGCTACGGGTTGTGCTGCTGTCGGCATTGATCGTGGGCGTAGCGCTGAGCGTGGCGCAGATCGTTTTCGATGCCTACAAGACGCGCCAGGCCGTGGCCGGCGATGCCCAGCGCATCCTCGACATGTTTCGCGACCCCTCGACCCAGGCCGTCTACAGCCTGGACCGCGAGATGGGCATGCAAGTGATTGAGGGCCTGTTCCAGGATGACGCGGTGCGCATGGCGTCCATCGGCCATCCCAACGAAACCATGCTCGCCGAGAAAAGCCGCGCATTGCAGCAATCGCCCAGCCGCTGGTTGACCGACCTGATACTCGGCCAGGAACGCACATTCACCACCGCATTGGTCGGCAAAGGCCCCTACAGCGAGTATTACGGCGATCTGAGCATCACCCTCGACACGGCCACCTACGGCAAGGGGTTTATTGTCAGTTCAGTGATTATCTTTATTTCCGGGGTATTGCGCGCCCTGGCGATGGGCCTGGTGCTGTACCTGGTCTACCACTGGCTGCTGACCAAGCCGCTGTCGCGGATTATCGAGCACCTGACGTCGATCAACCCGGACCGGCCCAGCGAACACAAGATCCCGCAACTCAAGGGCCACGAGCGCAACGAATTGGGGCTATGGATCAACACCGCCAACCAGTTGCTCGAATCCATCGAACGCAATACCCACCTGCGCCATGAGGCGGAAAGCAGCCTGCTGCGCATGGCCCAGTACGACTTCCTGACGGGCTTGCCGAACCGCCAGAAACTGCAGGAGCAACTGGACAAGATCCTCATCGACGCCGGTCGCCGCCAAAGCCGCGTGGCCGTGTTATGCGTGGGGCTGGATGACTTCAAGAGCGTCAACGAACAGTTCACCTACCAGGCCGGCGACAAATTGCTGCTGGCCCTGGCCGACCGTTTGCGTGCCCACAGCGGCCGCCTCGGTGCCCTGGCCCGGCTGGGCGGCGACCAGTTCGCCCTGGTACAAGCCGATATCGACCAGCCCTACGAGGCCGCCGAACTGGCGCAAAGCATCCTCGATGACCTTGAAGCGGAATTTGCTCTCGACCACGAAGGCATCCGCCTACGCGCCACCATCGGCATCACCCTGTTCCCGGAAGACGGCGACAGCACCGAGAAGCTGCTGCAAAAAGCCGAGCAAACCATGACCCTGGCCAAGACCCGGTCGCGCAACCGTTACCAGTTCTATATCGCCAGCGTCGACAGCGAAATGCGCCGTCGCCGCGAGCTGGAAAAAGACCTGCGCGATGCCCTGAGCCGCGACCAATTCCACTTGGTGTACCAGCCGCAGATCAGCTACCGCGATCACCATGTGGTCGGCGTGGAAGCGCTGATCCGCTGGCAGCACCCGGAACATGGCCTGGTGCCGCCGGACCTGTTTATCCCGCTGGCCGAGCAGAACGGCACCATCATCCCGATTGGCGAATGGGTGCTCGACCAAGCCTGCCGGCAATTGCGCGAATGGCACGACCTGGGCTTCACCGAGTTGCGCATGGCGGTCAACCTGTCCACCGTGCAATTGCACCACACCGAGTTGCCGCGGGTGGTCAACAACCTGATGCAGATCTACCGCCTGCCGCCGCGCAGCCTGGAACTGGAAGTCACCGAGACCGGCCTGATGGAAGACATCAGCACCGCCGCCCAGCACCTGCTGAGCCTGCGCCGTTCCGGGGCATTGATTGCGATTGATGACTTCGGCACCGGCTACTCATCCCTCAGCTACTTGAAAAGCCTGCCGCTGGACAAGATCAAGATCGATAAGAGCTTCGTGCAGGACCTGCTGGACGATGACGACGACGCCACCATCGTGCGGGCGATCATCCAACTGGGCAAAAGCCTCGGTATGCAGGTGATCGCCGAAGGCGTGGAAACCGCCGAGCAGGAGGCCTACATCATCTCCGAAGGCTGCCATGAAGGTCAGGGTTATCACTACAGCAAACCCTTGCCGGCGCGGGAGTTGGCGGCTTTTTTAAAGCAGTCGGAGCGCAATAACGCCGCGATTCTCTGATGCAGCAAAACGATACTGAATATTTCCCGCGTATAACCCTTTACACAAAATGCAAATCTTTCGCATTATGTCGCAGTTTTTGCGCTCCCCCGCGCGCCCCATCAACAACCGAAGCAGGATGTTCGCCATGATTCGTATGCCCCTGGCCACCGCCAGTCTGCTGGCCATTGCCATTTCTCTCGCCGGTTGCGGCGAAGGTAAAGACAAGGCCGCCGCGCCTCAGGCGCCGACCCCGGCTGCCAGCACTACCGCTCCAGCGGCTGCCACCCCTGCCGGCCAGGTCGACGAAGCCGCTGCCAAGGCCGTGGTCGCGCATTACGCAGACATGGTGTTCGCGGTCTACAGCGATGCCGAGTCCACCGCGAAAACCCTGCAAACCGCTATCGACGCGTTCCTCGCCAAGCCGAACGACGAAACCCTGAAAGCCGCGCGCACCGCCTGGATCGCCGCCCGCGTTCCTTACCTGCAAAGTGAAGTGTTCCGCTTCGGCAACACCATCATCGACGACTGGGAAGGCCAGGTGAACGCATGGCCGCTGGACGAAGGCCTCATCGACTATGTCGACAAGTCCTACGAACACGCCCTGGGTAACCCAGGCGCCACTGCCAACATCATCGCCAACAACGAAATCCAGGTCGGCGAAGACAAGGTCGACGTGAAGGACATCACCCCGGAAAAACTCGCCAGCCTCAACGAGCTGGGCGGTTCCGAGGCCAACGTCGCCACCGGCTACCACGCCATCGAATTCCTGCTCTGGGGCCAAGACCTGAACGGCACCGGCCCAGGCGCCGGCAACCGTCCTGCGTCGGACTACCTGACCGGCGACGGCGCCACTGGCGGCCACAACGAGCGTCGCCGCGCCTACCTGAGCGCTGTGACCCAACTGCTGGTCAGCGACCTGGAAGAAATGGTCGGCAACTGGAAACCCAACGTTGAAGACAACTACCGCGCCACCCTGGAGGCAGAACCTGCCACCGACGGCCTGCGCAAAATGCTGTTCGGCATGGGCAGCCTGTCCCTGGGCGAACTGGCCGGTGAGCGCATGAAGGTTTCCCTGGAAGCCAACTCGCCGGAAGACGAGCAGGACTGCTTCAGCGACAACACTCACAACTCGCACTTCTACGACGCCAAGGGCATCCGCAACGTCTACTTGGGCGAGTACACCCGCGTCGACGGCACCAAAATGACCGGCGCCAGCCTGTCGTCCCTGGTGGCCAAGGACGACCCGGCAGCCGACACCGCACTGAAAGCGGACCTGGCGGCTACCGAAGCGAAGATCCAGGTCATGGTTGACCACGCCAACAAGGGTGAGCACTACGACCAACTGATCGCGGCCGGTAACGATGCGGGCAACCAGATCGTCCGTGACGCCATCGCCGCCCTGGTCAAGCAGACCGGTTCGATCGAAGCGGCGGCGGGCAAGCTGGGTATCAGCGACCTGAACCCGGATAACGCTGATCACGAGTTCTGATCAATGCGCAGTTGAATGAGGCGACCTTCGGGTCGCCTTTTTCATGGGCGGTTTACATGCCCTGCACCCCAGGTAGAATGGCGCCTCTGCCCTATCTCGAGCGAAATTCATGGCGTTGCCGACCCTGCGCATCATCGGTTTCATCATCGGCATCTTCCTGATCACCCTCGCGATCGCGATGGTCGTGCCCATGGCCACCCTGGTGATCTTCGAACGCACCAGCGACCTGCCCTCCTTCCTGTGGGCCAGCATGATCACCTTTATCGCCGGCCTGGCGCTGGTGATTCCCGGTCGCCCCGAGCATGTGCACCTGCGCCCGCGGGACATGTACCTGCTGACCGTCAGCAGTTGGGTGGTGGTGTGTATCTTTGCCGCGCTGCCATTCCTGCTGACCCAGCACATCAGCTACACCGACTCGTTTTTTGAAAGCATGTCCGGCATTACCGCCACCGGCTCCACGGTGTTGAGCGGCCTGGACGCGATGTCGCCGGGTATCTTGATGTGGCGTTCGCTGCTGCACTGGCTCGGCGGTATCGGCTTTATCGGCATGGCGGTAGCGATCCTGCCGCTGCTGCGCATTGGTGGCATGCGCCTGTTCCAGACCGAATCCTCGGACCGTTCGGAAAAGGTCATGCCCCGCTCGCACATGGTGGCGCGACTGATCGTGGCGGCCTACGTGGGCATCACCATCCTCGGCAGCCTGGCGTTCTGGTGGGCCGGCATGGGCTTGTTCGATGCGATCAACCATGCGATGTCAGCGATTTCCACCGGCGGGTTCTCCACCTCCGATGAATCCCTGGCGCACTGGAAACAACCGGCGGTGCACTGGGTAGCCGTGGTGGTGATGATCCTCGGCAGCTTGCCGTTTACCCTGTATGTGGCCACCTTACGCGGTAACCGCCGGGCGTTGATCAAGGACCAGCAGGTCCAGGGCCTGCTCGGTTTGTTGCTGGTGACCTGGCTGGTATTGGGCACCTGGTACTGGTGGACCACCAACCTGCACTGGCTGGACGCGCTGCGTCATGTGGCGCTGAACGTCACGTCGGTGGTGACGACCACAGGGTTTGCACTCGGGGACTACAGCCTGTGGGGCAATTTCTCACTGATGCTGTTCTTCTACCTCGGTTTTATCGGCGGCTGTTCGGGCTCCACGGCCGGCGGGATCAAGATCTTCCGCTTCCAGGTTGCGTATATCCTGCTCAAGGCCAACTTGAACCAGCTGATTCACCCGCGCGCGGTGATCAAGCAGAAGTACAACGGCCACCGTCTCGACGAAGAGATCGTGCGGTCGATCCTGACCTTTTCGTTCTTCTTCGCCATCACCATCTGTGCCATCGCCCTGGCCTTGTCGCTGCTTGGCCTGGACTGGATGACCGCCTTGACCGGCGCCGCGAGTACCGTTTCGGGCGTGGGCCCGGGCCTGGGCGAAACCATTGGCCCGGCGGGCAATTTCGCCAGCCTGCCGGATGCGGCCAAGTGGATCCTGTCGCTGGGCATGCTGCTCGGCCGGCTGGAGATCATTACGGTCTTTGTTCTGTGTATTCCGGCGTTTTGGCGCCACTGACGCTCGACGCGTCCAACAACCGCGCCCGGTATTCGCCGGGCGTGACATCGAACCAGCGACGAAACGCGCGGAAGAAGTTGCTCGGGTCGGCAAAGCCCAACAGGTAGGCAATTTCCAGCAGGGTCATGCTGGGTTGCGCCAGGTATTGCTCGGCCAGTTCACGGCGGGTGTCATCGAGCAGGGTCTGAAAGCTGGTGCCCTCCTCCTGCAAGCGCCGCTGCAAGGTGCGCTGGGACAAGTGCAACGTCTGGGCCACCACTTCACGCTTGGGCTCGCCCTGGGGCAACAGGCGGCACAACACCTGCCGCGCCTTGTGGGTCACGCGGCTTTCCGAGAAGCGCGCCAGGTATTCACCGGCAAAGCGGTCATGCAGCAAGGCCATGGCCTCGTTGGCCGTGGGCAGCGGCGCGTCCATGTCGGCCCGCTCGAAAATCAGCGCGTCGTAGGGTGCATTGAACTCCAGCGGCGCATGGAAGGCTTGTTTGTACGGGGCCAGGTCCGCCGGTTGCTCACCTTGCAGCACCACCTTGCGCGGCTGCAGCGTGCGGCCGGTCAGCCAGCCGCACAGGGCCAAGGCACTGGCCAGCGAGGCTTCGGCGCTTTGCCGGGTAGGCGGCAGATGGTCACCGTGTACCGTCAGAATCAGCGCATAACCTTCGGGGATCAGTCGGAAACTCAGGTCGGCACTTTCAGCAATGATCCGCTGGTAGCGCACTAGGCGCATGAAGCCTTCGGCCAGGGTGTTGCTGGACATCAATGCATAACCGGCCACATGAAATGACGCCGGACGCACCACTTTGCCCATGTTCAGGCCGATTGCCGGGTTACCCGACAGCTCCACCGCGCGCTGCCACAGGCGGGTCATGGAGTCCTGCGGAAACCGCGCATCGGGATCGCTCAGGGCGGCGTAGTCGAGGCCGAGCTGCTTGAACAAGGCGCGGCAATCCAGGCCGTCCATTTCCAATGCCTTGACTATCCCCATCGCCCAGCTTGCAGAAGTTGTTCGTTCGCTCATGGCGTCTTCTTAATAAAGCAGGCTCAAACGGCAGCCAGGAAGCCAAGGATACTAAAGTGGCATCTATTGTCACTGGCTGTTACCACTGATCACTCTAGACTCAAATAAGCTCCCCGCCGAACATCTGTTGGGCGGCATAACAATCAAAGGGCCGGTCACCGTGGAAAACGTCAAGCGATTCAATAGCTTTGCTGAGTTTTATCCGTATTACCTGAGCGAACACGCCAACAGCACCTGCCGGCGCCTGCACTTTATCGGCACCACGCTGGTCATCGGCATTTTGGCGTATGCCATCGGCAGAGGGTCGCTGGGCTTGCTGATCGCTTTGCCCATTGCCGGTTACAGCTTTGCCTGGATCGGCCATTTCTTCTTCGAAAAGAACCGTCCGGCGACGTTTCAGCACCCGTTCTACAGCCTCTTGGGGGATTTTGTGATGTACCGCGACATGATCCTCGGCAAGGTGCCGTTCTAACCGAACGACCGTTTAAACGATGAAAGTTCATCCATCTGCCGACATTAAAATCTTTTTGTCATTTGCAGTGCTGTATCCTGCCAAGGCTTTTTGAGAGCGCGGAATCACCTGCGATTGAAAAAACAGACCTTGCGAGGAGCGACGACGATGCACGAGATACCTAATCTCCCCTTCCCAAGCCTGCACCCTACAGAGCAGCCAACACCGCAGCAGGCCAGTGACAAACAGCCTGAGGCCAAAGAAGCAAAACCAGTCGACAGCGAAAGCCAGGACTGACGCCGTACCAGACCGTGTGGAAAGCGCAGCTTTGAGCGCTTTCCACACTGCCTGAACCCATCGAGACGCCCGCCATGACCGATACCCTCCTCGACAACCCGGATACCGCTGTACTCGACGCGGCCTTGCAGATGGTCGAGATCTGGAACCGCCTCAGCGCCGACAAACAAGCGCTGCTGCTCAAGCGTTTCGGCACCCAGGAAAACGCCCTGGCCGCCCTGGTCACCACCCAATTGCTGGCCCCTGCCCAAGCCTGACGTCTTTCTGAGCGGAGGTTTTTGCGTTTTACCGCCCTGCGCAAGCCAAACCACCGGTATCATTAGCAGCCTATCTTTACCTGCCGCGACAGTGGACCTTTCCCATGCCCGATACCCAGCGCCCCATGGCGGTCACGCTGCAAGTTGTTTCCATCGTGTTGTTCACCTTCATTGGCTACCTGAATATCGGCATTCCCTTGGCCGTGTTGCCGGGCTATGTCCACAGTGAGCTGGGTTACGGCGCGGTGGTTGCCGGCCTGGTGATCAGCGTGCAATACCTGGCTACCCTGCTCAGCCGCCCGTATGCGGGCAAAATCATCGACAACCTGGGCAGCAAGCGCGCCGTGCTGATCGGCCTGGCTGGCTGCGGCCTGAGCGGTGTGTTCATGCTGCTTGCGGCGTGGTTTTCCAGCCTGCCGGCCTTGAGCCTGGGCAGCCTGTTGATTGGCCGCCTGGTCCTTGGCAGCGCGGAAAGCCTGGTAGGTTCGGGCGCGATCGGCTGGGGCATCGGACGGGTCGGTGCGCAGAACACCGCCAAGGTGATTTCCTGGAACGGCATCGCCAGCTACGGCGCGCTGGCCGTCGGCGCGCCACTGGGCGTGTTGCTGGTAAGAAATTTCGGGCTGTGGAGCATGGGCGTCAGCATTATCTTGCTGGCCATCGTCGGCCTGCTGCTGGCCTGGAACAAAGTCGCCGCACCAATTGTTGCCGGCGTGCGCCTGCCCTTCATGAATGTGCTGGGCCGCGTATTGCCCCATGGCTGTGCCTTGGCGCTGGGCTCCATCGGCTTTGGCACCATCGCCACCTTCATCACCTTGTATTACACCACCCAGCACTGGGATAACGCGGTGTGGGCCCTGAGCCTGTTCGGCGCCAGCTTTATCGGCGCACGGTTGTTGTTCGGCAACCTGATCAACCGGATCGGCGGCTTTCGCGTGGCGATTGCCTGCCTGTCGGTGGAGATTCTCGGCTTGCTGTTGCTGTGGCTGGCGCCGGACGCCAACCTGGCCCTGGCTGGCGCCGCCTTGAGCGGCTTTGGATTTTCCCTGGTGTTCCCGGCGCTGGGGGTGGAGGCCGTCAACTTGGTGCCGGCCTCCAGCCGCGGCTCGGCGGTGGGCGCTTACTCGCTGTTTATCGACCTGTCGCTGGGCATCACCGGACCGCTCGCCGGGGCCGTGGCAGCCGGCTTCGGCTTTGCGTCGATCTTCCTCTTCGCCGCCCTTGCAGCCCTGGGTGGTTTGCTGCTGAGCCTGTACCTGTACCGTCAGGCACCCAAGGCCCGTGAGGCACGTGGCGACTAGAAGTCGACCTTGCCGCGCCCGGCCTTGATGCTGCCGCGCTTGGTCTTGGATTCAAGCCGGCGCTTTTTCGAGCCCAGGGTCGGCTTGGTCGGGCGGCGTTTTTTCTCCACCTTGGTGGCGCTGAGGATCAATTCCACCAGACGCTCCAGCGCATCCGCGCGGTTCTGCTCCTGGGTCCGGTATTGCTGGGCCTTGAGTACCAGCACGCCTTCACTGGTGATGCGGCTGTCGCGCAGCGCCAGCAAGCGCTCCTTGTAGAACTCGGGCAGCGACGACGCCGGGATATCAAATCGCAGGTGCACGGCACTCGACACCTTGTTGACGTTCTGTCCACCAGCGCCCTGGGCGCGAATGGCGGTCAGCTCGATCTCGGCGTCGGGCAGCTGCACATTGTTGGAAATCACCAGCATCAATCAAAAACCTTAAGCAACGGACAAGCCCAACTCGGACAACAACATCGACGCCTGGGCTTTGGAAATCACGGCGCCTTTGAACAGTTTGGCATCATTCAGGCGAAACCCGCTTAAATCCGCCCCCCGCAAGTCGGCGCCAGCAAAATTGGCGCCGTTGATACGAGCGTGGGCCAGGCTGCAATCGATCAGCTCGGCCTTGCGAAAGTCGGCATCCGACAAATCGCTGTCGGAGAAATCCAGGTTATTCAGCACGGTGCGGGCAAACGACAGCCCGGACAAGAAGGCGCTGTTCAACCGCGTTTCGCTGAAGCTCAAGCCCAGCGAGGCGCAATGGGTGAAATTGGCGCCGGTCAACTTACAGTGCTCAAAGCTCGCCTGGGACAGCTTGCTGCGCTGCCAGCGGGTGTTGTTCAGATCGCAGCTATGGAAGTGCGCTTCCAACAGGTTCGCCGCTTCGAAAATGGCGAGACTGGCGCGGCAGCTTTTCCACTGGGTGCCTTCCAGGCGCGAACCGAGAAAGGAGGTCTGGACCAGGATGCAGCGTTCGAACACCCAGTGATCCAAGGCCATGCGCGACAGATCAGCGCCGCTCAAATCCACTCCGATCAGGCGCAAGGGGCCACCATGCTGGTCGACCAGGTCTTCCAGTTCATCGCGCTGCAAGGCGCCGCCGTCGATGTCGGTGTGTTGCATGGGGCCTCCAGGCACGCTGAAAAAACGAGGGGCGATTCTAACCTGCCCCTGCACACAAAAAACCCGGCATGGCGCCGGGTTTTCTGTTGGAGGAAAGGTCCTACTCCAGAACCGTCCCCGTTGTGCCCATGGCTGCGCGGGCACTGCGCTTGTTCTTGACCCAGTAACACACCGCCATAAACGCCACCCACACCGGGATCGCGTACACCGACACCTGGATCCCCGGAATCATCAGCATGATCACCAGGATAAACACCACGAACGCCAGGCACACATAGTTGCCGTACGGGTACCACAACGCCTTGAACAGCGGCACCTGGCCGGTGCGGTTCATGTGTTGGCGGAACTTGAAGTGGGAGAAGCTGATCATCGCCCAGTTGATCACCAGCGTGGCCACTACCAGCGACATCAGCAGTTCCAGCGCGTGTTGCGGGATCAGGTAGTTCATCAGCACCGCCACCAGGGTGATCGCCGCCGACGCGAGGATGGAGCGTACCGGTACGCCGCGCTTGTCGATCTTCGCCAAGGCCTTGGGCGCATCGCCCTGCTCGGCCATGCCCAACAGCATGCGGCTATTGCAGTAAGTGCCGCTGTTGTACACCGACAGCGCGGCGGTCAGGACCACGAAGTTGAGGATATGCGCAGCGGTGTTGCTGCCCAGCATCGAGAACACCTGCACGAACGGGCTGCCGCTGTAGGCGTCGCCGGAGGCGTTGAGGGTGGTGAGCAGGCTGTCCCATGGCGTCAGCGACAGCAGTACGACCAGCGCACCGATGTAGAAGATCAGGATTCGATAGATCACCTGGTTGATCGCTTTCGGGATCACGGTGCGTGGCTGGTCCGCTTCAGCGGCGGTGAAGCCGAGCATTTCCAGGCCGCCGAAGGAGAACATGATGATTGCCATGGCCATCACCAACCCGCCGACGCCATGGGGGAAGAAACCGCCGTGCTCCCACAGGTTGGTCACCGAGGCCTGTGGCCCGCCGCTGCCGCTGACCAGCAAATAGCTGCCCAGGGCGATCATGCCAACGATGGCCACCACCTTGATAATGGCAAACCAGAACTCGGCTTCACCGAAGACTTTGACGTTGGCCAGGTTGATCAGATTGATCAGCACGAAGAACGCCGCGGCCGAGACCCAGGTCGGGATCTCCGGCCACCAGTAGTGCACATATTTGCCGACCGCCGTCAGCTCCGACATGCCCACGAGGATGTACAGGATCCAGCAGTTCCAGCCCGACAGGAAGCCGGCGAAACCGCCCCAGTACTTGTGGGCAAAGTGGCTGAAGGAACCGGCGACCGGTTCTTCGACGATCATTTCGCCGAGCTGGCGCATGATCATGAAAGCAATGAAGCCGCAGATGGCATAGCCCAGGATCATCGACGGGCCAGCGGATTTGAGCACCCCGGCCGAGCCGAGGAACAGGCCGGTGCCGATGGCGCCACCCAGGGCGATCAACTGGATATGCCGGTTTTTCAGGCCGCGTTTCAGCTCGCCTGAAGAGGAAGGGGGAACACTCATGAAAAGGCTCTCACGCAAGGTTTGATGATGTTGAATGCAGGTTGCTGCCTTGAATTACCGACTCAAGCAGCGCCGCTCAAACCCCAGCGCAAGCACCAGCAGTACAGCGTCTTTCTAACGGTCATGCGTCACCTGTTTGTTTTTATCTGTGACGAAATCGAACCCGTCCGGCTCGTGGCCAGGCGGAGTGATCAGGGTGGGTAAACCCTGGGGTCTTGGCCTTTTGCGTGGTTACGCAAGGGGGTCACAGTAAAACGCGGCGGATTGTACACCGCTCGCCAGCTTGGGGGCGCCCTCGAGAGACGAGTGCGACGATCTGTCAGGTAATCCTTACAGGGCCGGGTCAGCCAATAATGTCGCCATTTACTCGTAAATTAATCGTTACAGCACGGAAAATTAACGTTACAGCCGTAATTTTGAGGAAAATTGTCGCTCGGAAATTTCCTACAATTTAGCCTGCGTAGTTCCCTGAATTTGCTAAAGAAAAATTCAAACACAAAAAACAGAACAAAAAATCCAAATGAAACCGTGTCAATAAAAATTTTGCATTTTGAAACACTCTCTCCTAGGTTCTTCCCACTTGCCAGCGAAGCCCGTTGGCAAGCCGTTCTCAAACAACGTCCTCTAGGAGATACACCATGCAAGCACTGGAAAACGACCTGGAAACCGAACTGCAACTCGACGATTGGTTTGAAGCGCCGACCCATGAGGCCGCCGTTGAAATGATGCAAGCCGACGCCGTTGTGCCGTTCGGCACCGCGATGTGGCCATTCTAAATATCGGCAGGCATCCGGCAGGTGCTGTGCACGGCATCTGCCTCCTTACCCAAGGCACAGAAGGAAACACGTCATGGACAAGGCCCGCGCCGTCGAACACTTTCTCTACTACCTCGCGCACCACCCGGCCCTCAATGGCCTGAGTCGCCCCACCGTGCTGCTGGGCCATACCGAGCGCTACGACGCCATCGCCCAGGCGATCACCCACAGCAGCGCCGCACGCTTCAACTTCCAGGTGCAGCGCCTGGACCTCGCCGCCAGCGACACCCTGGCCGAGGCCATCGAAGCTTGCGACCTGTACCTGTTTCTCTACGACTCTTCCACCCTGCCCAACCCTCGCGCCGAAGGCCCGGACTTTATCCGCGCCCTGCAGGGTGTGATGGCCGAACACTGGAAAAAATCCCTGCTGTTCAAGGACTACGGCGACTACTTCTATGACACCTTCAGTGTCGAACCCCAGCGAATTGCCGACCTCAATGCCACGCTGATCCGGCGCATGTCCCAGGCCACGGTGCTGAGCTTTACCGACAAGCACGGCTCACGCCTGGAAGCGCCGATGAGCAGCATCAAGAAGTGGACCAATATCAACGGCATCGGCAACCACGACCTGGCCCCCGGCGAGATCGCCACCCACAGTGAAGCCATCAATGGCCAAGTGAGGTTTGTCGGCACCTTTCTCAGCACCATCCCGTTTGCGCGTAAATATGGCGTGCTGGCGTCACCACTGGAGCTGTGGATCGAGAACTCGACCATCTGCAGCGTGGCCAGTGAGGTGCCGGGGCTGGCAGATGATTTCAACAAGTACCTGAATGCCAACCCGTCGAACCGTCGCGTTGAGGAATTGGGGATTGGCACCAATGAAGGCGTGAAGGATCTGTATGCGCGCAATGCCGGGTTTGAGGAGCGCCACTGTGGGCTGCACCTGGGTTTGGGGGGCGGGCAGAAAGGCAGCCATCACCTGGATCTGATCTTTGCCAGTGGGGTGTTGGCGTTGGATGACAAGCCAGTATTCGATGGGACTTTTGCGTTCTGACAAATGCTGTGCATAAAAAAACGCCAACCCGAGGGTTGGCGTTTTTGTGCAGCACTTACATCACTGCGGCTTCTTACGACCAAAACCAGGACGCTGACCCGAACCGGCCGGGGCGCCACGGCGCTTGCCCGACGGCTCGTCCGCGACCAGTTTCGGGCCAGGGCGCTTGTTCGCCGCCGGCTTGGCTGGACGCTTGGTGCTGGCGTTATCGGCCGGGCGATCCGCTTCACCCCGGTTGCTGCGACCACCGGCCGGGGCCGGGCGCGGTGCACGTGGCGCACGTTCACCTTCCTGGCGCGATGGCGCGGTTGGGCGACGCTCACCTTCGATCTGCGGCTCACGGGAGATACGACCGCCGGTTGCCGGTGCATTCAGCGCCGGGCGCAGGGTGCGGGCCACACGCTCGGTACGTGCCACAGGACGCGACGATTTGCGCTGCATACGCTCAAGCTTGTCTTTGCTCTTGGCGTTCATCTGCGGCATCGCGACCGGTGTCAGGCCGACTTCGGCACTGAGGATGTCGACTTCGTACTGGCTCATTTCGCGCCAGCGGCCCATCGGCAGGTCGGAGTTGAGGAACACCGGACCGAAACGCACGCGCTTCAGGCGGCTGACCACCAGGCCCTGGGATTCCCACAGGCGACGCACTTCACGGTTACGCCCTTCCATCACCACGCAGTGGTACCAGTGGTTGAAACCTTCGCCGCCTGGCGCCTGCTTGATGTCGGTGAACTTGGCCGGGCCGTCTTCCAGCACCACGCCCGCCTTGAGGCGCTCGATCATCTCGTCATCGACTTCGCCACGTACACGCACGGCGTATTCGCGGTCCATCTCGTAGGACGGGTGCATCAGGCGGTTGGCCAGTTCACCGTCAGTGGTGAACATCAGCAAGCCGGTGGTGTTGATGTCCAGACGTCCGATGTTGATCCAACGACCTTCTTTCGGCTTGGGCATCTTGTCGAACACGGTCGGACGGCCTTCCGGGTCGTCACGGGTGCAGATCTCGCCGTCCGGCTTGTTGTACATGATCACGCGACGCACCGATTCGGCGGCCTCTTCACGCTTGATGACCTTGCCATCAATGGTGATTGCATCGTGCAGGTCGACGCGCTGGCCGAGGGTGGCCTCGACGCCGTTGACCTTGATGCGCTTCTGGGTGATCCAGGCTTCGACGTCGCGGCGCGAGCCCACGCCGATACGCGCCAGCACCTTTTGCAGTTTTTCGCCTGCTGGGCCGATTTCCTGGCTGTCGTTCTGGTCTTTGTCGTTCATCTTAAGCACCTCCCGGTGGGTCGATTCAGGCGTGGCCTGAAGAGTGTTGAAAGCGGGGCTTTGGCCGAATAGCTCGGCAAAGGGTCGCGAATCATACGCGCATGGTGCGCGTTGCGCATCAGAGACTAGTCGATAACACCCTAATCATTTGCTTTTCCGCCGACCGGTGGCGCCCAGGGCCAGCAATCGGAGTTCGGCTTCGGCCAGGACCGTGCGTTTGTCGGCCTTGTCGAGTTTCTTCCAGGCGCGGATCTCGCGCTTGCTGCGGCCACAGCCGACGCAGATGTCGGCGTTGAATTTGCAGAGGCTGATGCAGGGGTCTTTGGTGGAACTCATGGGCAATCCTTTTTAAGAACAGTCAGATTGCGTCAGTCTTCGAACTGGCGACGCTCGGCTTCGATGGCTTCTGCCAGGGCGCGGGCTTCGTCCTCCTCGTCGCTCAGGGGCGGTTGTTCGAGAGCGGCGACGGCGGCGAGAAGTTTTGCACGGGCTTCAGCCACGCCAAGGATGTCTTCCTCTGGCTCGGGCTCTGCTTCGACTTCAGGCTCACCCTCAACGTTCGGTTGAGTTTCAGGTTCGGCGGCACCGTCACGCAGCAGGTCGTCAAAGTCAGTCTTGATGCCCTGCTCCATGTCGTCCAATTCCAGCAGCAACGTATGGAAACTGGTCTCGTCCTTCGGCTCTTCCGGCTCGGCGCTGGCATCGGCCAATTCCTGCAGGCCCGCGGGGACGGGCGCGTCGTCAAAATCGAGCACCGGCTCGGCTTCCATCTCGCGCAGTTCGGCCAGCGGCGGCAGGTCGTCGAGGTTTTTAAGGTTGAAATGGTCGAGAAACACCTTGGTGGTGGCGAACATCGCCGGTTTGCCGGGCACGTCGCGGTAGCCGACGATGCGGATCCACTCGCGTTCCAGCAAGGTCTTGACGATATGACTGTTGACCGCCACGCCCCGCACATCTTCGATCTCGCCACGCGTAATCGGCTGGCGATAGGCGATCAGCGCCATGGTCTCCAGCATCGCCCGCGAATAACGTTGCGGACGCTCTTCCCACAAACGGCCGACCCACGGGGAAAACTTCTCACGGATCTGCAGGCGGTAACCCGACGCCACTTCGCGCAGTTCAAAGGCGCGGCCATCGCAGGACTTGCGCAGGATTTCCAGCGCCTTCTTAAACACCGACGGCTCAGGGCGCTCGGCTTCTTCAAAGAGTTCGAACAGGCGTTCCAGAGATTGCGGCTTACCTGAGGCCAGTAGGAAGGCTTCCAGCAGCGGCGCCAGTTCGCGGGGTTCAGTCAGATTCATCGATTCAGCTCTTTATTCGGCTCGCGCCCGCACGTGGATAGCCGCAAAAGGCTCATTCTGGACCAGCTCGACCAAGGACTCCTTGACCAATTCGAGGATCGCCATAAAGGTCACCACTACGCCCAGGCGCCCTTCTTCTTTAGTAAACAGTTCGACAAAAGGCACAAAACCACCGCCCTTCAGGCGCTCAAGCACATCGCTCATGCGCTCACGGGTCGACAACGCCTCGCGACTGACCTGGTGGCTTTCAAACATATCGCCCCGGCGCAGCACCTCGGCCATGGACATCAGCAACTCTTCCAGGCTCACGTCCGGCAGCAGTTTGCGTGCGCGGGCTTCGGGGGCGTCGAGCTTGGGCACTACTACGTCGCGGCCCACCCGGCTCAAGCCGTCGATGCCTTCGGCGGCGGCCTTGAAGCGTTCGTATTCTTGCAGGCGGCGGATCAGCTCGGCGCGCGGGTCGTCTTCTTCGGCTTCCACCGTTTCCGAACGCGGCAGCAGCATGCGCGACTTGATCTCGGCGAGCATGGCGGCCATCACCAGGTATTCGGCGGCCAATTCCAGACGTACCGATTGCATCAACTCGACATAGCCCATGTACTGGCGGGTGATTTCCGCCACCGGAATGTCGAGGATGTTGATGTTCTGTTTACGGATCAGGTACAGCAGCAAGTCCAGCGGACCCTCGAACGCTTCAAGGAAGACTTCCAGGGCGTCCGGGGGAATGTACAGATCCAGCGGCATTTCCATGACCGCCTGGCCATACACCATGGCAAACGGCAGTTCCTGCTGGGCGCCCGCCTGGGGATCAACGGTTTCCACGGCTGACATTCAGGCCTCGACCATGAACGGGGCCGGGTCGCCGCAACCCACGCGAATCACCTCGGGCTCACCGTCGGCCAGGTTGATCACGGTGGAGGCCTTGTTGCCGCCGTAGCCGCCGTCGATGATCAGGTCGACCTGTTTTTCCAGCAATTGACGCATTTCGTAGGGGTCGTACAGCGGCTCATCTTCACCCGGCATGATCAGCGACACACTCATCAAAGGCTCACCCAGCTCTTCGAGCAGCGCCAGGGCGATGGGATGTTCCGGCACCCGCAGGCCGATGGTGCGCTTCTTGGGGTGCAACAGCAGTCGCGGCACTTCGCGGGTGGCGTTGAGAATAAAGGTGTAGGGCCCCGGCGTGTGCGCCTTGAGCAGGCGGAAAGTACCGGTGTCGACCTTGGCGAACAGGCCGAGCTGGGACAGGTCGCTGCAGATCAGCGCGAAGTTGTGCTTGTCGTCCAGCTGGCGCAGGCGTCTTACACGCTCCACCGCGCCCTTGTCGCCGATCTGGCAACCAATGGCGTAGGACGAATCAGTCGGGTAGATCACCACGCCGCCGGCGCGAATGATCTCGACGGCCTGCTTGATCAGGCGCGCCTGGGGGTTTTCCGGATGAATCTGGAAGAATTGACTCACGTGTTCTACCTGTTCAGACGGTGGCAATAATGGGGTCATGCTTGAATCGCCCCGACAAGAGCGGCAGGTCTTCGGGTACCTGGCGATACTCGCCGATTTCGGACCACCCACCTGGGCCATGAAAATCACTGCCGGCGCTGACCAGCAGACCAAATTCGCGGGCAAGGATCGCCAGGCTGCCGACCTGTTCGGCGGGTTGATGCCCATTGACCACTTCGATCGCGTGGCCGCCCGCTCCAATATAGTCGCTGATCAGCTTGCGGCGCTTGCTGCGGGTGAAATCGTAATGCCAGGGATGCGCCAGGCTCACCCAGGCGCCGGAGGCACGCAGGGTCCCGACCGTGTCTTCCAGGGTCGGCCAGTGTTGCTTCACATCCCCCAACTTGCCAGCCCCCAGCCATTTGCGGAAGGCTTCGGCGCGGTCTTTGACGAACCCTTCACGCACCATCCAGTCGGCAAAGTGCGGCCGCGCCGGTGCATTGCCGCTGTCGCCCAGTTCCTGCTGAATGGCGCGGGCGCCGTCGAGGGCGTTGGGCATGCCTTTAAGGCTAAGCTTGCGGCTTATTTCTTCGGACCGCAGCCAGCGGCCATCGTGCAAATCGGCGATGGCCTGCACCAACGGCGGGGCTTGCTGATCGAAGCCGTAGCCGAGCACATGAATGGTGGCGCCGCCCCAGGTGCAGGACAATTCCACGCCGTTGACCAGTTGCATGCCCAATGAATGCGCGGCTTCGCGGGCTTCGTCGAGGCCTTCGAGGGTGTCGTGGTCGGTCAACGCCAGGACTCGCACGCCTTTTTCAAACGCACGCGCAACCAGTACCGCGGGCGCTAGGGCGCCGTCGGAGGCCGTGCTGTGGCAGTGCAAATCAACATTCACGGGGATGTGTAACCTCAAGTCAGCTGGCGCTTTCGCTACCAAGGATGTTTGTTATTATGCCGCCACATCCAGCTTCTGGCTCTTACTGTGAAACAATTCATCGACTTCATCCCGCTGTTGCTGTTTTTCATCGTTACCAAACTCGACCCCAGGGTCATCGATATCGCCGGTCACCCGGTGTCGTTCGGGGGCATCTACAGCGCCACCGCCGTCCTGATCATCAGCTCTATCGTCGTCTACGGCGCTATCTTCATCTCCCAGCGCAAGCTGGAAAAAAGCCAATGGCTGACCCTCATTGCCTGCCTGGTATTCGGCGGCCTGACCCTGGCCTTCCACAGCGAAACCTTCCTCAAATGGAAAGCGCCGGTGGTGAACTGGCTGTTCGCGCTGGTGTTTACCGGCAGTCACTTCATCGGTGACCGCCTGCTGATCAAACGGATCATGGGCCATGCGTTGACACTGCCGGAGCCGGTTTGGACACGCTTGAACGTGGCCTGGATCGTGTTCTTCCTGTTCTGCGGCGCCGCCAACCTGTTCGTGGCCTTTACCTTCCAGGATTACTGGGTCGACTTCAAAGTGTTCGGCAGCCTGGCCATGACCGTGTTGTTCCTGGTGGGCCAGGGCATCTACCTGTCGCGACACATGCATGACGTTGCCCCTACCACGCCTAAAACCGAGGACTGACATGCTCTACGCCATCATTGCCACCGACGTGGCCAATTCGCTGGAAAAACGCCTGAGCGTACGCCCGGCCCATGTCGAGCGCCTCAAGCAGCTGCAGGCCGAAGGCCGTATCGTGCTGGCCGGCCCGCACCCGGCGGTAGACAGCAACGACCCAGGCGATGCCGGTTTCACCGGTAGCCTCATCGTCGCCGAGTTCGCCTCCCTGGCCGATGCCCAGGCCTGGGCGAAGGCTGATCCTTACGTGGCGGCCGGCGTTTACGCTGACGTCGTGATCAAGCCGTTCAAGCAAGTCTTGCCTTGATAACGGCCGCGCCGAACCTAATCGGTTCGGCGCATGCCTAATTGCTCATTATTCTCGGTACCCTGCCGACAACGTTCTGAATATTCGTGTGGAATCAGGAGTTCCGATGCGCTTACGTCAGTTGTGTCTGTTGGCAGTGGTAATGATCGGGGCTACGGCCCACGCTGAAGAAACCTCGAACACCGGCAGTTCCACGCCCCTGTCCTTGAGTGCCGGCGCCCAGATCACCGAGTTGCAGCAACGTTTGAAAGAAAGCGAACGCCAGCGTGAAGAACTGAGCAAGCAACTGCAAAACGCAGAGGCTACCCGCGAAAGCGCCCAATTGAGTCGCCTTCGCCAAGAGAACCAACGCCTGGCCCAGCAACTCAAAGATACACAGGGCGGCGCCTTGACCCGCTGGCTGACCGAGCAACAACAGTGGTTCGTCACCGGTGGGGCCGTCGCACTGATCGCCCTGCTGTGCGGGATCTTCGCCAGCGGGGGGCACCGTCGCCGTCGACAATGGCTAAATTGAGTGAGTCATGAGCGAGCTGTTACTGATAGATGATGACCAGGAGCTCTGTGAGCTGCTGACCAGTTGGTTGAGCCAGGAAGGCTTTCAGGTGCGCGCCTGCCATGACGGCTTGAGTGCGCGCAAAGCCTTGGCCGACAGCGCCCCGGCTGCGGTGGTGCTCGACGTGATGCTGCCCGACGGCAGTGGCCTTGAGCTGCTCAAGCAATTGCGCAACGACCACCCGGAGTTGCCGGTGCTGATGCTCTCGGCCCGCGGCGAACCGCTGGACCGCATCCTCGGCCTCGAACTGGGCGCCGACGATTACCTGGCCAAGCCCTGCGACCCACGCGAGCTGACCGCCCGCCTGCGCGCCGTATTGCGCCGCAGCCATCCGGCCGCCGTGTCGACCCAGCTGGAATTGGGCGACCTGTGCTTCAGCCCGGTGCGCGGCGTGGTCAGCATCGACGAGCAGGAGTTCGCCCTCACCGTTTCCGAAAGCCGCCTGCTGGAAGCGCTGCTGCGTCAGCCCGGCGAACCGCTGGACAAACAGGAACTGGCGCAGATCGCCCTGGGCCGCAAGCTGACCCTTTACGATCGCAGCCTGGACATGCACGTCAGCAACCTGCGCAAAAAGATCGGCCCACACCCGGATGGCCGGCCACGGATCGTGGCGTTGCGTAGCCGGGGCTACTACTACAGCCTCTGAAATCAGGAGCCCTGGGCTCCTGGTTTTGTCAGCGCCCATCCAAATCGTCTTTACCCAAGCTTTACCCACACCTGACCGCCGCTGACCTTGATCTCCGTAATCTACTCACATCCGGACTCACCGGAATAGAGACAGGAGAATCACCATGCGCAAGACCCTTATCGCTTTGATGTTCGCCGCTGCCCTGCCCACCGTTGCCATGGCGGCAATGCCTGAAGGCCCAGGCCCGATGGGCGGCCCGGAAGGCCACATGATGGGTGGCCCGGGCCACGGCGGTGAACACGGTCCGCGTGGCAAAGGCGGCCCTTTCAGCCAACTGGACCTGAGCAAGGAACAGCGCCAGCAGATCGGCAAGTTGATGGGCGACCAATGGCACGCTCGCAAAGACCTGACCAAGAAGTACTTGGACAAATTGCCAGCCGCTGACCAGAAAGCCATGCAGGACGAAATCGCCGCCGGCAAGCAGAAAACCCAGGCGGACATTCGTGCGGTGCTCAAGCCTGACCAGCAGAAGAAGTTCGACGAGATCGTCAAGCAGCAGGAACAGCGTCGCGCCGAATGGAAGGAATTCCAGGCCTGGAAAGCGCAACAGCCGCAAAAAGCGCAATAATGCACCCGCGTTAACGCTCCCAGCCCAGTGGCTACCGCCACTGGGCTTTTCCTGTTTGAGGGTTTCCTGTGCGTTCATTGTTCTGGCGCATCCTGGCCAGTTTCTGGCTGGCCATCGCCTTGGTTGCCGGGTTGTCGATCCTGCTTGGGCACATGCTCAATCAAGATGCCTGGATTCTCAGCCGTCACCCCGGCCTCAATAATCTGGCCGAAGAGTGGACCCAGCTCTACGAAGCCCAGGGCGAGGACGCGGCCCAGGATTTGCTGCAACAACGCAAACGCCAGTACCACATCGACGTACAAGTGCTGAATGAAAGCGGCGAGCCGGTGGTGCGCGGCACCTTCCCGCGCCGCGCCGCCGCTTTCGAAGCCCGTCAGAATGACAGCCAGGACGGCCACCTGCCCTGGCGCCGCCTGACCGCCGAGTACACCAGCGAAAAGACCGGCGACACCTACCTGCTGATCTACCGCATCCCCCACCCGGAACTCGACGCCTGGCACCGCAGCAGCCTTCTGTGGCCGTTGAGTGCACTGGCGATTGCGCTGGTCGTGCTGACCCTATTCAGCCTGTTGGTGACGCTGTCCATCACCCGTCCCCTCAGCCGTTTACGCGGCGCGGTGCACGACCTTGGCCAAGCCACCTATCAGCAAAACAGCCTGGCGCGCCTGGCCAACCGTCGCGATGAATTCGGCGTGCTGGCCACCGATTTCAACCGCATGGGCGCCCGCCTGCAAAGCCTGATCGGCAGCCAGCGCCAGTTGCTGCGCGACGTGTCCCACGAACTGCGTTCGCCCTTGGCGCGTTTGCGTATCGCCCTGGCGTTGGCCGAACGCGCCAGCCCCGAAGAGCGGGAAAAGCTCTGGCCGCGCCTGACCCGCGAATGCGACCGTCTGGAAGCCTTGATCAGTGAAATTCTGGTACTGGCCCGCGTTGATGCCGACAACGCCAGCGCCGAAGAAGTCGACCTCACCGTCTTGCTCAAAACCTTGCAAAAAGACGCCCAGCTCGGCGCGCCGGACCAGGTGGTGCAACTGAACGCCGACACCGACCTGAACCTGAAGGGCTGGCCGACCATGATCGAACGCGCGGTGGATAACCTGCTGCGCAATGCCCAGCGCTTCAATCCACAGGGCCAACCGATTGAACTGCACGCCCAGCGTCAGGGTGATCGGATCCTGATCAGCGTGCGCGACCACGGACCCGGTGTTGACACCGAACACTTGAGCCAGCTGGGCGAACCCTTCTACCGCGCCCCCGGCCAGACCGCACAAGGCCATGGCCTGGGCCTGGCGATTGCGCGTCGTGCCGCCGAACGCCATGGCGGCAGCCTGATCCTGGCCAACCATCCCGACGGCGGTTTTGTTGCCAGCATCGACCTGCCGCTGGAACCTGGGGTTGTCACACCGGCCTGATGATCTTCTATAGTGGCCCTTCTCTTACGGAGGGCCTTTGATGACTGACCTGCTGACTCCCATCCAAGCCGCACTCGCTCTACCGCAAACACCACTGACCTTTACCGAAGCCGGCGCCCTGCCCTCGACCTTCGCCGTGACTGAGCTGGCCAGCGCCAGCATCGGTGCCGCTGGCCAGGCGGTGGCGCAGTTGATCCAACAACAGACCGGGCGCCTACCCAGCGTCAGTGTGGACCGGCGACTTGCGTCCTTCTGGTTTTCGTCTTCTATCCGCCCGGTAGGCTGGGAAACACCGCCGCTATGGGACCCGGTGGCCGGCGACTACGCCAGCGCCGATGGCTGGATTCGCCTGCACACCAATGCGCCCCATCACCGCGCGGCGGCCGAGCGTGTGCTGGGCAAGGTGACCGACCGGGCCGAAATGGCCGCCAAGGTTGCCAAATGGAATGCCGCCGAACTGGAACAGGCGATTGTCGATGAGGGCGGTTGCGCCGCGCAGATGCGTGACTGGCAAGCCTGGCAGGCCCACCCCCAAGGGTTGGCGGTGAATGCCGAGGAACTGGTGCAGCGCCAGACCTTTGCAACCACCACCGACAAGCCCTGGCTCTGCTCGGTTGCACGGCCACTGGCGGGCCTCAAGGTATTGGACCTGACCCGCGTGCTCGCCGGCCCCGTCGCCAGCCGCTTTCTCGCAGGCCTGGGCGCTGATGTGCTGCGCATCGATTCGCCCACCTGGAACGAACCCGGCGTAGTACCGGAAATGACCCTGGGCAAACGCTGCGCCCGCCTGGATCTGAAAAGCCCGGAAGGCCGACAGGTTTTCGAAGGCCTGCTCAAGGAAGCCGACATCCTGTTCCATGGTTACCGCGCCGATGCCCTGGAACAGTGGGGTTACACCGCCGATGGACTGCAAACCCTCGCCCCCGGCCTGATTGACGTCAGCCTCAACGCCTACGGCTGGAGCGGCCCGTGGCGCAACCGTCGGGGTTTCGACAGCCTGGTGCAGATGAGCAGCGGAATCGCCGCCGCCGGCATGGCCTGGAAACAGTCGAACAAACCAGTGCCGCTGCCGTTGCAGGCGTTGGATCACGCCACCGGGTATTTGATGGCGGCCAGTGCGATTCAAGCATTGAGCGAACGGTTGAAGTCCGGGCGTGGTGGCGCGGCGCGGTTGTCATTGGCGCGAACGGCGAGCTTGTTGGTGGAGGCTGGACAAGTGCCGGAGCAACCAGCGTTACGCGCCGAAGCGCCAACGGATCAAGGCGTATTGGTGGAGCAGACAGCCTGGGGTCAGGCACATCGATTATTGCCACCGGTGACCATCAGCGGCACGCCGTTGCAGTGGGATTTGCCGGCTGGGGAATTGGGATCACACCGACCCCAGTGGTGATCAGTCCACCCGTTGCAACGACGTCCACAAATGCTGCGCCGCATACGCCCTGAGCGGTCGCCAAGCCTCAGCCCGCGCCAGCAACTGGCGTGGGCTCACCGGCCCACCTTCCAACGCCGTCAGCGCATTGATCAACCCGATATCCCCCGAGGCAAACGCATCCGCCTCGCGCATCTGACGCATGGCGATGTACTGCGCGGTCCAGTCGCCAATGCCCGGCAACGCCACCAACCGCGCCACACCGGCCTTGAGGCTGGCCTGGGGTTCGAACAAGCGGGGATCATCCAGCAACGCCTGGGCCACACCCGACAAGGTCCGCCCACGCGCCTTGGGCATGCCCAGCGTCGCCAGGTCCGCCGCTGCCAACACCTCGGCGGAGGGGAACACATGGGTGATAGCGGCATGTGGGGTTGCCAGTGGCTGACCGTATTGCGTCACCAACTTGCCCGCCAGACGAATCGCAGCCACCACAGTAATTTGCTGGCCCAGCACCGCGCGAATCGCCAGTTCCAGGCCATCCCAGGTGCCCGGCACACGCAGGCCCGGACGCGCCGCAACCAGTTGCGCCATCAATGGGTCCGTCGCCAGTTGCGGGTTGATCAACTGGGGTTGGGCGTCCAGATCAAACATCGCGCGCAGGCGCCGTTCGATCTCAGGCAAAGCCGCCGCTTCTGGAAAATCCACCTCCACGTCGAGCCAATCGCCATCCCCCCTTGACACGCTGATCCAGCCCTGCTGCCCGCCGAGGCGGATACTGCGCCGGTACACGCTCGCTTCGACCGTCTCCATCCCGCCGATCGCCCGCGCCGACAGAAACCCCACCATTGCCGCCCAATCGTAGGGTGGCTGATACGCCAGTCTCACAACGACAATACCCCGCTGTACAACCCATACGCCGCCAGCCCTGCGCCGGCGATCACGCAGCTGAAAATGCCTTTTTCCATGTGGGTGAACAAGGGCTGGCCCTGCTCACGCTTGGCGAGGGCAAACAGGATCACGCCCGGCGCATACAACAGCGCCGACAGCAGCAGGTATTTCAAGCCCCCGGCGTAGAGCAGCCACACCGCGTAGCCGAGGGCAATCAGGCCGACCAGCAGGTCCTTCATGCGCTGGCCGTGGGCGCCTTCGTAGGTCTCGCCGCGACCGCTCAGCAGCACCGCATAGGCGGCCGACCACAGGTAGGGCACCAGGATCATCGACGAGGCCAGATAAATCAGGGTGGTGTAGGTGCTGTGGGAAAACAGCGTGATCACCAGGAACAGCTGGATCATCACATTGGTCAGCCACAGCGCATTGACCGGCACCTGATTGACGTTTTCCTTTTTCAGGAAGGCCGGCATGGTCTTGTCATGGGCGGTGGCGTAGAGGATTTCCGCGCAGAGCAGCGCCCACGACAATAAGGCGCCGAGCAGAGACACTGCCAACCCGATGCTGATCGCCATCGCGCCCCACGGGCCGACGATATGTTCCAGCACACCCGCCAGGGACGGGTTTTGCAATTGCGCCAGTTCCGGCTGGCTCATGATCCCCAACGACAGCACATTCACCAGCACCAGCAACGCCAGCACGCCCAGGAAGCCGATCACCGTGGCGCGGCCCACATCCGAGCGTTTCTCAGCCCGCGCCGAGTAGACACTGGCGCCTTCGATGCCAATGAACACAAACACGGTGACCAGCATCATGTTGCGCACCTGGTCCACCACGCTGCCGATCTTCGGGTTGCCCAGGCCCCAGATATCGCGGGTGAAGATATCCGCCTTGAACGCCACGGCGGCGATCACGATGAACATCAGCAACGGCACGATCTTGGCCACGGTGGTGATCTGGTTGATGAACGCCGCCTCCTTGATCCCACGCATCACCAGGAAATGCACGGCCCACAGCAACAAGGACGCACAGCCGATGGCCACCGGTGTGTTGCCCTGGCCGAACACCGGAAAAAAGTAGCCGAGGGTACTAAATAGCAACACGAAGTAACCCACGTTGCCCATCCAGGCGCTGATCCAGTAGCCCCAAGCCGATGAAAACCCCATGTAGTCGCCGAAACCCGCCTTGGCGTAGGCGTACACCCCCGAATCCAGCTCGGGCTTGCGGTTGGCCAAGGTCTGGAACACGAATGCCAGGGTCAACATGCCGACGGCGGTGATTGCCCAACCGATCAGCACGGCCCCCACCTCGGCGCGGGCAGCCATGTTCTGCGGCAAGGAAAAAATCCCGCCGCCGATCATCGAGCCCACCACCAGGGCGATCAAGGCGCTGAGTCGAAGTTTCCGGGCCGGTTGGGACATACACACTCCTGGTCAATAACTGTTTGAGCCGACAACCGTGCACTCAACTAATTAACTCAGCGAGTGTAGCGTTTATTAGAGAAGGCGATAAAACTGACACGTTCATAACGTAATGGCATGTCAGTTACACACAATTAGGCTTATTTAGAATTTAAATACTGCACACGCACTACGCTTATAGCGCTTTGGTGAAACTTCGTTCGAAAAGTTTGCACATCTGGAAATACGGTCTAGCTTCAAACGTCCACGGACCTGACTAATAGATTAACCATAAAGCGAGAGAAGCGCTCTGCAAAGCACCTCTCCGAGGATTTATATCGCCCACGAGTTTCCAGCCTAAGTCATTAATTCACAATGGAATGTGCCAATGAAGTGATCTGAGTCAGCTGTTTGAATAGCGCACGGAATTATTCTGTGGTCTCTCTTCTCCTGCATTGGAGTTATGCAATGTCTGAATCTCCCGGAAAACTTCGACTCGGCGCACTGGTTGCACTTGTCGTGGGCTCGATGATTGGCGGCGGGATCTTCTCACTGCCGCAGAACATGGCCGCCAGCGCCGACGTCGGCGCGGTGTTGATTGGTTGGGTGATTACCGCCATCGGCATGTTGACCCTCGCGTTTGTGTTCCAGACCCTCGCCAACCGCAAGCCTGACCTCGACGGCGGGGTCTACGCCTACGCCAAGGCCGGGTTCGGCGACTACATGGGTTTCTCGTCTGCCTGGGGCTACTGGATCAGTGCCTGGCTGGGCAACGTCGGTTACTTCGTGTTGCTATTTAGCACCCTCGGTTACTTCTTCCCGATCTTCGGCGAAGGCAATACACCGGCTGCGGTGATCGGTGCCTCGGCGCTGCTGTGGGCCGTGCATTTCCTGGTGCTGCGCGGCATCAAGGAAGCGGCGTTCATCAACCTGGTGACCACCGTCGCCAAGGTCGTACCGCTGGTGCTGTTCGTGTTGATCGCGCTGTTTGCGTTCAAGCTGGAGATCTTCACCGCTGACATCTGGGGCGTGAAAAACCCGGACCTGGGCAGTGTGATGAACCAGGTGCGCAACATGATGCTCGTCACCGTCTGGGTGTTCATCGGCATCGAAGGCGCGAGCATCTTCTCGTCCCGTGCGGAAAAACGCTCCGACGTGGGCAAGGCCACCGTGATCGGTTTTATCACCGTGCTGCTGTTCCTGATGCTGGTGAACGTGCTGTCCCTGGGCATCATGACCCAACCGGAACTGGCCAAGCTGCAAAACCCATCGATGGCCGCCGTGCTGGAGCATGTGGTGGGCCACTGGGGCGCGGTGCTGATCAGCGTCGGCCTGATCATCTCGCTGCTCGGGGCGCTGCTGTCGTGGGTGCTGCTGTGTGCGGAGATCATGTTCGCCGCCGCCAAGGACCACACCATGCCGGAGTTCCTGCGCAAGGAGAACGCCAACCACGTACCGGTCAACGCCCTGTGGCTGACCAACGCCATGGTGCAACTGTTCCTGGTGATCACGCTGTTTTCCGCCAGCACTTACCTGTCGCTGATCTACCTCGCCACCTCGATGATCCTGGTGCCTTACCTGTGGTCGGCGGCCTACGCGCTGCTGCTGGCGGTGCGCGGCGAGACCTACGAGAACGCCCTGAAAGAGCGCAAGAAAGACCTGTTCATCGGCGCCATCGCCCTGATCTACGCGATCTGGCTGCTCTACGCCGGCGGCACCAAATACCTGCTGCTCTCCGCCCTGCTGTACGCCCCCGGCGCGATCCTGTTCGCCAAGGCCAAGCGTGAACTGGGCAAACCGATTTTCACCAACGTCGAGAAGCTGATTTTCGCCGCAGTGGTCATTGG
Organism: Pseudomonas sp. FH1; assembly: GCF_000510895.2. Classification (NCBI taxonomy): domain Bacteria; kingdom Pseudomonadati; phylum Pseudomonadota; class Gammaproteobacteria; order Pseudomonadales; family Pseudomonadaceae; genus Pseudomonas; species Pseudomonas sp. FH1. Next base: position 112,502 of record NZ_AOHM01000002.1, read on the forward strand.
CGCCCTGGTGGCGGCCTATGGGCTCTACGACGGCTTCCTGACCCTGTAACACCTGAATCTTTTGTTCACTGGAGGATCTGTAATGACCACGGAAAAAGTGAAGTACGGCGTACATTCCGAAGCCGGCAAACTGCGCAAAGTCATGGTGTGCTCCCCAGGCTTGGCCCACCAGCGGCTGACCCCCAACAACTGCGATGAACTGCTGTTCGATGACGTGCTATGGGTGGCCCAGGCCAAGCGCGACCATTTCGACTTTGTGACCAAGATGCGCGAGCGGGATATTGATGTGCTGGAAATGCACAACCTGCTCACCGACATCGTCGCCATCCCCGACGCGCTGGACTGGATCCTGGAGCGCAAGATCACCGCCAACACCGTCGGCCTGGGCCTGGTGGATGAAGTCAGCTCCTGGCTGCGCAGCCTGGAGCCGCGCAAAATCAGTGAGTTCCTGATTGGTGGCGTGTCCGCCGATGACCTGCCGAGCAGCTTCGGTGGCAAGACCATCGAGATGTTCCGCGATTTCCTCGGGCATTCCAGCTTCATCCTGCCGCCGCTGCCCAACACCCAGTTCACCCGTGACACCACCTGCTGGATCTACGGCGGCGTGACGCTGAACCCGATGTACTGGCCGGCGCGACGCCAGGAGACCCTGCTGACCACCGCCATCTACAAGTTCCACCCGGAATTCACCAACGCGGACTTTCAGATCTGGTACGGCGACCCGGATCAAGAACACGGCGCGTCCACCCTGGAAGGCGGCGACGTGATGCCCATCGGCAACGGCGTGGTCCTGATCGGCATGGGCGAGCGTTCGTCGCACCAGGCCATTGGCCAACTGGCGCGCAACCTGTTCAAGAACAAGGCGGTGGAAAAAGTCATCGTGGCCGGCCTGCCCAAATCCCGCGCCGCGATGCACCTGGACACCGTGTTCAGCTTCTGCGACCGCGACCTGGTCACCATCTTCCCCGAAGTGGTCAACCAGATCGTGCCGTTCACCCTGCGCCCAGACGAGAGCAAGCCTCACGGCATCGATATCCAACGCGAGAAAACCAACTTCCTCGACACCGTTGCCGCGGCCCTCGGCCTCAAGGCCCTGCGCGTGGTGGAAACCGGCGGCAACAGCTTCGCCGCTGAACGCGAGCAGTGGGACGACGGCAACAACGTGGTGGCCGTGGAGCCGGGCGTGGTGATCGGTTACGACCGCAACACCTACACCAACACCCTGCTGCGCAAGGCCGGTGTGGAAGTCATCACCATCAGTGCCGGTGAACTGGGCCGTGGCCGTGGCGGCGGCCACTGCATGACCTGCCCGATCATCCGCGACCCTATCGACTACTAAGCGACCATCCCCTGGCCGGCGTCCATCAGACGCTGGCCAGGCAGATCACCGAATCCAAGGAGAATCATCATGGCGTTCAACATTCACAACCGCAGCCTGCTCAGCCTGGAACACCACACGCCGCGCGAGCTGCGCTACCTGCTGGACCTGTCCCGCGACCTCAAGCGCGCCAAGTACACCGGCACCGAACAGCAACACCTCAAAGGCAACAACATTGCGCTGATCTTCGAAAAAACCTCCACCCGCACCCGCTGCGCCTTCGAAGTGGCCGCCTATGACCAAGGCGCCAACGTCACCTACATCGACCCGGGCTCCTCGCAGATCGGCCATAAGGAAAGCATGAAGGACACCGCCCGCGTACTCGGGCGCATGTATGACGCCATCGAATACCGTGGCTTCAAGCAGGAGATCGTCGAAGAGCTGGCCAAGTTTGCCGGCGTGCCGGTGTTCAACGGCCTGACCGATGAATATCACCCGACCCAGATGATCGCCGACGTGCTGACCATGCGCGAACACGCCGACAAGCCGATTCACGAGATCAGCTACGCCTACCTGGGCGATGCCCGCAACAACATGGGCAACTCGCTGCTGCTGGTGGGCGCCAAGCTCGGCATGGACGTGCGTATCTGCGCGCCTAAAGCCCTGTGGCCCCACGATGACCTGGTCGGCCGCTGCAAGAAATACGCAGAAGAAAGCGGCGCGCGCATCACCCTCACCGAAGACCCAAAAGCCGCGGTCAAAGGCGTGGACTTCATCCACACCGACGTGTGGGTATCGATGGGTGAGCCCGTGGAAGCCTGGGCCGAGCGCATCGAACAACTGCTGCCATACCAAGTGAACGCCGAGCTGATGAAAGCCACCGGCAACCCACGCACCAAGTTCATGCACTGCCTGCCGGCGTTTCACAACAGCGATACCAAGGTCGGCAAGCAGATTGCCGAGCAGTATCCGCACCTGGCCAATGGCATTGAAGTGACAGACGACGTGTTCGAGTCGCCGGCCTGCATCGCCTTCGAGCAAGCGGAAAATCGCATGCACACCATCAAGGCGATCCTGGTGTCGACCTTGGCCGACCTGTAACCCTTTCTTCGGGGGAGCCCGCTCCCCCGCTGCTTTGAAAAAGGACAGACGCTATGCGTATCGTCGTTGCACTGGGCGGTAACGCCCTGCTCCGCCGTGGTGAACCCATGACTGCGGACAACCAACGCGCCAATATCCGGATCGCCACCGAACAGATCGCCAAGATCCACCCCGGCAACGAGCTGGTGATCGCTCACGGCAATGGCCCGCAAGTCGGCCTGCTGTCGTTGCAGGCGGCGGCCTACACCCAGGTCTCGCCGTACCCGCTGGACGTGCTCGGCGCCGAGACCGAAGGCATGATCGGCTACATCATCGAACAGGAACTGGGCAACCTGCTGGACTTCGAAGTGCCCTTCGCCACCCTGCTCACCCAAGTCGAAGTGGACGCCAAGGACCCGGCTTTCAAGAACCCGACCAAGCCCATCGGCCCAGTGTATTCCAAGGCAGAAGCGGAAAAACTCGCCGCCGAAAAAGGCTGGGCCATTGCGCCGGACGGCGACAAGTACCGTCGTGTGGTCGCCAGCCCGCGCCCTAAACGTATCTTTGAAATCCGCCCGATCAAGTGGCTGCTGGAAAAAAGCAGCATCGTGATCTGCGCGGGGGGCGGCGGCATCCCGACCATGTATGGCGAGGACGGCAAGCTCAAAGGCATCGAAGCGGTGATCGACAAGGACCTGTGTTCGTCTCTGCTGGCCTGGCAGTTGGAAGCCGATTTGCTGGTGATCGCCACCGACGTCAACGCCGCGTTTATCGATTTCGGCAAACCCACCCAGAAGGCCATCAGCCAGGCCCACCCCGACGAAATGGAAAAACTCGGCTTCGCCGCCGGTTCCATGGGCCCCAAGGTACAAGCTGCCTGCGAGTTCGCCCGCCAGACTGGCAAAACCGCCGTCATCGGTTCACTCTCGGACATCGAAGCCATCGTCCAGGGCAGCGCCGGTACGCGCATCAGCACGGCAAAACCTGGCATCACCTATCTGTGAAGTAGAGGAGAGACGCCTATGGCCACCTTTGAACCGGGTCACTTGCACGTTGAACGCCACGCGCTGAATGCGCAGGACTACAGCTACAACTTGTGTATCGACTACGAAGTCAGCCAGGATCCAAAGGAAGGCAAGGGCATGCTGTTCAAGCTGCATGGCTCGGTGCAGGGCAAGGACCTCAAGGAAGAGTTCTTCCTGCCCAAGGACCAGGCGTTCGACTTTGCGCGGCATGCGATGAACATTGCGCAGAAGTACGGCATGCCGAAGATCGCCGTGTTGAACGGCGCGATGCACAAGCAGTACGACTTGATGTTCGAGGATGTGCGGCATCAGTTGGATGTGAAGGCAGGTGATCCGGTCAAGCCCGAACACCTGGAATAAGAACGCCGCAGATCCACTGTGGGAGCAAGCCCGCTCCCACATTTTGATCTCCACTCGCTCCAAGGCATACTTGCCGCCTCTCGCTCCCCAGAATTGTTAGCGCCCCATGCGTATCCACGTCAGCTTCATCGACCGCGTCGGCATTACCCAGGAAGTCCTGGCCCTGCTCGGTGGGCGCAATCTCAACCTGGATGCGGTGGAGATGGTGCCGCCCAACGTCTACATCGACGCGCCGACCCTGAGCGCCGAAGTACTCGAAGAACTGCGCGACGCCCTCTTCAGCGTGCAGGGCGTGCAAGCGGTGACCGTGGTGGACATCCTCCCCGGCCAACGTCGCCACCTGCAACTCGATGCCCTGTTGGCCGCCATGACCGACCCGGTGCTGGCGCTGGACAGCGCGGGCAAGATCCTGCTGGCCAACCCGGCGCTGATCGCCCTGTATGGTCGCGAGCCGGCGGGCGAAAGCATCAGCGAACTGTTCAATGACCCGAAGCTGCTCGACACCCTGCTGGAGCAAGGCTTCCGCTTGCCGCTGCGCGAGATCAGCGTCAACGGCCAGACCCTGCTGCTGGACGCCACGCCGATCACCGACGCCGGCGCCCTGCTCACCTTCTACCAACCCAACCGCATCGGCGAACAGCTGTCGGCGCTGCACCATGACCATGCCGAAGGCTTTGACGCGCTGCTCGGTGAATCCCCGGTCATCCGCACGCTCAAGGCCCGCGCCCAGCGGGTAGCGGCGCTGGATGCCCCGTTGTTGATCCAGGGCGAAACCGGCACCGGCAAAGAGCTGGTGGCGCGGGCCTGTCATGCCATCAGTGCGCGCCACAGTGCGCCGTTCCTGGCCTTGAACTGCGCGGCGCTGCCGGAGAACCTCGCGGAAAGCGAGTTGTTCGGTTATGCACCGGGCGCCTTTACCGGCGCGCAACGCGGTGGCAAGCCGGGGCTGATGGAGTTGGCCAACCAGGGCACGGTGTTTCTGGATGAGATCGGTGAGATGTCGCCGTACTTGCAGGCCAAGCTGCTGCGGTTTCTCAACGACGGCAGCTTCCGCCGCGTGGGCGGCGACCGTGAAGTGAAGGTCAATGTGCGCATCCTCAGCGCCACCCACCGCGATCTGGAAAAAATGGTCAGCGAAGGCACCTTTCGCGAAGACCTGTTCTATCGCCTCAACGTGCTCAACGTCGAAGTGCCGCCATTGCGCGCACGCGGCCAGGACATCCTGTTGCTGGCCCGTTATTTCATGCAGCAGGCCTGCGCGCAGATCCAGCGTCCGGTGTGCCGCCTGGCACCCGGCACGTACCCGGCGCTGCTCGGCAACCGCTGGCCGGGCAACGTTCGGCAACTGCAGAACGTGATCTTCCGCGCCGCCGCCATCTGCGAAAGCAGCTTGGTGGACATTGGCGACCTGGATATCGCCGGCACGTCAGTGGCGCGCCAGAGCGACGGTGAAATCGACAGCCTGGAACAGGCGGTGGAAGACTTCGAGCGCAACCTGCTGGAAACGCTATACACCAGCTACCCTTCGACGCGCCAACTGGCCAGCCGGTTGCAGACCTCGCACACGGCGATTGCCCATCGGCTGCGCAAGTACGGCATCCCGAATAAGGTCTGAGAACGACATCGGCTGTACTGAAAGCGCTACAGCGTAACGATATCGCTACAACCCTGTTTTTTGCGCGCCATGCAAGGCTTTGATCCGCATAGGCTTTTTTTCCTGCGCCCAGCTGTAGCGAAATCGCTACAGTCATAATGCATAACGCTATAACCAATTTTATTAACTCATTGATTTATAACGAATAAATAAGATTGGCCGCGATATTGCTAAGCAACTCCCCATTATTCCAATCCCGTCCACCAGACGAATCTGGCCTTGAGGAGTTTCCATGAGCGAGTTGCGTTTCACTGAAGATCACGAATGGCTGCGCGCCGAAGCTGACGGCAGCGTCACCGTGGGTATCACCGCTTTCGCGCAGAACGCGCTGGGTGATGTGGTTTTCGTGCAACTGCCGGAGTTGCAGGCCTATGACAAGGGCGCTGAGGCGTCCACCGTTGAGTCGGTCAAAGCGGCCAGCGGCGTGTACATGCCTTTGGACGGTGAAGTCCTTGAAGTGAACGACAAATTGGATGGCAGCCCGGAGCTGGTCAACGAAGACCCGATGGGCGAAGGTTGGTTCTTCCGCTTTAAGCCGGCCGATGCCGGTGCAGTCGCTAAACTGTTGGATCAGGACGCGTACGACCGCCTGATCAAAGCCAACGCTGAAGCCTGAGGAGCGCGCCATGTCGATCAACATCAGCACCGCCAACGAATTCATCGCCCGTCACATCGGCCCGCGCCAGGAAGATGAGCAGCAGATGCTCGCCAGCCTGGGCTTCGACTCCCTGGAAGCATTGAGCGCCAGCGTGATCCCGGAAAGCATCAAGGGCACCAGCGTGCTCGGCCTGGAAGACGGCCTGAGCGAAGCCGACGCACTGGCCAAGATCAAGGCCATCGCCGGCAAGAACCAACTGTTCAAGACCTACATCGGCCAGGGCTACTACAACTGCCACACGCCGTCGCCGATCCTGCGCAACCTGCTGGAAAACCCGGCCTGGTACACCGCCTACACCCCGTATCAACCCGAGATTTCCCAAGGCCGCCTGGAAGCGCTGCTGAACTTCCAGACCCTGATCAGCGACCTCACCGGCCTGCCGATCGCCAACGCCTCCTTGCTCGACGAAGCCACCGCCGCCGCCGAAGCCATGACCTTCTGCAAGCGCCTGAGCAAGAACAAGGGCAGCAACGCCTTCTTCGCCTCGATCCACAGCCACCCGCAAACCCTCGACGTGCTGCGCACCCGTGCCGAGCCGCTGGGCATCGACGTGGTGGTGGGCGATGAGCGCGAACTGAGCGACGTCAGCCCGTTCTTCGGCGCCCTGCTGCAGTACCCGGCGAGCAACGGTGACGTGTTCGACTACCGCGCACTGACCGAGCGCTTCCACGCCGCCAATGCCCTGGTGGCCGTGGCCGCCGACCTGCTGGCCCTGACCCTGCTGACCCCACCGGGTGAGTTCGGCGCCGACGTGGCCATCGGCAGCGCGCAACGCTTCGGCGTGCCGCTGGGCTTTGGTGGCCCGCACGCGGCGTACTTCTCCACCAAGGATGCGTTCAAACGCGACATGCCGGGCCGTCTGGTCGGTGTATCCGTGGACCGTTTCGGCAAGCCGGCCCTGCGCCTGGCGATGCAGACCCGCGAGCAACATATCCGCCGCGAAAAAGCCACGTCGAACATCTGCACCGCCCAAGTGCTGCTGGCCAACATCGCCAGCATGTACGCCGTGTACCACGGCCCCAAAGGCCTGACCCAGATTGCCCAGCGTGTGCACCAGCTGACCGCGATCCTGGCCAAGGGCCTGACCGCCCTGGGCTTGAAGGTCGAACAGGAACACTTCTTCGACACCCTCACCCTCAACACCGGCGCCAACACCGCCGCGCTGCACGACAAGGCGCGTGCCCAGCGCATCAACCTGCGTGTGGTGGATGGCGAGCGTGTGGGTGTGTCGGTGGACGAAACCACCACCCAGGCCGATATCGAAACCCTGTGGGCGATCTTTGCCGACGGCAAGCCCCTGCCCGCTTTCGCCCAGACGGAAAACACGCTGCCAGCCGCCCTGCTGCGCCAGTCTCCCGTCCTCAGCCACCCGGTGTTCAACCGTTATCACTCGGAAACCGAGCTGATGCGCTACCTGCGCAAGCTGGCCGACAAGGACCTGGCGCTGGACCGCACCATGATCCCGCTGGGCTCGTGCACCATGAAGCTCAACGCCGCCAGTGAAATGATCCCGGTGACCTGGGCCGAGTTCGGTGCCCTGCACCCGTTCGCCCCGGCCGAACAAAGCGCCGGCTACCTGGAGCTGACCTCCGACCTGGAAGCCATGCTCTGCGCGGCCACCGGTTACGACGCGATCTCCCTGCAGCCGAACGCCGGTTCCCAGGGCGAGTACGCAGGCCTCTTGGCCATCCGTGCCTATCACCAGAGCCGTGGCGATGAGCGCCGCGACATTTGCCTGATCCCATCGTCCGCTCACGGCACCAACCCGGCCACCGCCAACATGGCGGGCATGCGCGTGGTCGTGACTGCGTGCGATGCACGCGGCAACGTCGACATCGAAGACCTGCGCGCCAAGGCCATCGAGCACCGCGACCACCTGGCCGCGCTGATGATCACCTACCCGTCCACCCACGGCGTGTTCGAAGAAGGTATCCGCGAAATCTGCGGCATCATTCACGACAACGGCGGCCAGGTGTACATCGATGGCGCCAACATGAACGCCATGGTCGGCCTGTGCGCACCGGGCAAGTTCGGCGGCGACGTGTCCCACCTGAACCTGCACAAGACCTTCTGCATCCCTCACGGCGGTGGCGGCCCGGGTGTTGGCCCGATTGGCGTCAAATCGCACCTCACGCCGTTCCTGCCAGGCCACGCGGCCATGGAACGCAAGGAAGGCGCGGTGTGTGCGGCGCCGTTCGGCAGCGCAAGCATTTTGCCGATCACCTGGATGTACATCAGCATGATGGGCGGTGCGGGCCTCAAGCGTGCTTCGCAACTGGCGATCCTGAATGCCAACTACATCTCCCGTCGCCTGGAAGAGCACTACCCTGTGCTCTACACCGGCAGCAACGGCCTGGTGGCGCACGAATGCATCCTGGATCTGCGCCCCCTCAAAGACAGCAGCGGCATCAGCGTGGACGACGTGGCCAAGCGCCTGATCGACTTCGGCTTCCATGCGCCGACCATGTCGTTCCCGGTGGCCGGCACCTTGATGATCGAGCCGACCGAAAGCGAATCCAAGGAAGAACTGGACCGCTTCTGCAACGCGATGATCGCCATCCGCGAAGAAATCCGCGCGGTGGAAAACGGCACCTTGGACAAGGACGACAACCCGCTGAAAAACGCGCCGCACACCGCTGCTGAACTGGTGAGTGAGTGGACGCATCCGTACACCCGCGAGCAGGCGGTGTACCCGGTGCCGTCGTTGATCGAAGGCAAGTACTGGCCGCCGGTTGGGCGGGTGGACAACGTGTTTGGTGATCGCAACCTGGTGTGTGCGTGCCCGTCGATCGAGCTTTACGCGTAAAGCAGTTTTAAGCGGCAAGCTTCAAGCGGCAAGTTAGAAGCCCCAGCGGCTCTTCCTTGCAGCTTGTGGCTTGTAGCTTGCGGCTGCCACATAACAAGAAACCGGAGAACAACCATGTCCCTTAGCGTGTTCGACCTGTTCAAGATTGGCATCGGCCCCTCCAGTTCCCACACCGTTGGCCCGATGCGTGCCGCCGCTCGATTCGTCGAGGGACTCAAGCGTGACGACCTGCTGAGCGCCACCACCAGCATCAAGGTGGAACTCTACGGATCGCTGGGCGCCACCGGTAAAGGCCACGGCAGCGACAAGGCCGTGCTGCTGGGCCTGGAAGGCGAACACCCGGACACCGTGAATACCGAAACCGTGGCCACCCGCCTGGCGCAGATGCGCAAGGACGGCTGCCTGAACCTGCTCGGCGAACACAGCATTGCGTTCAACGAGAAAGAACACTTGGCGATGATTCGCAAACCCCTCGCCTACCATCCCAACGGCATGATTTTCCGTGCCTTCGACGCCGCCACTATCCAGATCCGCAGCCGCGAGTACTACTCGGTCGGCGGTGGGTTTGTGGTGGATGAAGACGCCGCCGGCGCCGACCGGATTGTCGAGGACGCCACACCGCTGACCTTCCCCTTCAAGCATGCCAAAGACCTCCTCGGCCATTGCACCACCTACGGGTTGTCCATCAGCCAGGTGATGCTGACCAACGAGAGCGCCTGGCGCCCAGAGGCAGAAACCCGCGCCGGGTTGCTGAAGATCTGGCAGGTGATGCAGGACTGTGTGGACGCGGGCTGTCGCAACGAAGGGATTTTGCCCGGCGGCTTGAAGGTCAAGCGTCGCGCCGCGGCCCTGCATCGCCAGCTGTGCAAACACCCGGAGTCGGCGCTGCGTGACCCATTGTCGGTACTCGACTGGGTCAACCTTTACGCCCTGGCGGTCAACGAAGAAAACGCCAACGGCGGCCGCGTGGTCACGGCGCCCACCAACGGCGCGGCCGGCATCGTGCCGGCGGTGCTGCATTACTACATGCGCTTTATCCCTGGCGCGAACGAAGACGGCGTGGTGCGTTTCCTGCTCACCGCCGCTGCCATCGGGATTTTGTACAAGGAAAACGCGTCGATTTCCGGCGCCGAAGTCGGCTGTCAGGGCGAGGTCGGCGTGGCCTGTTCCATGGCGGCCGGGGCGTTGTGCGAAGTCTTGGGCGGCAGCGTTTCCCAAGTGGAAAACGCCGCTGAGATCGGCATGGAACACAACCTCGGCCTGACCTGCGACCCGATTGGCGGGCTGGTGCAGGTGCCGTGCATCGAGCGCAATGCGATGGGCTCGGTCAAGGCGATCAATGCGGTGCGCATGGCCTTGCGCGGTGATGGGCAGCACTTTGTGTCCCTCGACAAGGTCATCCGCACCATGCGCCAGACCGGCGCCGACATGAAAAGCAAATACAAGGAAACCGCCCGTGGCGGTTTGGCGGTCAACATTATCGAGTGCTGACGCCTAACGGCGCGCCAGCACGTTTTTCAGGAGCTGAATATGTCCACCGAAACCCTGTTGAAAACCCCTCTGCACGCCCTGCACATCGAACTGGGCGCCCGCATGGTGCCCTTCGCCGGCTACGACATGCCGGTGCAATACCCCTTGGGCGTGATGAAGGAACACCTGCACACCCGTGATCAGGCCGGGCTGTTCGACGTGTCCCACATGGGCCAGATCCGCCTCACCGGCGCCAATGCCGCCAAAGCCCTGGAAACCCTGGTGCCCGTCGACATCATCGACCTGCCGGTGGGCATGCAGCGCTACGCGATGTTCACCAACGACCAGGGCGGTATTCTCGATGACCTGATGGTGGCCAACCTGGGTAACGACGAAGTGTTCCTGGTGGTCAACGCCGCCTGCAAGGACCAGGACCTGGCCCACCTGCGCCAGCATATCGGCGACCAGTGCACCATTGAGCCGCTGTTCGAAGAACGTGCGTTGCTGGCCCTGCAAGGCCCTTCGGCGGTGAAGGTACTGGCGCGCCTGGCACCGGAAGTCACCAAGATGACCTTCATGCAGTTCGCCACGCTGCGCCTGCTGGGCGTGGACTGCTACGTCAGCCGCTCGGGCTACACCGGCGAAGACGGCTTTGAAATCTCAGTGCCCGCCGCCAATGCCGAAAGCCTCGCGCGCAGCCTGCTGGCCGAGACCGAAGTACAGGCCATCGGCCTGGGCGCCCGCGACTCGCTGCGCCTGGAAGCCGGCCTGTGCCTGTACGGCCACGACATGAACACCGACACCACACCGATCGAAGCCAGCCTGCTGTGGGCGATCTCCAAGGCCCGTCGTGCCGACGGCGCCCGTGCCGGCGGCTTTCCGGGTGCCGACAAGATCTTCACCCAGCAGCAAACCGGTGTGAGCCGCAAACGTGTAGGCCTGTTGCCACAAGAACGCACGCCGGTGCGTGAAGGCGCAGAAATCGTCGACGCCGACGGCACCGTGATCGGCAGTGTGTGCAGCGGCGGCTTCGGTCCGACCCTCGGCGGCCCGCTGGCCATGGGTTACCTGGACAGCGCCTTCACCGCACTGGATACCGAAGTCTCTGCGTTGGTACGTGGGAAAAAGGTGCCACTACGTGTAAGTAAAATGCCATTTGTGCCGCAACGTTACTACCGTGGTTGATTGACTGTTTCTATAAGTAACGCGATTGCGTTAACGCGCACTAATTTGTAACGCAATCGCCATAAAACAGTGCACTCTCGATAGTCTTTTTTATAGGGATCAAGCTATAACAAGTGACCAACTCTATCGAATAAGTCGGATCCAGAACATTCACCCAAGTGTCATAAGCCCCAGCAAAACCTGGGCTTTTGGCAGGGCTTGTTTTTTCTCTATTAGTTGGCGTAGAGTTTGCCCACTGTGTTTGCATGGGTCGCTTGGAACCTGGACCTGGGCAGTAGCTGAAGTAGTTGTGCTACAACCCGTTCGACGTCTCTTACTTTCCTGCAACCCAGCCCAGTACTCTTTCCTGCGAAAGGGGCTGTCATTAATTTTTAGCGTCAAGGAAATAAGAAAATGGCTGAACGTCAGAGCGGTACCGTCAAGTGGTTTAACGACGAGAAAGGGTTTGGTTTTATCACTCCAGAAAGCGGTCCGGATCTGTTCGTGCATTTCCGCGCTATTCAGGGCAACGGCTTCAAGAGCCTGAAAGAAGGCCAGAAAGTGACGTTCGTTGCTGTGCAAGGCCAAAAAGGCATGCAGGCTGACGAAGTACAAGCGGAAGGCTGATCCCTCCTGCGACAAAAAGCCCCTGATGGTGACATCAGGGGCTTTTTTATGTGCGTTGTCCCGTCCTGAATAAGGTTTACGCCTTCTGACCTATCTTCAG
>NZ_AOHM01000003.1:0-84637 GCF_000510895.2 Pseudomonas sp. FH1
CTGAGTTTAAGAGATCTTGAAGACACAAGCTGGCTTGCCTGCGATAGCATCACCTCGGTATTACTGAAACACCGAGGTGGCCGCATCGCAGGCAAGCCAGCTCCCACATAAATCCGGTTCCCGCAGAGGGAGTGATGGTGTGGGTTAGAAGGTAGTACGAATGCCGAACTGCACACTCCGCCCCGGCGCCGGCGCAATATCCCGCAGGATCGAGCTGGCATACCGTACGGTCTGGTTGGTCAGGTTTTCACCGTTCACAAACGCCAACCACTGGCTGCCACCCATGTTGAAGCGATAACCCGCGCTCGCCCCCAAGGTGGTGTAGCCATCGGTGCCGCTCTCGTTATCCGGCACACGGCCTTGGCCTGCCGCATGTTCCACGTCGATGCGTGCCTGCCAGCGGTCCAGTTCCCACAGCAAGCCGCTGTTCAAGCGCAGCGGCGCAATACGCGGCAAGGCTTCGCCGGTGTCCAGGTTGGTGGCACGGGTGTAGTCGCCCGACAGTTCCAAGGCAAACTTGCCGTAGGCGCTTTCGCCAAGCTTCCAGTGATCCTGGGCTTCAAAACCGGCGAAACGGGCGCGCACGCCGGAGTATTTGTACTCGGGGATGCCGCCGGCGTCTTCTTCACCTTCATCGTTCAGCGTGCGACCGCTGCCCAACAGGCCGATGTAATTGGAGAAGCGGCTGTAGAACACGCCGAAGCTGCCCTTGTGAGTGCCGTTGTCAAAGCGCAGCGCCAGGTCGCTGGACACGGCTTTTTCTTTCTTCAGGTTGGCATCGCCCAGCTCGTAGGTGCCGGTGGCAACGTGGGCGCCGTTGGCATACAGCTCGTAGAAGGTCGGCGCGCGTTCGGTGTAGCCCAGGGTCGCGGCCAGGGACCAGACCGGCGTGAGGGTGTAGACCGCGCCGGAAGACAGGCTGCCGGCGGTGAAGTCGTTGGATTTTTCGGCCCCTGCAAAACGTGCGTTGCCCTTGGCATCCGGGTCGACGCTGGTGTGTTCCAGGCGTCCGCCGAGGCTGAGTTTCAGGCGTTCGGTGGCCTGCATTTCTTCGAGGATGAACAGCGCGCCAGCCGTGGTGTCGGTCTGCGGTACAAAGGCTTCTTCACCGAGGGCCGAGAATTCATTGCGGGTGACTTGGGCACCGACCACGCCATCGAGCGGGCCAATCGGCTGATGACGGGCTTCAACGCGGGCTTCATAACCCTTGTTCTTGAAGATCGTGCCGGTTTCGCCGCCTTCGATTTCGCGGTGTTCGTAGTCGGTGTAACCCGCGTCGAGTTTCACCGAGGTAAACGGGCCTTGCAGGTTGCGAATCTCCGAGGCGAAGGCGTAGTGATCCTGCTTCATGCGGATGCGCACGTCCTGCTCGGCCGGGGAGCCGTAGTTCGCGTCGTAATTGCTGTAGGACAAACCAGCATAACCGTCGTCCCAGGTGTAGGAACCGCCCACGGCACCGCCGTCCTGGCGCCCATCGCTGTTACCCAGACGGCCGTTTTTACCCGGTGCGTCGTCGCTTTCTGGTGCGTGACGGCTGCGGGCCTGGCCGGGGATTTTCAGGTCGTTGAATTCCCGCGCATTCGCATCCAGGTGCAAGGCAAAGGTGCCGTTGCCGGCTTCCAGCCTGCCCGCGCTGCTGCGGGCGGTGTCGGCGCCGCCGTAGCGCAGTTCACCGGCACCGTGGATGCCTTCGATGGCTTCGGTCGGGATGCGGTTGTCGAAGGTGTTGACCACACCGCCGATGGCGCTGCCGCCGTACAACAACGCGGCTGGGCCGCGCACGATTTCAATGCGGTCGACGTTGACCGGGTCCAGCGGCACTGCGTGGTCGTAGGACAGCGACGACGCATCCAGCGCGCCCACACCATTGCGCAGAATACGAATGCGGTCGCCGTCCTGGCCCCGGATGATCGGCCGGCTGGCGCCTGGGCCAAAGTACGAAGAGGACACACCCGGCTGCTTGTTGAGGGTCTCGCCGAGGCTGCCTTTTTGTTGCAGGGTCAGGTCATCGCCTTCCAGCACGGTGGTGGGCGAGGCGAGCTGTTCGCTGCCCAACGGGTTGCCGGTGATGACTTGGGGTTGCAGCTCAAGCGCGTGGGCTTCGGAGCCAATCAACAGGGCCGCGGCAAGCGGGGACAAGCGCCAGAGAGAAGAGAGGGACATCGGACACATTCCTTGGCAAAACGACTAAAAGATTTGAAAGTTATAGTTACAATATAACATCTCTTTTTCGTTGAGAACGGGAACTTTTTTCTTCGTGCTAAAGTGAGCGGCTGTATTTCTACTTTTTTGCAAAAGGCCTGGCATGACCGCGACAAGCAACGACCCACTTCACGGCGTGACCCTGCAACACGTCCTCACCACTCTGGTGGAACACTACGAATGGGAAGGCCTGGCCGAGCGCATTGATGTCCGCTGTTTCAAGAGCGACCCCAGCATCAAGTCGAGCCTCACGTTCCTGCGCAAAACTCCGTGGGCGCGGGAGAAAGTCGAAGGTCTGTACGTAAAACTGATGCGCACCAAACGCCCGCTGGATTGATTCGATGAAGCGGTTCGTGGCAGCAGCGGCGCTGGCCGGTTGGGCGGGGTTGGCGATCCAGCAATACCTGATTTTCTATTCGCGCTGGGAATCAGGTGCCAGCCTGTTGGGCGGGTTGATCAACTTTTTCAGCTTCTTCACCGTGCTCACCAACACCCTGACGGTGGTGGTGTTGAGCTATGCGCTGGTGAAACGTGATTCCCCTGCGAAGCGGTTTTTCCTTGCGCCGGTAATCTGCAGTGGCATCGCCGTGAGCATCCTGGTGGTAGGCCTGGCGTACAACCTGCTGCTGCGCCATTTGTGGCAGCCCGAAGGCTTCCAGTTCATCGCCGATGAGTTGCTGCACGACGTGATGCCGGTGCTGTTTTTCATCTACTGGTGGCGGTGTGTGCCCAAGGGCGATTTACGCTTGAAGCACATCGGCGGTTGGGTGATTTACCCGCTGGTGTACTTCGCTTACGCACTGCTGCGGGGGGATCTGCTCGGGCAGTATCAGTACCCTTTCATTGACGTGAGCACCCTCGGCTATCCACAGGTGTTTGTGAATGCCGGGGGGATTCTGATGGGGTTTGTGCTGATCGCGTTGGCGGTGGTGGGGCTGGATACGCTGATCAAGCCCCGGCGCTGATCATTCCTCTTCGCCGCCTTCGGCACGCCAGTAACCCACGGCCTTGAGGTAGTCCTCATTGACCTGGTGCGTGTCCAGCAGCACACGGCGAACACGGCGCGACAACTTGGTTTCAGTGGCGACGAAGCTGTACAGCGAACCACTCGGCAGCGTCAGTTTCTGCACGGTGTCGAGCAGGTCGTCCTGGCCACGGATCACCCAGGTCACTTCAACATCGGCAGCGCTTTGCAGCGGCTGCTTTTCTTGCGCATTGGCGATCTCAATTACCGCCAGCACCTTACGCCCCGCCGACAACTCTTCCAGGCGTCGAGCAATGGCCGGCAGGGCGGTTTCATCGCCGATCAGCAAGTAGCTGTCGAAGATATCCGGCACGATCAACGAGCCCCTTGGCCCGCCGATGTACAGGTGCTGGCCGACCTGCACTTGTTCGGCCCAAGTGGATGCAGGGCCATCGCCGTGCAGCACGAAGTCGATATCCAGTTCGCCGATGCTGAGGTCAAAGCGACGCGGCGTGTAGTCGCGCATGGCCGGTTGCGGGCCGTCGCCCTTGATGGTGAATGTCGGACTTTCCAGTGCAGCCTGCTCGGCGGCGTTCTGTGGGAACAGCAGCTTGATGTGATCGTCGGCCCCCAGGCTGACAAACCCCGCCAGCTCAGGCCCGCCCAGGGTGATGCGGCGCATGCGAGGTGTGATGTCGACCACCCGCAGCACTTGCAGGCGGCGGCGTTTGATTTCGTGGGTAACGCGATGGATGGCTTGAGTATTCATTGGTCTTTCCCGTCGGCAATGGCTTGAGCGGTGCGATTGAGCAGCGCCGCGACACGAACGATTTCTTCCGGGCTCCAGCGCCCGTGGTGCGAGTGCAGGGCATGACGCAGGTTGTGCACCGCCTCGTGGATCTCCGGTGGGCGGTCATGACCGCGCAGTGAACGCTTGCTCACGTCGATGCGCATGCGTACGCCGTCCAGGGCGACCGCTTGCTCGCTTAAGAAGAGACGACCGGCGTCGGTGATTGTGTAGCGTTTTTTTCCGCCATCGGCGTCGCCCTGGATCAAATCGCTTTCTTCCAGGAAGGTCAGGGTCGGGTAGATCACGCCGGGGCTGGGGGTGTACGCGCCATCGAACAGGCTTTCGATCTGGCGGATCAAGTCGTAGCCGTGGCAAGGCTGTTCGGCGATCAGCGCCGGCAGCAGCAGTTTCAAATCGCCGGGTGCAAATACCCGGGGGCCGCGACCGCGGCCGGAGCGCGGGTCAAAACCGTCGCGCGGATGAGGATGGTCTCGCATGGGTAGGCGCCTCTGTGTGTCTAGATATAACGTAAGATATATCTTATAGGGCTGGCAAGAGCGCCCGACGGACGGCACGTCGTCTCGCAGGTGTTCGCGCATGACGGCGAGATAAACTAGAGCAACTACTCAAGTTAAGCATTAAGTGGGTTAAGTCTAATAAATGCAGTTGTTTTTTATTGGGTGTAATCATATTCTTACGAATAAGAATGCAACTAAGACATTCTCATTTAGTCTCGCGTAGTCGATGTCTTACGGCTATGTTTTAAGTTTTGGAAAAATGCCATAGCTTTCCTGTCAGTTGTAGTGTTACAAGGCTGCGAAACTAAGTGAATTCGCCTGCTTACTTTAAATAACGTGAGCTGGATACTTGCCTGGCGTTGAACAAGTCGCCGACTTGCAATGCAAATAGTTGGAAAATATGTCGTTTTTCAACTGCTTCTAAGAACCCCTCTTTAGATGACAGGTAATCACCATGTTCAAGACACTCGCCGTAGCTGTCCCCTTCGTTGCGGCCGCCCTGAGTTCCTCCATCACCATCGCTGCCGATGACGCACGTTCGCCCATCAGCATCACGGCCGACATTCCAACCAAGCAGTTCCACGCCCAGCCTCGTGACCCGAACTTCGGTAAAGACGAGACCATGAACTACAACCCTGTCAGCGGTGAACTCAGTTCCCTGCGGGCAACCTTCGATGTGAAAAACACCGACGGTTCGGTCAATGCCTACATCGAAGGCGGCCCAACCGCCGCTGCGCTGTACAACGGTTCGGACAGCATTGCCCTGACCAACACCTTCAACGGTGTGGTCCTGACCGGCACTTCGCAGGAAATGGTCGATGATCCGCAGTCCACGCCCGGCACCCAGGCTGACCTGGTGATCGCACCGGCTCGCCCGGCAGACACCCAGAACGGCCTGTACACCGCCAGCTACACCGTGATCTTCGACGCAGTACCACGTTGATTCCAGCGGGTGTGTAACCCCCAGGCCACCCTGGCCATGGGGGTATGAAAAGACCGGCCGGCGCCTTCCTCCTCGAACGCCGGCCTGGTTCAACCGTCCCGACTGTCCGTACCGACGAGTATTCCGTCCATGTTTTCGATGACGCCAATTGCGGGCGCGCTTGCGCTCTTGCTGTGCGCCACTGCGCTGGCCGCGCCAGCGACCCCCGGCACCACGCCCGGCAGTCTGTTATCTCAGTCCAAGGGACTGCCAGAAGATTTTGAACAACACTTTTTCGATGTGCCATTGCCAGTGCGCGTGGAACTGGATCAACAGTTCCTGGGCGAAGCCATGATTGTATTAGGACGCGATGATCGTATTACCCTGTTGCAATTCAATGATATCGGCGATAGCCCCGTCTCTGCCACCACCCGTGCAACTTTGGAGCAACTTCTGCAACAAGGCCTGCTGCTGGGAAGTTGCCAACAAAGTTGCCCGTCGCAACTGTTGGCCGTGCACTACAGCCTGGAAAAACTCACTGGTGTCGATTCTCACCGAGAACGTTGAGCGCAACGCCCAGATCAAACAGTTTTATGATCAACCGGACACCAGCAGTCTTGGCCTGATCGTCAATAACCAATTGAACGTTACCGGTGGCGAGAACGAAGCGGTCGGCGGACGTTACGGCGTCGTCGCCAGTTCCAGTCTCGGTAACTGGAGCCAGGCGATGAACCTGCAGTTGTCCCGTATCGGTGGCACCGCCACCACTCTGTACCATGCGATACACGAGCTTTATACCCAGCGCGAACTGGAAGGCAACTTCGTGCGCCTGGGCTATTTCACTCCCGGCTCCAACGGCCTCACCCGGCAGATCCGCTCGTTCGGCGCCAACCCCGACACCGCCATGGGGCTGATGTACGGCAGTTCCGACAGCCTGGTGATCAACAACCCCAAGCCCAGCGTGTACCCGGTGTATGTCACCGCCAGCCGCCAGGCCTCGGTGGAAATCTACCGTGCCGGCCTGCTGATCAATACGCAGCCGGTCGCCGCGGGCCTGCAAACCCTGGATACGCGGCCCTTGCCCGGCGGTATCTACGAAGTGGAAGTGCGCCTGATCGAAGATGGCCTCACCACATCCACCACCCAGGAGCTGATCTACAAGCCCAACAACTGGCGCAACCTCGACGAGCGCTGGCGCTATAACACTTTTGTCGGGCGCGAAAGCAAACTGCTGAGCAACTGGGACGAGCAGTCCAGCGGTTTCCTGACCTACGGCGCCGGCCTCAATTACTTGGCGCACCCACGGGTGATCCTCGGCCTGTCCACGCGCAAAGTGCGCGAAGCCATGCAATACGGCACCTCCATCGACTGGACCCTGGGCAACAGCCTCAGCCTGTATGCCAACGTCTACCAGACCCAGGACCACGGCACCGGCCTGGACCTGCAAACCCTGTATAGCTATGGCGCCGGCAGCGTGGTGTTCAGCCACAACCGCAGCTGGCTCGACACCACCAACACCTATGACGTGCTGCCGGACGGTACGCGCGTGCGTCAGCGCAACGTGTTTATCGGCCAGACCAGTAATACGTCGTTGTCCCTTAACCATCGCTTGAGCAACACGAGTTCGATCAACTCGCGGTTGTCCTACAGCCAAGGCAACATCGAGGGGATCGGTCTCGACCTCGGTTGGACCGAGCGCGGCTTGCTCTTTGGCAGCGATGCCAACTGGCGCCTGTCGCTGTTCGACCGGCCCGCTACTGCCAGCACCGGTGACAACCGCAACCGTGGCGTCGACCTCAGTGTCAGCGTGGCCCTCGGTTCACCGGGCGAGCAGTGGTCGGCCAGCATCGGCACCCGCACCGCACGCGATGGTACCCGCGACCATAACGGCTCGCTCACCTATACCAAGACCCTTGAAGACCACCTGCTGCAAAGCGTCTCCGGCACGGTACTGGCCGATACCTATGGCGTAGGTTTGTCCGGTCGCGCCAGCTTTCAGAATGATGCGCTCTACGGTGACACCTACGCACAGCGGTCGTCCTTCAACGGTCGCCTGTCCGGTGGCCTGAACCTCAGCAGCACCGTGGCGGTGGGCGGCGGCGCGGTGCTGCTGAGCAGCCAGCCCCAAGGCGGCGGGGCAGGGATGATCGTGGACGTCGAAACCGACGTCGACGACATCACTCTGCGCGCCGATGACTTGACCGGCGGCAGCACACGCCTGCGACCGGGGCGCAACTTTGTGCCGATCACCGCTTACAAGAACAGCACCCTCGCGTTCGACTTCGACGGCAACCACCCGCCGGCCGCCAACATTCAGCCGCCACGCAGCAACTACCACCTGAACAAGGGCGGCGTGGAGTACCGCAAGGTCAGCGTCATGAAGACCGTGACCGTGCTCGGGCGGCTGGTGGATGAAACCGGCCAGCCGCTGCGGGGCCACCAGGTGATCAACCACGCCAGCCGTGCGGTGAGCGAAGTGGACGGTTTCTTCTCGATGGAAATGACGGCCGGCGCGCCGACCCTGGAAGTGCGCTATGCCAACCAGCTGTTGTGCCAATTCCGGCTCGCCCCGAGTAATACGCGACAGGAGAGTGATGTGTTGATGATTGGGGATTTACGTTGTACGCCGGACACCTTGGCGGAAAACATTTCCAACCTGGCAACAGCAGGGTGAGCCGGATGACTGTAGTCAAGGTATCGCGGGGCGCGGGAAAAACCGCACTGTATGTCATGGGCTTGTGGGCGTGCCTGACGGCAGGAGCCGCCCAGGCGCTTGTTCAAGAGATCACTGCGCAATTTCGCCCAGACCCGTCCAACCCGATGGTCAACCGGTTCAAGAACACCACCCCGGAAAGCGGCATCTGCCCTTGGCATATTCCTGAGAGGTGCAAGCAGTTGGGGATTTTCAGTATTCGGACCACGGCTATTCAGTTCAACTCCAACGGCCCAATTCTGGGCAATCACACAGACCCGCGTAAAGGCGCGATGTTCAAGGTGCCTACTGAATGGCGGGACTTGGCGGTGACCAATACGGTGACGGCGAAAACTGAAACGCTGCAAGTCAGAATTGCGGGCATTGGGGGTAAGTACGTGTTGCCAGTCTCAGACCGGTGGCTTTGGCTCTACGGCACTGGTGGGTGGCAATACGCTATTAGCCCTTGCTTGCCCACAGGCTACGCGATGGGCAACGATCGATATTTGTTGTGGTCGTGGATTACGCCGGTCGGCATCGGTGCCTGCGCAGTACCTGCGGCCAAAGACATTTCAACTCTGTTTTACGAAACGTTCGAGTATTCGTATGAGCTGAAGACCCCCAACCCGTTGAAAATGGACGCTGGCCAATACGTTGGCACCACCACCTACACCATCGGGCCGGGCGCGGATTTTGATTTCGGCGACATCATGATCCCGACCGACGACACCCTGACCTTCAACTTCACCCTGGATGTGGACCACCATCTCAAGGTCGAAGTCCCCCCCGGCGGCAACCGCATCCTGCTGGAGCCCCAAGGCGGCTGGCAGGCCTGGCTGCAAAACGGGCGAAAACCCAGCCGCTTGTTCCGCGACCAAGCCATCAACCTGTGGACCAGTTCGGCCTTCAAGATGACCCTCGAATGCCCCGAGCCCCTGGGCAACACCTGCAGCGTGCGCAATGCGGCAGGCGTGCAGGTGCCGTTGGACATTTCGGTGACGCTGCCCAATGGCATGAGCGACGCCGCAGGGCGCCCGGTCAACCGCCTGCCGTTGCGGCTCGATGGCAGCGGCACGGAGCTGTTCCAGCCCACGCACTACATTGACCGCAAACCCAGCACCCTGCATTTCGAAATCAAGGCCGACGCTGTCGAGCAGATGCTCGACCACCCCGGCAGCACCTTCTCCGGCACCGTCACCGTGGTCTGGGATTCACAAGTTTGAAGCGCTTTTACATGAGGTTGAGTGAATGAAACGTTTGTTGATGCTGTGCGCCTTGTCGCTGTGTTCCCTCGGCGCCCTGGCCGGCCCGCAGATCAATGTGGGGGTGGTGTACGACTACCTCGCTGGCGATAAAAGTACCTACATGAAGCGGGTGTTCAACGGCGGCACGTCCACCGCGTTCGTCAAGGTCAATATCCTCGAGATGATCTACGACGACGATGGCACTTACCGCGAAGTGCCCCTGCAAAACCAGGCCGGCGCCACCGCCCGCGATGGCTTGATGGCCAGCCCGGCCCGGCTGATCGTGCCGGCCAACGGCACTCAGGGCACACGGCTGCTGTTCATGGGCAACCGCGATAAAGAGCGTTATTTCCGCGTACGTTTTGTGCCGGTGGTGCCCCAGGCTGAGGATGACTTTGCCGTCACCGCAGACGAACGTGCTGAATATAAGGAAAGCCTCGCGGCCGGCGTTCGCGTGCTGGCGGGCTACGGCACGGTATTTTTCGTGCGACCGAAGCACACGCAGTTCAACACCCAACTGCAGGACGACGGCAAGCGCTACACCCTGCGCAACGACGGCAACAGCGTGGTGGTGGTCGATGAATTCAAGGACTGCGCCGCCGCGTCGCCGCAAGACTGCCGGCCGACTATTCGCCATCACATCCGCGCCGAGCGCTCCTACGGTTTTGACAAACAACCTGGCCGTGAATACCGCTTCAGCCTGATCGAAGGCGACGCAACCCGCAAAATCGAGGTCAAGGGGTGAAGCCATGTACAGAATAATTGCGCTGGTGGTGTTGGTGATTGTGCTGGTGTTGTCGATGTCCCAGTTGGAGGCCGCGGTCGAGCGCGAGACATTCGAGGTCTCGGTCACCATCCCCACCGCGGATTTCTACGTGCTGCCGGTTGACCCGCAACTGGTGCAGCGCGAGCAAGTGCTGGCGTACAACCCGGTGAGCTCGCAACTGGCAACCTTGCGCGCGCCGTTTGATGTAAAGAATGTCGGCGGGGCGATTGGTGCACGGCTGGAGCAGGCGGCGTACCTGTTCAATGGTACGGATCGCGTCGACCTGCGTGTGAAGTTCAATGATGTGGAGCTGGGCCTGACCCAAAGCGAAGTGGTGTCCACCGCCGATGCCCGGCCCGGCAAACGCGTGGGCCTGGAGATCGCTGCGATCAAGCCCGATGGCGATTACCGGCCGGGGCATTACTTCGGCACGGTGCATATGGTGTTTGATGCGCTTGCGCCTTGATGCTGTCTGCGATGTTTCATGAGGCGGGCCCGGTCTCGTAGACCTCCAACCGTTGCAACACCTGGCGTGTCATGCGCCGGGCGAGGGCCTGCTCGCTCGGCACGTCCTCGGTGAAGCCGGCAGCCAGGATGCATTCGTAGCTTTCGGCGCTCATCGGCTGGCCGCTGAGCACATCGGCGTGGGGCACGTTGAGCGCGTCGGCCAGAATCAGCAGGCGAGGTTGCAGGACGCTGCGTTCTTCGGTCCCCGCGCTGGCCCATTGGTTCTGGGCGA
This sequence comes from Pseudomonas sp. FH1, assembly GCF_000510895.2. NCBI lineage: Bacteria > Pseudomonadati > Pseudomonadota > Gammaproteobacteria > Pseudomonadales > Pseudomonadaceae > Pseudomonas > Pseudomonas sp. FH1. The sequence continues at coordinate 10,838 of NZ_AOHM01000003.1, forward strand.
ATAGCAGGTCGTCCAGCGGGTCGATCAGTGCGTTCGCACGTTCAAGGCTGGCCTGGAATTCGGCGGCATGGGTGTCGCGCAGATGGCGGTCCCACAATGGTTGCTCAAGCATGCCGTCCACCAGCCCATCTCCTGTTTCCAGGCGCATCACTTCGTCGAACGCATGATTGAGCCGGGTGAGGCTGACATCGGCGGTCGCGCGGTAACTCATGTGCGGCGACACCCAGGGCAGTTTCAGGCGTGCCTTCAAGCCGCTGTGATAGGCCAGATACACCTCTACTTCATCCACTGTACCCGGTTCGCCGTCGATCACGTCGGTGCTGAAACGCAACCCTTGGCCACCTTCGTCCCGCGGTTTGATCCGCTGCCGGATATCGTCCTTGGCCACCTGGTTGAGGCGATCCAGGCGTGACTTCCCCCTGGCCAGCTGGGCCAGCTTCAAGGACTTCAGCTCACCGCGCAGGTCGCGATTGATCTCCACCAGCTGCACCTCAAAGCCCATCGCGTTGAAGATGTGTGCGCCGGCATCGGCGCAGGTCACCGGGTTACTGGCCATCTGAAACAACCGTGCACGCAGCTCCGGGTCGCCATCCATCGCCAGCAGCATGCGCCAGACCCTGTCAGTCAAGTTGGCACGGCCGTGTTCATAGAGCTCGGCGTCATAGTCCTCTTCAACCAACGCCGAAGGCTCCAGGCTTTTGAACACTTCGAAAAAACCCTGGGAGCCGTGCTCTTCCTCGATGTCTTGCCACAGCTGCAACATCCAGGGCACATGCTCCTCACCTTCGTTCTGCAGCCAGAAGCTCGCATCGCCGCGCGGTGGGTAGCTGCGGTTTGGATCGAGGCCAGCCTCCAGGCGGTAACTGACCAGCAACTGCTCATTGGCCGGGCTCAGGTGGTTGCGATCCAGACGGGCGCGCGCCAGCACCCGGGCCTGGGCCTGCCAGGGCAAAAATTGCGGAAGGGTGTTGATCGGGGTGTTGCGCACATCCAGGAAAAAGTTGGCGGACCGTGGTTGGTCGAACAACCCCGCGGGCCATTCGCTGATCGCCGTGTTGTTCAACGACAAGGCTTCCAGGTGCGGCAAGCGGCTCAGGTCCGGTGCGCGGACAAGCTGGCGGTTATCACCCAGGAACAGCTGGCGTAAATGGGATCGGTTGGCGAGTTGTCGCAGGCTCCCGGCATCCCAGGCGATGGGATTGCTTTCCAGGTTCAGGTGCGTCAACGCGGGCATGTTTTGGATGGCTTGCGGCATCCGCGTCAGTTGATTGTCGCGCAGGTGCAGGCTTATCAGGTTGGGGAAGCTGTCGAGCAACGGCGTGTCGTTGTCCAGCAATTGGGTGTCGCTCAGTTCCAGATGCAGCACATGATCAAAGTTGGCGCGCAGGCGTAGATTGCCGAGCAGGCCCGTCAGGCGCACGCTTTGTATGCTCAGGCGCACCCCGATCTCGTCGCTGGCAAGGTGCTCCTCCCAGGTCCTGAGCAGCGCCTTGACCAGGTAGGCGCGCTGATGCGCCACGTCTGGCGGTTCGTTGATGGGCGCATCGGTGATCCAATTGCCGAGGTCATGTTGCAGCTCGGCTTTCTCGATCTCGCGCGCCTCGAAGCGCTGGCGTTGGAGCGGGTCGTCGAGGCTGCGCACGTAGGCGTCGATAAGGCTTTGTTTGGCGTAGGGGTAGAGTGCCTTGACCCGTTGTTCCAGAGTGCCGGGGAACAGGTCGCTGCGCCAGGCGGCCACGGGGTGCATGGGCGCTTGCACCAGTTGGCGCTGATCCTGGGGCGACAAGGCTTTGGTTTTCGGATCGGCCATGGTTGTGCGACGTGGTTCGGGCGCCAGCAATGTATCCATCACCCAATCTTTGAGGGCCGCGCCGTCGGCGCCTATTGCACCCCGTTTGGCAGCGGGTAGTGCGTGCAGCACGGCGTCGAAGAACTCCGTGGCGGGTTGCAGCAGTTGCTGGCGCTCATCGTAGACCTCATAGAACCCATTGGTTTTGCGCAGCAGGCGACGGTGGCGCGCCGGCTCTGGCCCGGCGCTCGCGCGGACGTTGGCGATGGGCGTGTGCTGGCGGATTTCGATTCGGCAATCTTCCAGGCTGTCGCTGTAGAGGCGCAGGGTGTTGAGCACCATTTGTTCGGTCTCGGGGCCGAGTAATTGTGGGTCGTAGAAACCCTGGTAGGCATGGGCGCCACGGGCCTGTAGCTGCAAGGCGCGGGCGAGGTTTTTCAGGCGCAGGGGCAGGCGTTTTTCAGTCGCCATGATCGCCAACTCTTGCTGATGCGCCTGGGCGAGCACGTGGCGAACCAGGCTTTTAGGCAGGTTGGGGCAGGTTTCGCGCACGCGCACGCCGTGCGCGGTGGTGAGGTCTTCACTGTGACGGTACAGGTAGTTGAACAATGCACCGCGGCGCGCGGCGAGATGGTCGGCGAGGCGATTGCGCAACGCATCGATTTGCGTGGCGCGGCCTTCGGGCAATGTGCCGAGCAGCGTTGTGAGCCTGGGCGGGTCGAGAAAATTCACCAAGCGTTCCGGCAGCTTGCCGAGGTTCAAATCCGCGCGGCTGATGAGCAGAGTGTGCACCGCCTCGGGGTCGCCGAAGCGCAGGGGCTCGCCGCTGAGGTCGGCGTCTTCGTACACCAGGATCGCCACATCGTACGGCCAGCCCGGCAGTTCGGTGGCAATGTGCGGGCTCCAGTAGGTGTCTTGGTCCACCGGTTCGCCGGCGCGCAGTTGCTCGGGCAGTTCGGCGGCCTGCTGGCTGAGGCGTACGCGCTTGAGCGTGTCGTCCAGCAGCGGCGCCGCCAGGTTATCGGCCTGCACGGCGCGCAGGGCGCCATGGTCGAGGCCACTGGTGCGCAGGATCTGTTGATGCTGTGCATCGGTGAACGGGCCGAGTGCCTGCAAGCGGCGCTCGTCGTTCCAGGCGCGGGGGCTGTCGTCGTGGCGGATCGACGGCGTATAGGCGTCTGAGCGGGTCGGGTGCTGGATGAGATGGTCGCCGCTAGCGGCATCGAACTTGACTGCGTAGTGCTGGCCTTCAAGGGGCAGGATCTTTTGCCCGGCATAGGTGTGGAGGCCCAGGGCGTCGGGCGTTGAGTCGGCGGGCAGTTGGAGGTTTTGCCGGTAGGGCGTCGGGTCGGGGTTCCACAGGCGTGTCTTGCCATTGACTTCGACCGGGCGCAGGCCATCGACGAACACCGAGCGCGCCAGCTCGCCGCCGACGCCAAACGCTGCCAGTTGCACCACGTCGCTGACCACGCCCACCAAATGCCCGGCGGCTTCCATCGCCTGGCCCTCGGCGAGGTCGACCACGCCTTCCACCAGCTCATCCAGTAATTGGTAGGCGGTGTAGGCCAGCATCGCTTCGCCGAGCAGCGGCACGAACGGAGTTGCCACCAGCAGTGCCACGTTGAGCAGGCCTTCGAGGGTTTGTGTGAGGGCGTCCCACCAGGCCCAGCGCGCTCGGCTGTCGGCCACTGCGGTGGCGACGGCGAGGTCGCGGCCATCGTTGAGGATTTTGTTCAGCGCGGCCCGGTACAGCTGCGGCCACAGGTCGCCGTCGATGCGGGCCGCGACAAGGGTCGGGTGCTGTTGCAGGCCACTGAAAAAGCGCGGGCGTTGCGAGTGGTCGACGAACTGGCTGAAGAACTGGCAGTAGGTGGAATCTTTCAACCGGTCGAGCAGTGCATCACGAAGTGCCGCGGTGCTGGGGTATTGCCGGATCGCGCCGTTGGGGTCATGGGGGATGTACGCCAGCACGGACACCACCGTCGTGGCCTGGTCGAGGTCGGCGGCGATCAGCAGGATGCCGGTGAGCAGTGTGTCCAGCATGCGCAGCCGATAAAACTGCATCAGCCCGCGCTCGCCTTTTACCGTGCGTTGCAGCACGTGAAAGGTATCGGCGGTGATATCTCCGTGCAGTAACGCCAAGTGAGCGGCGCTATCGAGGGCGGCTTGCTGGCTCGCGATCACTTGGGGTTGCAGCGCCGTATTGTCGAGCAGGTGGTGTTGCAGGTGGCGTGCGTACTGCGCACCCAGGTCCACGTCGCGGCACAGGGCGACGAACTGCGCAATGCTCATGCGCGCATCATGGGCCAAGGGCTCGAAATGGCCGCGCGCGTCGGGGCGGGTGATGTAGCGCGAGTCGTCGGTGAAGGTCTCGCCGTGGGCGAAGTTCTGCAAGGCGGCGTCCAGCAATGACAGGGTGCGGCTGGTGGTGCCCGTGATCGATCCGCCTTGGGTTTTTACCAGAAACAGATAGGTGGCGCGCACGTCGAGTTCGAGCCCGTGGCGCTTGAGCAAGGCCTGGCTGAGCAAGGGTTGGGCAAAGGCGTAAACGTCTTGCAGGTCTTTGAGCTGCCGGTCGACGCTGTTCTGCGTGGCCCAGGCCCGGGCATTGGCCGCCTTGAGCGGGGCATGGTCGTGGTCGGTGGCACGCAACAGCGCCGGCACCTGCGCCAGCGGGGCCTGGCCCAGCGCCTGCGCACGTGGCCAGGCGGTGGATGCGAGCCAGTCGGGCAGGTTGCGTTTGATCAGTGAGTAGTGCGGGCCGTTGTGCGGGGGAGCAGGCATGGCGGATGACCTTGTGTCGTGGACAAGGCCATCAGCCTAGGGCCCGCGTGCAAGTGCCAGGGGTTAGATAGTTAGGTCATCGGCCAGCACCTCTACCGTTGGCCCGGCGGGCGGCGGAATGACCGGGCAGTTCGGCGCGAGTGCGCTGAGCTGGCCGTAGGTGTAGTCCAGCGCTTCGGTGGACAGCACGTCGCGCACGCTCCAGGTGTCGGTCCAGGGCGCGGTTTTGTCTGCCGCGTGAAACACCAATCTTGCGTCCATGTCGAGGTTCGGCCAGCCGCTTTGCGGCAGGTACGGCGAAAGGGTCGGGTGCTGGCGTTTCCAGCGTTCCCACAGCAGGTCGAGGTAGCAGTGATGCAGGAAGAACACCGGGTCGTTCGGTGAGGTGTTGACCCCCATATTGCCGCCCACCCAGCGATGCACCGGGTCGTGCAGCATGCCTTCGCAGAAATTCAGCCAGGTGTCGGGGCCGCTGGCGTAAGGGGTTTTTGACAGGGCCGCCGTGACCTGTTCGTTGTCGGGCAAGTGCGCGCCCGCTTCGTTGCCAAAATCACGGCGCAAGCCTGCATCGCCTGCCTCCTCATCCCAGATTCTTAGCGCAAACTGCCCTGCCTGTGCCGCAAACGGCCCGCTAACCACGCGAAAGTTCTGTTCGCGGTCGCCGTTGCCGCCCAGAAAGGTCGGGGTGAATGGGTCGTTGGGGCCGTTCAACGTCCAGTCCCAGAACGGCAAGGTGATGCGGGTGTCATTGGCGGCCGTTTGCAGGGCGCGTTCGAACTGGCGCAGGAACACCCGATGCCAAGGGAAAAACAAGGGACTGCGGTGCGGCATGGGTTGGAATTGGTCGGTGCCGCCGAGGGCATTTTTATGCACCTGCACAAAGTCGTCGTAGCGGTTTTGCTGGCCGGGGCGCAGCACGCTGGCGGTGTCGTTTTTCAAGCGCAGGACGGCTTCGACAAAGGCGGTTTTCTGTTCGCGGGTCATGTGGCGATGGTTGAGCCGAATATCCATGGTGAGTCTCTGATTGGAATTGAGAGCGGCCAATTTAGAAACGAATCCGGGCCGGCACCATCATCCAAGGCGCCGCTGATTGTCGGAGGGCACCCTTTGCTCAGGTAAGCCTTGGGGCGCAGTAGATGTGTAGCGCGGCGAGGCGGGTGGGCGACGTTAGGATCAGGCTTAAACCTTATCGAGACCCCTTTGATGACTGCTTCCGATACCTCCGTGCGCCAAGTACACATCGGCGAAGTGCTGACCCTGTTCAGCGACCCCCCGTCCCTGAATGACGTCGCCGCCGACAGTGCGCAGGCCTACTTGGACTTGCATTTTGCCGGGCGTCATTACAACGCGAGCCACCTGTATATCGTTGCCCCCGGCGGACCCTATCGACCGCTGTTCGAGTGGGTGCTGGAGCGTTTATCTACGGCCAGCCCGACGTGGTTGGTCGAGCACCATCACCAAGTGCTGCAACGTCTGCGCGAAGACTACGTGCCGGGCGGTCCGAGCCATGCCGAGTTGGAGGCGTTGATCAACCGCTGTGGCGCCGGGTTGCTGGACTTTTACGCGCTGCGCCTGCAAGCCTGGTGGCGTGACGCGCTGCCGGTGGACATGACGCGCTGGGGCTACTTGTCGGATCAGTTGCTGGAAATGTTTTACGACTCGCCCCGCCCGTCCGGCATGAGCCAGGCACGGTTCGAGGCGATATTCCCCAAGGCGCACATCCATCCGCTGCGCCCTGATCGGTTGTGGAGCGCCCACGGCGCGACGTTGCGCGTGCAAACCGTGCACCTGCAGCAACCGGCGCAGATGCTGCCGGTGTTGCTGTTCAGCCAACCTTCCCAGCCCGGCTTTTTGTTGTTCAGCCCCGCCAGCGGCGTGCAATGGCTGGACAGCCTGGACGCACTGCAAGGGTTATTGCCCGCCTACACACCCAGCGTTGGGCAATGGTTTACCGCCGACGTCCAGGGCGACCCGTTCGATGCCTTGGCCGCCAGTTACTTGCAGCGCCAGTTGCTGCAAATCGCAAGCCTGAGCCCCAAGGTGCCGCGCTCGCTGGAGGACTACACAGCGCTGCTGAGCCTGATCACCGACAGCCAGCGCTGGTTCGTGGTGCCGCTGACAGAGCGCCAACAGTTTTTGCAGGAAAAGCTGCCGCTGTGGCTGGCCCATGCGGATACCGCTGCCTGTATTGCCTACGCGCAACTGTTGCAGGCCTTGGTCCTTGATCGTCAGCAACAGGGGACGGCAAACTTTCTGGAGGGCATCCCTACGCTGAAAGACTATGCCGAGCAGCAACTGCAGGCCTGCCTGCGCAAGATTCCCAGGGCAGCGACGCTCGTGCCGGGCGATGTCAGGCTGACCTTCGAGCGGGTGATCGCCGCCGCGGTGCCGTCTCAAGGGGGCTTCATCGCCGGCGAGGTCGAGCGTATCGAGGTGACGCTGACCGAACTGGCCCTGGAAAACCTCGCCGGGTTCCCGTATGCCGCCAAGGCGGTCCACCCGGCGTGGCTGAGTTACGACACGCTCAAGGGCTGTGTGACGCAGGTCGATGTCGGCCAGGCCTATCCGGCGCTGTTGAAAAAACACCTGGTGGATGACGCTGCCGAGGTGGCGCGCCGCCGCCAGCGTTTCAGCCGGCAACTGCGCATTCAACTGCCGATGCAGGTGCTGGAATGGCAAATTACCGGTAAGCATGGCCTTACCGCCGAGGGGTTTCGGCGCGTGCGAGCGGCGTTGCGCGCCACGGCCGCCGAGCGCCAGGGTATGGCGCTCTGGCCGTTGGCGTTCAAGGCTACGCCTGCTGCGGCGGCGGATACGGTGGCGAATATGTTCATCATCGGCCCGCACCACGGCGACGACGGTTGCCACGTGTTGTACCGGCCCTTGTTCGAGCCAGCGGTGCTGGAATACCCCTCGCTGGAGGCTTTATGCGAGGCGATCAGGCAACCGGGGGCGATCCAGGACAGCGTGTTGACCTGGATCGAATCCCGGCGCCAGGCGGTGTACGCCCACGGCGGTTTTCGTGAGCCCCATGTGCGGCATTTCCTGGCGGGCGATGAGTTCACCCGTTATGCGAAACCGGCTCCCGCGCAGTTGAGCAAAGCCCTGTCCAGCACAGACCCGGCGCAGCAATTGTTTACCAGCATGGCGCAGGCGCTGGTGGCGCTGGCCGACCGTCAATCGGTGTCGAATGCCGAACAACGCTGGGCCAGCCTCAAGCTCATCGGCTGGCTGCTGTTCGGCACCCTGCAACCGCTGTTGGCTGGGCCGCTGATGTTGGCGGGCTGGCTGGTGCAACTGATGGACAGTGCCGATCAGGACATCGTCGCCTTGCAAGGCGCCGATCCGCAAGCGCGTAACGCGGCGCTGCTGGATATGCTGGTGAACCTGACGGTGATCGTCGCGCACCAGGCCGCGCCCCATGATGTGCAGCGGCATGTGGCGCTGGAGCATCCGGTGTTTGCGCCGCAGGTCGATCCTGTCGTCTTGCCGCCCCGGCGAATCCAGGCGCCCGCGCAGTTCGTCGCACCCGCCGCCTGGGCCAATGCCCGTGATGCCCTGACCCCCGCCATGCAGGCGCGACTCACTGCATTGAGCCTGAAAAGCTATCCCGCGCCCTGGCCCAGGGCACTGCCCGGCGCCGAACAACGGGGTCAATGGCAAGGCTTGCTGCGGGTTGGGCAGCAATGGCAGGCACTGGTGCGCGGCCAGCAATTTCGCGTGCGCATGGAGCAAGGGCGGGTGCGGGTGGTCAGCGTCGATGGCAGTCGCCCTGGCCCGTGGCTTAAGGCGGTGAACTCGGGCCAATGGGACATCGACTTGCAATTGCGCCTCAGCGGTGGCGCTGACGCTGTGGAGGAGGCTGTGCCGGACCTCAAGCAGTTGGAAGCCCAGTACCAGCAGGCGATGACCGAACGTACCCGCGCGCAGCGGGCGATGGAGATTGCCCGCAACCTGACGCAGCAAAGCGGGCTGGATGAGCAACAACTCAGCAGTTTTAGAGCGCGCTATCGTCAGGCGCTGGAGGACAAGGTGCGGCAATCGATCAAGGAGTTGCAGCTGCTGCAACGCTTGCACCAACGGGCGCGCCGGCCCAGGCATGAAGAGGAACTGAGCCAACTGCTGGAATCGCTTGTGCTCACGCTGCAACTGCTCGATATCCACTTGAGCAGTGAAGTGCGCCTGGCCAATACCCGTGTGGTGCCACTGCTCAACCGTTCTGACAACGACAGCGGCGACGAACAAGCCCACGCCGCGCTGAACCAGGGCATGCGCGCATTGGCGGCCAGTTACGACAGTGCTATCCGCTGGCGCAGCCAGGAAGATCGCTACCTGAATGAACTGCGCGAAGTGCCCCGGTTCGGACGTGACAAAAGTGCGGCGTTGCTCGCCCAGACGCCGGCACGCCCTTCGCTGCTAGACCTGCAATCCCTGCAATTGAGCACTTTGTGGGGGCTGGCTATCGATACGCCCGACACGGTGTTCGAGGACGATGTGTTTGAGCGCCTGTCGACGACCGTTGTCCGCGCGCGTTGGGCCAGCCGCTCGCTGGCGGAACGCGCACAGGTACAGGCCAGCGATGCCGAGCAGATTGAACTGCTCGACAGCATCAACCACATCTTTGCCCAGACCGATGACCAGATCGAATTCTGGCGCGCCATGGAGCCAGAGAAATTCGACCTGGAGTATTTGGAGAAACTCCAGCAATTGCTCACGGGCTTGCACCAGCAAGTCGAGCGTGACCTGAGTGCGTTGTTGCAGCCTGCATCAGTTGAAGCGACTGTACCCGCGCCTGGCACCAGCCCGCGCAAGAAGATCATCCGCACGCGTAACCGCGACCTACTTGTGGCCCGCACGGAACCGGCCGCCCGTACGACGGCGCAATTGACCGATGCCACCGGCAGTGTGATCGGCACCTTTACCGAGGCCGATGACGGTGTCTGGGAGCCAGTGCCTGCCCCTGCGCGCCCTGACCCGGAACTGGGCAGCCTGGTGAAAACCGCCCATGCGTTGCTGCAAGACGTTGACAGCACCATCACCAAGGTTGACACGCTGGCGGCGCGAGCAAACACCCCGGCTTCTCTTCAGGACCTGCTCGAAGCCGAGGCCCGCCGCCGCCTGTGGGTGGCCAACAAAATCCGCGAAAAGCTCAACGACGAGGGCAACATCCGCCTGGCTGCTGTACAGCAAACCAAAGCGCGCACCGCCGAAGCCGCGTTGCGCAAGGTGGTGACACGCCTGGAGTCTGCCGGTCTGGCGGCACGCATTCGCGCTACCCTGGGCAAACCCTTGAACCAGGATGACGTTGCGTTTTTGCACCAGCAACATCAAGTGAGCATCTTGCGTGAGGGTTCACGTGTCGCGCTCAAGGGCCGTCGCGATGACTATTTGCAGGTGTATGCGGTCAACGATGCCCACACCGGAAAAACGCTGGCCTACGCGCATTTTCACTACGCACGCGGCCAGGGCCCGGACGATCATTTCACTGCCGCGCACCTCAAGACCCCTGAGCAGGCACGGCTGGGGCGCCAGGCCCAGGCACAAGCCGAGGCGCAGGCATTTGCGCGCATGCGTATGGGGCAGACCGGGCGCGCGCAGCAAACCCTGGAGATCCATCGCTCAGAGATTCAATTGGCCTTGGCGCGGCGGGTGTTTTTCAGTGTCGACTAAAACACTGGGCTGACACTGCGTCAGGTCGCCCGGTTGCAGGTAGGGCATCAGGATCGGCGCCATGCCCTTGAGCACCTGCACGGGCAACGCCGAGGTAAAGGTGAAATGCTCCGCCGATTGGCCGGGCACAAAGGCCGTCAATGTGCCGAAGTGGTGTGCGCCCAGGTAGAACACAAAGGTCGCAGTGCGGTTGATGGATTTGGAGCTGAGAATTCGTCCGCCCGCCCCAATCGCCTCGATGCGGTTGTCGCCGGTGCCGGTCTTGCCGCCCATGGCCAGCGGCGTGCCGTCGGCCAGTTTGAAACTGCCGGCCACGCGTTTGGCGGTGCCGGCGTCCACCACTTGGGACAGTGCGCCGCGCAGGGCCCTGGCCACGTCTACGGGAATCACCTGCTTGCCCGGCGCCGGGTCGTTGACCACGCGGGTTTCGTAGGGAGTATCGGCGGCGAAGTGCAGGCTGTCGATGCGCAACACGCGGGGCCGCACGCCGTCATTGAGGATGATCCCCATCAGCTCCGCCAACGCGGCAGGGCGGTCGCCGGAGCTGCCGATGGCGGTGGCGAGCGACGGCACCAAGTGGTCGAAGGGGTAGCCCACGTCTCGCCAACGCTGGTGAATATCGAGGAACGCCTCGATCTCCAGCATGGTGCGGATGCGGCTGTCCCGTGCGCTTTGATGGCGGCTCTTGAACAGCCAGCTGTAAACCTCCTGGCGCTCGAACTGGCTGGCCTTGACCGCGTCGGTAAAGGTCGCTTCGGGATGGTTGAGCAGGTAACCCAGCAGCCACAGGTCCAGCGGGTGCACCTTGGCGATATAGCCTTGGTCGGGCAGGTCGTAGGTGCCGGGGCCGTAGTCCTTGTAGAGTTTTTCCAGGCGTTCATCGGTGAGCTTGACCGTGGTTTTTACGCCGGTCATGTGGGCGCGCACGAACAGGTTGAAGCTCGCCTGGCTGGCATTTGGCAGCAAATAGCGGTGCACGGCGGCCAGGCGGATCGGCGTGGGGCGCAGGCTGTCGAGGAAGGTTTCCAGGCGCGCCTGGGTGTCTTTTTTCTGGTACTTCTTCCAGAACTTGCGCAGGAAGGTGGTGCCTTCACGGTCGGCAAACCCGGCGAGGTATTCCTGGCGGCGCGGGTCGCTATCGTCCTTGAGCAGTTCGGCGCTGTTGTTTTCACCGGAGTAGGTGACATAGCGCACCACATCGCGCATCAGGCGAATGAACGGCAGGTTGATCGACTCGCGCAGGGCGTCGCGCAAGGTCGGGTTGCGGCCGTTGTCCTGGCTGCGAAAGTTGTGGAAGGTGTGCAGGCCGCCGCCGGTGAAAAAGCGTTCGCCGGGGTTGGCGGAATACGTGCGATCGAGGGCGGCGTCGAGCATTTTTGCCAGGGATTTGTCCGGTGCCTGGATCAGGTAATCGAGGGCCCAGCGGCTCAGGCGATCCTGGTCATCCACCGGGATTTTCTTCAGCTCGACCGGCGCCTTCGCCGCGTACTTGTCGTGCAGTTCACTGATGATTTGCAGGTACGTCGTGAGCACGCGCAGCTTAGCCGTGGAGCCCAGTTCCAGCTTGCTGCCTTCATTGATGTCGAAGGGCTGGTCGGTGTTGTCGGTCTGCACGCGCACGCGCGAGCCGTCCGGCGTCAGTTCGAACAGGGTAAAGCTGTAGCGCACTTGCGCGGTGCTGGCCGGGGTGAGCAGGCGCTCGCCGAGCAGGCCGATCTGACGGGCGTACTCCGGGTCGGCTAGATGCCGCAGGTAGTCGGTGGCCTGGCCTTGCAGCTCTGCTTGCAGGGTGGAGGTCGCGGACAGGTCCAGGCGGTCCAGGTCGTACAGCGGCCGGTCGAGCAGGGCGGCCAGGCGGCTGCGGGCGACGCTGATGCCTTTGTTGGTTTCGATCGGTTGAATCGTGGGCTGTTGCGCCCAGTCGCGATAAGTGACCTGGCTCGCCAGTGCGGCCTGCAACAGCGCCGGTTCGATCACGTCGTTCTGGGCCAGCAGGCGCAGGTGGCTGTCGGTGAGCTGCGCCAGTTCCTCGCGGCCCTTGGCCAAATAATACGACGGCCGACGCTGGGCGATGATCAGCGACAACACTTGGCGCAATGCCAAGCCTTGCTCCGCGCTTACCGGTCCTACCAACGCCTGGTTGACCTGGTTGAAATCGGCGCCGTACCACACCCGTAAACCTTCGGCCATGCCATGCACTTCGCCATGGCCGGGCACGGCGGACAGCGGCACGCTGTTGAGGTAGTCGCGCAAGATATTCTGCCGTGCAGGCAAGGTTTGCGGCCCATCGTGATAGGCGCGAACGGCGGCGGAAAACATCTGCCGCAGCTTCTCCCCGCCCGACAGGGTCAAGCCGTCCGGCGAATGGCGGTATTTTTCCAACTGGGTCGCCAGGGTGCTGCCGCCGGCACTCTGGCCCGGCAGGTGTAACAGCTTGGCCACTTGCGACCACGCCGCCTTGGCAAACCGAGGCCAGTCCACGGCAGGGTTGGCCTGGGGTTGGGCGGGATCGAGCAGGTCGCGGTTTTCGATAAACAACAGGCTGTGGGTCACCAACGGCGGGATCGCGGCGAAGCTGGCGTACAGCTGTTGCGGGTAGTTGTACTGATACAACGGCACTGCACGGCAATCGGTGATCGACAATCCCGCCTGGATTTTTTCCGCATAGGGCACAAAAAGTCCCTTGGCGCTGTAGTCCATCAATTCAGGCGAGAAACGTGCCTGGGCCTCGATCACATACCCGCGCTTGAGCAAGCGCGGCAGGAACGTATCGAGGTCGCTGTAGCCCAGGCGGCGGTCGAATGGGCCGGCGCCGGGGTAGGCAATGGCGTCACTGGGGCCGGGTTTGACCTGATAGGTCAGGTCGCGGGCCAGGCGGCTGAGTTCCTGGGCCTGCAGGCGTGAGGTGCGCATTTCCTTGGCGGCGGCAAACCCCAGGGCAATCAGGCCCATCAGCACAATGAGCCAGAACAGGCGGCGGGCGTAACGGGGCCGGGGTTTGTTTTCGGGTGACGGCGCTGGGTCCGAACTGCCTTGTACTTTCGCAGCCTGGGTCGAGTCGGTTTGCCACAGTGCGCCCATAGTCGATTGATCCTGCACGCAGATTGATCGGACTTGCTGAAAGCTTAGTCGATGGCGGCGATCCTGGCGTTTTAAGGTATTGGCAGCTTATCGCTGAGGGTCAGGCGTGCGAGCCAGGCCGGATCATTGGCTCGCGCCCATCGATAAGCCCCGGCATCGTTGAAAAACACCGAGATATCCAGCAGGTCCCATTCGATCATTTTGATATTCAGTGCGTGGATGTAATCAGCCGCGGCGCTGGTGACCGTCGACCACGGGTCGCAGATCCACACGTCGTCCCACCCGACTTCACCGAAGTTGATAGTTTGTACCAAGCCTGGCGGTGGTGTGCCCACCACGACAAACGCATGCCCAGCCGGCCGTGTGCCCCAGACACGCGCGGTACCGCCGTTTGTGCGGATCATCTCGCAGGCGATGTGGGCCATTTGGTCGCAATTGCCTGCGCCTGTCTTGAGGATGACTTCGGTGTAATTGGGATGGCCCATTTTGCTGTACTCCCACATCACGACGGGCTCGGCTACCCGCCAACGCTGCATTTCGGCGGCGCCCATGCCGAGGGTGTTGGCTGAGCCAACGCCGGTTTTTTCCACCACGGCCAAGGTGCTCGCGTTAGCCTTCTGCGCCAAATGCTGATTGATCTGTTGGGCGTTGGCGCCATCGGGCACGTTCGGCCGGGGTGGCCAGATGTCCAGCTGGATCGGTCGGTTGACCACTTGGATGTCCAGGCGCCGGCCCTGGTCGGAGGCGTTCAGTAATAATTCCCGTTGTTTGATTACGCTCAGTCGGCTGGCCTTGGTGCGCAGCCTCGCCATGCGAGCGGCATCAAAACCACGCCGTGTCAGTTGGCGATAAAGGGTTTCTAGGGTGGGCAGGGCGACCAGCGGCTGGTCCGGGATCAGCCCTCCGGCTTTCAAATACTGGTTGCGCCAGTCGCAGAAAGCCCCGATTAGTGCAGTGTCTTCACCGCCCAGGCTGTAATCCAGTTGCTGGAACTGCAACGCCCCCGCCGGTGTGGCGGTGGTCGCGTAAAACACGCCGGTGTCGGCCTCGACGACCCACTGGGTGCCATTCGGGCTGCCTGGCAAGGTGATGACCGCTGCTCGCAGGGTGCGGCTGTCTTCGATCCCGTCGAAAATGCCCTCCAGGCGCACGACTTGGGTCTGCCGGTTCAGGACGAAATCGAAGTCGTCGCCGGGCAGGCCGAACTGCATTTCATTGTCGATACGTTGGCCGCTGACCTGCTGTTTGTAGGTCAATGGCGTGCGGGGCCGCAGCGGCCGAAGTTCGAAGTCGTTCAGCGTCACGACGACCTCGTATACCCGGCGGTGCAACACCAGCCGGCGGTTGGCGCCCCCGATGACCGGCCCTGGAATCAGTCGGATATGGTCCAGGGCCTGGACCCGGCGTTTATGGATGGAGCCCAGGAAGGGATAGAGTTTTTTGCTGAAGCAGACAATGGGCACCGGGCTGCGTTTTGCCCGGCCGAGCGGGCAGGTGCTCTCAAGGGCATCGCTGAGTCGAATATAGGCGGCGCTGGTGATGTCGTTCAACTGTGCGCGGTTGTGCGGGGCCAATCGCCAGAGCTGATTACGCTCAAGAAGGTCGGTGGCGTCGGCACGGGGGATGATCAACGGCGGCGTTTCAAACAGGCGCTTCACCACACGGGCCTGAAAGCCGTCGACGCTGCGCATCGGGTGGGTGACCAGCGCCGAATCCAGGCGCAGGTCACCCAGTGGCGGGCCATAGGGCCGGCTGCTGAAAGGGTCGAAGCCATACCAGGCTGCGGGACGATGGATGACCGGCAGGTGGGTTACCGTCTCGGCATGAAACAAGCGCGCGTTATCCACATCGGCCCGTTCGAGCAGGCGGCTGTAGTCCCGGCCACTGCCCTTGGCCAAGCGTTGCCGCGCGTGCCCCAGTGCAGTGTCCATCAAGTGGCGCCCGGCTTTGCTCAGCCTTACCCAGCCGTGGACGCCGAGGCGCACCAGCGACGGTAAGCCGTCGAGTGGGTTGAACGTTGCGTTCACATAGCGCGCACTGAGTGATGCCAGTTGCAGCAGTTTACGGCTGGCCGGCAAGGTTTTGCCCAGGGTAGACAGTGTGCGCGAGGCAAACACTTGAGTGGGGGCAAACACCCCCAGTACATCGAAGAAACAGCTCCATGCGCCCTCAATGGCCTGGCGGGTATCGCCCGAGCGCAGGTCTTGCACGCAGGACCAGAAGGGGACCAGGTTGAGCAGGTTGCGTATCAGGGCATCGTTGATGCGTTGTTGATCCTCTAGGATGTTGGACCCGCGTGCCTGCACAAGCAATGCATCAATATCGAGAAACAAGTGCTGGCGCGTGATCGCCTGGGCGATTGCCTGGCATCGCGGTGAATCGAAATCAAAAGCTGCGTCACTGGCCTGGGGGATATCAACGGGCAACGGGTCGGTGATCACGGTTGCCCATTGCTCCGTCTTGGGCTGTGAACCCTTGGCGTAAGCCGACCAGTCAATGGCCAATCGACTGCCGATATACAACTGGCTGCGTGGGTGAGTACTGGTGGGGCTGCCGGTGTTGAAGGACAGCGGCTGCCCGCCTGCTTGCAGGCTGATGGGCAGGCCTGGGTTCTTGCGCACGTGGTTGAGCATCGGGAACAGCTCGTAATACGTCACCACCGGGCGCTGCTCGCAACGTAGCAGGACCCCGTAACGCCCGGTGCGCGCCATTTTATCCACGACTGACTCCTGGTCCAGAGGCACCTTGGCGGGCTGGCGAAGCACCCACAGTTGCAGTTCGCCGTGCAGCAGCAGTTGCCTGTCAGCCAGGGGCAGTTGCGACAACAGGTATTGTATGGCGTGGGTATAGGCGCTTTTAAGGCGTGTCACGTAGGCGTCGGCGGCGTGGTTGAACTGGGCACTGATGTTGTTCAGGTATTTGAAACCGGGTTTGAGCCGCGCGAGATCAAGTTGTCGGTCGGTCGAGTGCCATTCTGGGCGGATCGGCGCCAGGTCTCCGCTGATGTGCAGGTTCACCAGGCTTTGGGGGGAAGGGTGGGCGCGCCGAAACGGCGGGGCTTTGCCGACGCCCTTGACCCATTGCAGGCATTGTTTTTTCAGCAAGGGGTGCTTGGGAAAGACGCGTTGCAAATCGGCCAGGGCCATGGCGCGACGCGTCACCAGCGCAGTGGTCAATTGTTGGCTGGCGGACCTGAGGGCTTGCATGCGCGGTGCCAGGTGCTGTTTCAACGCCTCGATGGCGGCGAGCGAATAGGCCAGACCTTCGGGCACAGGGTGCAGCAGATTCCGGGCAACGCCCCAATCAATCAGGCTGGTGGTGGCGCAGTGTTCGTACCACAGCTGTTCATCGGCGGCGGCCTCCTGGGTCGCCAGGGTCATGACCTCGATAAATGTCATGTGTTGCGCTGCGCCACTGGCCAGCACCTCGGCCTGTAGAACGCCTTGCTTGAAGATCATCCAGGCGTAGGAACTCATGAAGTACAACGAGGCTGGAATGTCGCGCACCACGCATTCGGGCGCTACACCTGCCAGTAGCAGGTGGGCGGCAAGGGCCGTAGTGCGCGCGGTGGCGACACCTCGGTCGATCAGGTGTAATTCGACCGTTTGACGCAGCTCGACGTAATCGCGCCCCCAGAAGTCGCTGTGATTGAGGTCGAGCCCGGCCACGCGATATCGAACTTCGCCGGCGCGGGGGTCCAGGCTGAGTATCAGCGCGCCCAGTACCAGCGCGCCACGGCTGGCGCGGTTGGTCGGTTCATCGGGCCCCTGGCCGTACCAGCCGACCGCGCTGATCAGGCGGTCAGCCAGTGCCTGCGCGCGTGGGCTGTTGAGTAATTGATGCAGGCTTTCATCAGGTTCAGAGGGTTCCAAGGGGCCCAACAACATGGTCAGCAGCCCATTGATTGAGTCGGGCAGAAAAGCCGCGACCACCTCCCTGACTGCGGTGCGTTGCTGCGCCGAGAGCGTCAGCGCGCTCGGCTTGGGCAACCCCAGGGTTTCCCAGTAATTGCCCCAGCGCGGTTTAGCGTGGGCAGCGAGGGGCTGGTCGTAGTGCAACAATGCTACGTCGGAGTTGGCGAAGTCGCAGGCGGGCGGCACCGCCAGCGGTTCAGCCTGTTGCAGTTGCTCGATCACATCCCAGGCATCCTCGCGGCTCGCGGGCAGTGGCAGTTGATGCAGGTTGAGCAGTTGCGCCAGGCTGAAGCGGCCGTCCTGATGAATGAAGGTTTGCAGGCGCCCGGCGACGGCCATGAGCTCGTCAAACCGGGCTTGCGGCGGGAGCGCCAAGAGCTGTGCATGGCTGATCTCGACTGACGTGCCGCTGAGGGTGCCTGCGGTGGGATCAAAGGTGTAAACGTCACTCGCGGGTGCCAGGGCAATAAAGCGTGGATGTTCGATCAGGGCTTGCAACAGGGTGGCAGCTTGGCCCATGGCTCGGGCCCAGAACGAATTCGACGTCAGCCGGCATCGCGTTCGGTATAAGGCGAGTAAGTTGAAGGGGTCATCGGCCAAATCATGATGGCTGACCAGTGCGCGCAGTTCACGCGCCAGGGTTTGCGTGTCTTGGTGAAGCTGCTCGAAAGCGCTGTGCAGTTTTGGGGTCCCGGGCGTATCGGCGAAACCCTGGCGTGTACGCAAGGCATCCAACAGTACGCCCCGTTCGGCTGGCGTGCGCGGTTGTGGGTAGCCGTAGAAACGCAGGATTTGCCCAGGGCTCAGGAGGGGCAAGCCTTGGCTGTCGGGATCGATGATCCAGGCCAACTGTTGTTTGCGCCAAGGTTCGTTCTGTGCTTTGCGGTAGCACCGCAACCAGTTGTCCACCGAGCTGTGCGCCGGGATGTGCAGCGTCGCCTCAGGGGCGTCGCTGGCAAGATGATCGATCAGGCCGTTGATCAGCTCGCGGTCAGCCTGTTGGCGTTGAAGGGGCTCCATTCGTTGCGTCCTGCTGGAAAAACACCAGCCTGCCCGTTGGCTGCGTGACCTTCATCGCGAGCTTTCCGATTTATCCATGGGGAAACTCAACGTTGATTGAACGGCTTGAGATAGAGCTGCCCAGGGCGCAATAACGAATGCCGCCAGCGCTGCTGTCCTGCAACACCTCCCAACGATTCGCTAGCTGTTTATTGCCAGGGACATAGGGTATATGCTCCTGTTGTTTGTGCTTTTAGCAGCTGCTTTCACTAAATAGAATGGATTTTATGGTGAAAGAACCTATGTAGAGCTTTTTATACTGCATGCCCGCTGATCTTGCCTGGCAAGAAGGGCCCGCCCATGAGGCGGCTCCGGTTTCGGCAAGGGCGCAGGCTCACCGGCTTGTTCCCTTGAAACTCAACGGACAATCCAATAACAAAATGAGGTTGTACCCCTATGCCAGTCGGCAACCCACTGCCCCATGGCGAGACCGCTCAAGGCGGCCCGCTCAAACGCGAACTCGGCGAACGGCACATTCGCCTCATGGCCCTCGGTGCCTGTATCGGTGTCGGCCTGTTCCTCGGCTCGGCCAAGGCCATCGAGATGGCCGGCCCGGCGATCATGCTGTCGTACATCATCGGCGGCCTGGCCATTTTGGTGATCATGCGTGCCCTCGGCGAGATGGCGGTACACAACCCCGTCGCCGGTTCGTTCAGCCGTTACGCCCAAGATTATCTGGGCCCGTTGGCGGGTTTTCTCACCGGCTGGAACTATTGGTTCCTGTGGCTGGTGACCTGCGTGGCGGAGATCACCGCCGTGGCGGTGTACATGGGCGTGTGGTTCCCCGACACACCGCGCTGGATCTGGGCCCTGGCGGCGTTGATCAGCATGGGCACCATCAACCTCATTGCGGTGAAAGCCTTCGGTGAATTCGAATTCTGGTTCGCGCTGATCAAGATCGTCACGATTATTGCGATGGTCATCGGCGGCGTCGGCATCATCGCCTTCGGCTTTGGCAACGACGGCGTGGCGTTGGGTATTTCCAACCTGTGGAGCCATGGCGGTTTCATGCCCAACGGCGTGCAGGGCGTGCTGATGTCGCTGCAAATGGTGATGTTCGCCTACCTGGGCGTGGAGATGATCGGCCTCACCGCCGGTGAAGCACGCAACCCGCAGAAGACCATCCCCAGTGCGATCGGCTCGGTGTTCTGGCGCATCCTGTTGTTCTACGTCGGTGCGTTGTTCGTGATTCTGTCGATCTACCCGTGGAATGAAATCGGTACCCAGGGCAGCCCGTTCGTGATGACCTTCGAGCGCCTGGGCATCAAGACCGCCGCCGGCATCATCAACTTCGTGGTGATCACTGCGGCGTTGTCTTCCTGCAACGGCGGCATCTTCAGCACCGGGCGCATGCTCTACAGCCTGGCGCAGAATGGCCAGGCCCCGGCCACCTTCGGCACCACCTCCAGTAATGGCGTGCCGCGCAAAGCCCTGTTGCTGTCGATTTTCGCCTTGCTGCTGGGCGTGCTGCTCAATTACCTGGTGCCGGACCAGGTGTTTGTCTGGGTGACGTCCATCGCCACCTTCGGCGCGATCTGGACCTGGCTGATGATCCTGCTGGCCCAGCTCAAATTCCGCAAAGGCCTGAGCCCGGCCGAACAGGCGGGGCTCAAGTACCGCATGTGGCTGTACCCGGTCAGTTCGTACCTGGCCCTGGCATTTCTGGTGCTGGTGGTGGGCCTGATGGCGTACTTCCCGGATACCCGCGTGGCGCTGTATGTGGGCCCGGCGTTCCTGGTATTGCTGACGGTGTTGTTCTACGCCTTCAAGCTGCAACCGACCAACCTGGCCTCGCCTTCGGCGCGTTCGGCCTGATGCCTGGAAGGGCCCGTTGCGTGCAACGGGCCCTTGGGTCTATTGCGTCCGTGTCGCCAATTTGAGCGACTGATCCAGTCGCTTGTTGAATTCCAGCCACATCGCCAGCATCACCATCAAGGCCGCGCCGACCATTGCTGTCAGTATTTGCATGGCGAACGCATCGCCTGCCAAGGCATTGATCATGTCCGCGAGTGGCGCGAGTACCACGCCAAGGCAAAACACCTCCAGCGAGTAACGGCCCATGCGACAGGTGTGCTGCGCCAACCAGTTTTCGGTCCATGCGCGGCCTGGCAGCAACTTTGCCGTGACATAGGCCAACGCGAGAAAATGCAGCAGGCGCACGGGCGACAGGTCAGTTTTGCTGATGGGGTAGAGCAGGTCGCTGAGTTGCGCGGGCATCCACGCGTCATGCACCTCCGGCCAGCGCCACGATAGCGTCAGGATACCTGCGGCCACCGCGTACAGGGCCGCCGCCACGAACAAGGGTTGCTGCGCGAGCGGGCGCGTGTCCACAGGACGTGTCTTCCCCGCCTGGATAGCCGCCGCGCCGCCGAGCACAAACAAGAATTGCCAGGTGACCGGGTTGAAGTACCACACGCCATCGGCAATTGCCCTCAGGTTCCAGCCCATCCAGGGTGCCAGCAGGTAAATCGTTGCTGACCCGAGCACTACCATCCAGGTCTTGCGCAGCATCAGTGGCAGCACCAGCGGCAAGCCGGCCAGCAGCACGATATACAGCGGCAACGGGTCCATCAGGTTGGGCTTGAAGCGCAGCAGCAACTCATCGGTCAGGGCCTGTTGCGGATGGGTGACGAAGTGCGTCAGGCCCATCTCTTCTACCAAGTCGCGGGTTTCCACGTGGCTGTTGGCGAAGAACACGATGCCCATCAGCATCGCGAGCAAGAAGATATGCACCACGTACAACACCCAGGTACGACGCAGGATTTTCAGTGTGGCAATCCAGTAGCCATCACGTTGCAGGATCTTGCCGTAGGCCAATACGGCGGCGTAACCGGCGAGGAACACAAACACCTCCGCAGCATCGCTGAAACCGATGTTGCGCAGGGTGATCTGGCCGAGGGGGTTGTGGGGGACGTGATCCCAGAAAATGAAGATCAACGCCAGGCCCCGAAAAAAATCGATGCGCGGGTCGCGTCCGTTCAGCATGGCAGCGGGCTCTTGAACAAAAGGTTTAGTAATGACAGGCGAATGCGCGTGTTGTCGTACGCCGCACGTCGGGCGGGCGCAGGTTGGCGGTATTTGTAAGCAATTGCAAAGGTTGGGTATTACTGAATGTCTCTAGACATCCAGGATAACCAGAGTGCCATGGCTGCCTTCAAGCACGGCATGGGCGGTGCCGGCTTCTACCAGATACATCTGGCCGGCGCCGACCTTGATCTGTTCGCCGCCCAGTGACAAGTGCAGACACCCATCGATCACCAACAACCCCTCGTTGTAATCGTGGGTTTCCTCCACATACGCCTGCTCATCCATGCGCAGCACCTTGATCCGCGCCGGGCCAACCTGGCCCAGGCGTGTTGATTTCCAAGTATCGGGCAGTTGCTCGGCGATGGCAGTGAAGTCCAATAACGGCATGTGAATCTCCTTGTTTCAACGATGCCGTCGGTGGTCCGGTTCAGCAGGACTTGGTCTTTGTTTAAAACGCATCCATCAACAGCACTTTGCACGGCTTGGCTTGATAGGCATTGATTTGCGGCACCAGGCGGGTGAAGTGTTCGGCCTGGCAATGGGTGTCGAGGGCTGCCTGGTCGGGCCATAACTCGACAAAGATAAAGTGTCCTGGGTCTTTTTGATCAATGAACAAATCGTAGGCGATACACAGTGGTTCCTGACGGGTTTTCTCCACCAGCTCGGCGTACCACCCGCGCACGGTTTCTACATGTTCAGGCTTGATGAAATCTTCGGCGATGACCTTCAACACGGTGCGGCTCCTTACGCGGCGGCAACTTCATGGGGCTCGAAACTGTCCGCCCGTGCCATCTGCCACATGCGTGAATAGAACTCGCCATTCACCTCGCCGGTCAGCAGTTCACCTGGCTTGAGGAACACATGCAACTGCGAGAACAGCTTGATCTCGGTCGCCGACATGCGCCGTACCAGGTGCTTGGCCGACAACTGCGACGGGTGATCAAGGCCTGCAGCAGCGAGCATTTCGGCGAGGGCCTTGAGAGTGTTGCGGTGGAAGTTGAACACGCGCTGGGCTTTGTCCGGCACCACCAGCGCACGTTGGCGCAGTGGATCCTGGGTGGCCACGCCGGTCGGGCATTTGTTGGTGTGGCAACTCTGGGACTGAATGCAGCCGATGGCAAACATGAAGCCCCGCGCCGAATTGGCCCAGTCGGCGCCGATGGCCAGGACGCTGGCGATGTCGAACGCGCTGACGATCTTGCCGCTGGCGCCGAGCTTGATCTTGTCGCGCAGGTTCAGGCCCACCAGGGTGTTGTGCACAAACAGCAGGCCTTCACGCAGCGGCACACCGATATGGTCGGTGAACTCCACCGGGGCGGCGCCGGTGCCGCCTTCCTTGCCGTCGACCACGATAAAGTCCGGGAGGATGCCGGTTTCGAGCATGGCCTTGGCGATGCCCATGAATTCCCACGGGTGGCCCAGGCAGAACTTGAAGCCCACCGGTTTGCCGCCGGACAGTTCGCGCAGTTGGGCGATAAACTGCATCAGTTCAATCGGCGTGGAGAACGCACTGTGGCGTGACGGCGAGATGCAGTCTTCGCCCATCAGGATGCCGCGGGTGTCGGCGATTTCCTGGGTGACTTTGTGCTTGGGCAAAATCCCGCCATGGCCGGGTTTGGCGCCCTGGCTCATCTTGATTTCGATCATGCGCACTTGCGGGTTCTGCGCCTGCACGGCGAAGCGTTCCGGGTCGAAACGGCCGTCGCTGGTGCGGCAGCCGAAGTAGCCGCTGCCCAGTTCCCAGGTCAGGTCGCCGCCGTTTTCACGGTGGTAGGGGCTGATGCTGCCTTCACCGGTGTCGTGGGCAAAGTTGCCCAGCTTGGCGCCCTGGTTGAGCGCGCGAATCGCGTTGGCACTCAACGAGCCAAAACTCATCGCCGAGATATTGAACACCGATGCCGAGTACGGCTGCGTGCATTGCGGGCCGCCGACCATCACGCGAAACGCGCTGGGATCGCTCAACGGCGCGGGGCGCATGGAGTGGCCGATGAATTCGAAGCCCGACTGGTACACGTCGATCAGGGTGCCGAACGGTTTGTCGGCGGTTTCATTCTTGGCGCGCGAATACACCAGTGAACGCTGGGCCCGGGAGAAGGGCAGGGCGTCGCTGTCAGACTCCAGCAGGTACTGGCGGATTTCCGGGCGGATGGCCTCCACCAGGTAACGGATATTGCCCAGGATCGGGTAGTTGCGGCGCACGGCGTGGGGGCTTTGCAGCAGGTCGAAAATACCGATCAGGCTCAACACGCCCGTGACCAGGGTGATCGGCCACAGCCATTCGTGTTCGATAAAGGGGAGGCTGGCGAGGGTGAAAATGACGCACACGGCAAAGAAGGCGTAACGGCTTAATAACGACAGGCTCATACGGTTTTCCTTGGTTCGGACTCATCGGCTAGGCGTTTTGCGCCTGTAGAAAGATCGAGAACAGCTCTGACTGGGATTTGATCCCTAGCTTGCTGTAGATGTGTTTCTTATGGACTTTCACGGTTTCAACAGAGATTTCCAGCTTACGAGCGATTTCCTTGCTGGAGCAACCGCTGAGCATCAAGCGGCCCACATCCAGCTCGCGGGCAGTGAGTTGCGCGCCCCAGTCATCATTCTGGATCGGCTGCGGGGTGCTGACCTGGTTGAGTTCATGGGGCAGGCGTTGGCGCAGCAGGCTCACGACCCAGGGTTGAATCAGCGATAGCAGGGCGATCTGCTGCGGGTCAAAGCGCTGCTTCGAGCCCAGCGACAGGCACAGGGTACGCCCATCCGGCAGGTGGCAATTGAATTGGATCTCATCAGCGACCACGTTCAGGCGGAAGTAGCGCTGGTAGTACTCGGTGAGTTCAAAGTGTTCCGGCGCCACTTCGGCCAGACGCAAAAGCCCGGTGCGCGCGTGTTCGCGGCTGGCGATGTAGAAGGGGTCGAGCAGGTACAGGCCGTTGAGGTAGTCCTGGAACAGGTGGTCCGGCGTGCCGTCGGCGCCTGGGCATTCGGCGAACACCAGCGGTCGGTGCGCGCTGCTGAACAGCAGGGCTACCCAGCTGTCGGACGGCACGTATTGGTCCAGCAATCGGACAAGCTGGGTCCAGAAGTTGGGCTGGTCCAGCGCGTCTATCATTTGCCCCACCGCACGGTGCCAGGCGATGTCTTGCAGCGACATGGTCATTGATCTACCCCTATCGGGTTACCCCCGCCGCGTGATTCCCTGGTGGGTTGAGGCTGCGCATACTGCGGCACAGCTAAAGAACAAGGAATACCCATGAAGGTCGAATTTGCCCAGTTGGCCGGTCGTGATAACGATACAGCTTACAACCTTGAGCGCGCCTTGGCGGCCATTGCTGCCTGCGCCGACGATACGCAACTGATCGTATTCCCGGAAACCCACCTGACCGGTTTCCCCACGGCCAAGACCGTTGCGGCCATCGCCGAGCCGCTGGATGGCCCCACCGTGCAGGCGATTATCCAGGCCGCCCGTGCGCGCAACGTCGCCGTGGTCATCGGCATCGCTGAAAATGATGGCGGCCAGTTCTACAACGCGACCTTGCTGATCACCTCCGAAGGCATCGCCCTGAAGTACCGCAAGACCCACCTGTGGCCGTTGGAGCGCGGTGTGTTCAATCCTGGCGACCGTTACCCCACCTGTATGTGGAACGGTCTGCGCGTCGGCCTGTTGATTTGCTACGACATCGAGTTCCCCGAAACTGCCCGCGCCCTGGCGCAATTGGGCGCCGAGTTGCTGATTGTCACCAACGGCAACATGGACCCTTACGGTCCAACCCACCGCACCGCGATCATGGCCCGTGCCCAGGAAAACCAGGCATTTGCGCTGATGGTCAACCGGGTGCAAGAGGGCGATGGCGACCTGGTGTTCGCTGGCGGCAGTGCGTTGGTGGACCCGTTTGGCACGCTGCTGTTTGAAGCCGGGCGTGAGGAAGGGCAATACACGGTTGAGCTGGATCTCGACCGACTGGCGGCGGCTCGCAAGGATTACCGCTACCTGGATGACCAGCGCATGAAATTGCCGGGTGAGGTGATTGAACGCGCAGACGGGACCCGGGAGCTTTTGATCCCAAAACCCTGACCCGATCGTGTGGCACGGATGCCGTTGTGGCGAGGGAGCAAGCTCCCTCGCCACAGGTGACAACCATAAAAACAGATTCCGCTTCACCCACTTCAGTTCTGCCATAAATCTAATAATTGCGCGGAGAATCACCCATGGCTCGTTTGCAACGCACCCTGTCGTTAGGGTCGGTGGTGCTGTTTGGCATCGCCTATATGACGCCGATCATCGTGCTCGGCACCTTCGGCATCCTGGCGCAATCCACTGCGGGCATGGTCCCCGCCGCTTACCTGGCCGCCCTGGTGGCGATGTTTTTCACCGCCATGAGTTACGGGCGCATGGCTTCGGCGTTTCCGGTGGCCGGTTCCGCCTACAGCTATGTGCGCAAGGCCATCAGCCCCAAACTGGGCTTTATCGCGGGTTGGGCGGTGTTGCTCGACTACCTGTTCTTGCCCATGGCTATCTGGCTGATCGGTGCGGCGTACCTCAATTCAGCGTTCCCGGCGGTGCCGCAGTGGATCTGGGTGCTGGCCTTTATCGGCATCACCAGCGCCATCAATATCGTCGGTCTGAAGCTGGCCAACGGCATCAATGCGTTGCTGATGCTGGTGCAGTTCCTGGTGCTGATTGCGTTTGTGGTGCTGTGCATTCACTACATCGGTGGTGACGCAAGCAAGCCGCTGTGGACCATCGCCCCCTTCTTCAACGGCCAGATGCACATGCCGTTGATCATGAGCGGTGCAGCCATCGCTTGCTATTCGTTCCTGGGCTTTGACGCGGTGAGTACGCTGACCGAAGAAACCCGCGACCCACGCCGCACCATCCCACGGGCGATCATGTTGATCACCTTGATTGGCGGCCTGATCTTCGTGGCGGTGTCCTACTTTGTACAGATTGCCCATCCGTCGTTCGAATTCGCCAATGTGGATTCGGCGGCATATGAAATTGCGCGCAATATCGGTGGCGACCTGTTCGTGTCGATCTTCCTGATCGGCCTGATTGTCGGCCAGTTCGCCTCGGGGCTGTCGGCCCAGGCCAGTGGTTCGCGCTTGCTGTTCGCCATGGGCCGCGACGGTGTGTTGCCCAAGTCGTTCTTCGGCGCTTTGCATGCGCGCTTCGGTACGCCGGTCAACAGTATCCTGCTGTGTGCAGTGGTCGCCCTGTTAGCGTTGAAGCTGGACGTGACCACCTCCACCTCGTTCATCAACTTCGGTGCATTCCTGGCGTTCAGCCTGGTCAACCTGTCGGTGATTTTCCACTACTGGATCGGCGCCAAGCAGCGGGGGGCGCGTGAATTGATCCTGTTCCTGGTCTTCCCGTTCATCGGCCTGTTGGCGGACCTGTGGTTGATGGTCAGCCTCGATCATCTGGCGATCTATCTGGGCCTGGTGTGGTTGGCGATCGGCCTGGTTTACCTGGGCGTGCTGACTCGCGGGTTCTCACAGCAGCCACCGGAGATGGACTTCCAGGAAGCCGCATAGAAGCGACGGGCCTATTCTTATTGCAATCGGTTCTCGTTTGGGTGCATGATTTGTGTTACTGTATAACACATCAAATGCACCTAGACGCCCCGGAGGCCTTATGAAAGCTGGTATCCATCCCGACTATCGCACCGTGCTGTTCCACGACACTGCCGCCGATGTGTTCTTCCTGATCGGCTCCACCGCCGACAGCGACCGCACCCATAAACACAGCGACGGCAACACTTACCCGTATATCCCACTGGACGTTTCCAGTGCCTCACACCCGATCTACACCGGCCAACAGCGCAAGACTCAGGTCGAAGGCCGCATCGCCGGGTTCAACAAGCGTTTCGCTTCGTTCGGTTCAAGCCCGAAAAAAGCTGACGCGTGAGGTTTACAGGTTTCACCTCGAAGGCCGCTCCGGAATCCGGAGCGGCTTTTTTGCTTCGGTGCTGACCGTTTGTCGCTACATCCCTGAGCGTGCTCAATGACCCGTTGAATATCCTGGGAACCCGTGTAGAGTTTGGCGTTAACGAATAACGTTAAGCATTAAGCGATGATCAGAAGCTTCAAATGCGTGGATACCAAAACCCTTTTTGAAACCGGTCGAATCCGGCGCTGGTCTGCCATCGTGTCGGTGATTGAACGAAAGCTCAGCATGCTCGATGCGGCCATTGATCTTGCCGACTTGCGCTCGCCACCTGGAAACAGGCTGGAAGCACTGTACGGTGACAGAGAGGGGCAGCACAGCATCCGAATCAATGGTCAATTCCGGATCTGTTTCATTTGGGGGCCCAACGGTCCGCAAAACGTTGAAATTGTGGATTACCACTGAGGTGAATCATGTTTAAAAACGGCATGCGTCCCGTACACCCTGGAGAGATTCTCAAGGAAGAATACTTGGAGCCGTTGGGCCTTACGGCTGCAGCCCTCGCGCGGGCGCTGCATGTCTCCGCGCCCACGGTGAATGACATTGTGCTGATGCGCCGTAGCATCAGTGCTGATGTGGCGCTTCGCTTGGCCGCTGCGTTGGAAACATCCGCGCAGTTTTGGCTTAACCTGCAGACCGCTTATGATTTGCGTACGGTGGAAATTGCCAAGGGCGCTCAGATATCCAAGGAAGTGGAGAAAGTCGCGCATTGCGCCTGATGTTCCACTACTTCTTCAAACCCGGCGAGAGTGTCGGGTTTTATTGGCGATTGAAAAAGAGTGATGCCTAAAAGCCATTACTTCTCAAAAAACCGACTAAGCTACTCAGTAATAGGTAAATCAGTAAGCGCCAGGGAGGCAGACCCCGACCATAAGGACCGCACACCGACGATCCGAGGTGTCCCATGGGAGAGTCAGTCACTTTTACCGATGCCGAACGTGCCGTGGTGCTGTTGATCGATGCCCACCCGGACGTCCTCAATAGCCTCACCCAACTGTTGCGGCTGGAACCCTTCGACCTGCACAGCGCCACCTGCGCTGTCGATGCCCTGGCCATTCTCGCCAGCCAAACCGTCGACCTGGTGATGAGCGCCGCGCGCCTGCCGGACATGGACGGCGCCTCGCTGCTGGCGCATATCCACCAGCACTACCCTCACACCGTGCGCATTCTGCTGACCGGCGAAACTGACTTGACCCTGATCGTCAAAGCCATCAACGAAGGTGAGATCTACCGCTACCTGAGCAAACCCTGGAAGGATGACGAATTGCTGTTGGCGTTGCGCCAATCCTTGGCCCATCAGCATTCCGAACGCGAACGCCTGCGCCTTGAACAGCTGATTCAGCAGCAGAACGAAGAACTCAAGCAGCTCAACGCCAGCCTGGAAAAACGCGTGGCCTCGCGCACCAGCGAGTTGCAGCAGACCGCTGACATGCTCGACTTGGCCTACGAAGAGCTCAAACACAGCTACGCCACCGGCACCGAGGTGTTCTCGCTACTGGCCAATCTGCGCCTGCCGCGAGCCAAACAGACCAACCGGCAGATCATCGAATTGGTTCGCACTTGGTGCAACACTCATGGTCTGGACGAGGCCAGCAACCGCGACCTGACCATGGCCGCCGCGCTCTACAACATCGGCAAGCTGAGCTGGAGCGACAGCATGATGGCCTCGCCCTCGGACCTGCTGCACAGCAGCGACCGTGAACGCTATCGCGCCTACGCCACCCAGAGCGAATCGTTGCTGATGACTCTGGAACCGATGAAAGATGCCGCGCGGCTGATCCGCCATCACCAGGAGCGCTGGGACGGCAGCGGTTTCCCGGATCACATCAAGGGCGAGGCGATTCCCGCCGGTTCACGTCTGTTGAAACTGGCAGTGGATTTTATCGAGTTGCAAAAGGGCCTGATCCTGGAGCGGCAGATGAACAGCGATGAGGCGTTGTTGTACATCCGCAAATACGCCGGGCGGCTGTATGACCCACAGATGGTTGAAGATTTCGTGCTGGTGTGTGCCACCTACCTCAATGACGTGACGCTGGGCGACCCGAACGTAAAAGTTCTCGGCACTCGCGAACTGGAGGAGGGCATGGTGCTTGCCCGTAGCTTGAATGCCGACAACGGCATGCTGCTGCTCAACGCCGGGAAGGTGTTGAACCTGCCGTTGGTGGACAAGTTGATTGCGTTCGAGACAATGGAAGGAGCCAGGTACAGCGTATTTATCAAGGTCGGTGATGGAGTGTTGCTAACCCAACAGTATAGCGCCAACACCTTGGGTGGCGGGGCTCCTACACCCCCCAGACTTTCGGCTTACTGCCGTGATAGTCGATGATTCCCCTGACGACGTAGATGTCCTTCCCGTCCTCCTTGCCTTTCTTTTCAACCGCCACCCGCCATCGACCCCGGCCTGTTCCGCTATCCAGTTGCGGTAGGTCGACATAAGTGTAGTTGCCGATTTTTTTTCGGCTGACGCGGCCTGCTCGAATATCCTGAATGATTTCTTCAACTTTGGTTTTGGCACTGATGGGCAGCAGCGCCAATTGAGCGTCTGCCAGTTCATCTAATGTCACGATGTTGATCGCGGTGTCGCTGGACGCAGAGGTTTCTGGAGGGGGCGGTGTTCCAGGCTTGCGGGGTGGTTTTTCAATTTTGTGTTTGGGCACGCGTGACGGTGAAAGCTCCAAAGGCGTTGAGAACTGCGGGATGTTTTTTTCAAACGCCACGATGCTGATACTGTCTACGACTTTCAGGCCCGCATCCGCTCCATGCGCGTCACCGTAAGACAAAGCAATATAAGGAACACCGGATTGCTTGAACTCATCGGAAAAAGAAACGACGCCCAGGCTGTTGAAAAGTTCTACTCGTTTGTCGATTCTGAATTGGTCCAATGTTTTCTGTATCTCTGGGTCAGACAGCAGGCGCTTCAATGCGTCCTCGGGGGTTAGTTTGTGATCGGACGCTATTTTTCCGAGAATTGCCCGGCGCCCTTTTTCGTCCAGGAACGCATTGAGCGTATCGTTGCTCCAAGTGGATAGCTGGAATTTTTGGTCGAACTTCTTGAGGTTGTTCATCTGTTTTTGTGTGAATGCATAGCCTACAAATTGCGCCCCGGTGTTGTGATCGATAACGCTGATTGATGCCCGGATGTGTTTTGAGAAGTCGTCATTTTTCCCAATCAAGCGCTTTATTTTTATGAAGAGTTTTTCCATCTCCATGGGAGAGAGTGTCAAGTAGTTGGAGAGGCCTTCGGTCGTCTTGTTCAAGTGCAGGTAGATGTTCGCGTCGAACCTGAGCTCCAACAGCGTGTCGCGTAATATCGGCGTTTGGGGCACGTCGTATTCACCCGAAACGATACGGCGAAAAGTGACCTCGTCGACCCTTAGCCGTTCGAGTGCTTGATCACGTAGCTTTTGTTTCTGCGGACCACTGAGCGTCTTGATGGCTTCTGCGTATTGTTGGTATTCCGTAGAGGACGTATAGACGCCGAGAGCCCTGGTCAGATCGTCATCCAGTTGCTGTTCAGCGGTGAGCGGTCGCAGGGCGCTCATCACCGGTCCTCCTCCCCTTGTCGTGCGTTCAAAGCGGGGCTTCCAGCTTTTGGCGTCGCCTGGAACTACCATAAAGTCCGTTTTAAGGCCGAGCGGGTCTTTGACATAGCGCGCGCCATCTTCGACATAGGACGGGTACAGGTAATAGCGACCGTCATCCGCCCGCATGGCAATGAATTGGTTGTTGCGGCTGTCGATAAAACTGGGCGCGCTCAGATTGCGCGACAACCTGTAATGGTGCGTTTGTGCAAACGCCTCCACGTCAAAAAGCGTGTCGATGGGATCAGGTAACCGATACTCCGCGACGTTGACCCAGGCGGGGTCCAATGGTCGAATGGAGGTCGTTGCAGCCTTGATACCGGTGACGCGTGCGCCTGCACGGTTACCCAGCAGCCCTGGGATACGACGCCCCAGTTTTTGCGCTCTGCGTACCCCCCCGACGACAGCGCGATGCAGTAACGTGTGCACCGTCTTGACCATCAACAGGTCCACCAGGAAGTCGGCTAGTTCAACCCCGAACGCAAAGGCATTCACCGCCGATTCCCATGCAATTTGTGCGTTGCTGCGTGAACGGTGATCGGCATGCGCCAGTCGAAAGCCAAGGTGCGCCGAATACAGAAAGGCCTGCAAGTCACCCGTTGTAGGGCTCAAGGTGTAGCGGTTTGCACTGCGCGTATCTGTGAAGATCCGTGCAAGCTCCTGCGTATCTTGAGTGGCCATTCGCTGGGTGAAATAGGTGCGCCATTGTGGTTTTGCTTTGAGTGCATCCAGTTCCCCAAGCCCATTCACCAGTTCCCGGAAGGGTGCGTCATCCGGCGCATCTGGGGTGTAGAGGACACTGACACCCCCTGGCTTTGTGTGTTTTCGATGGATGATCAGCACGCCGTTGATGACCTGCCCCCCGCGCCCACTTTCCAGCTCGCTGCCCATCACCAATAGGTGGGTCACGATATCGAACGTGCCGACCTTAGGCCGGGTTGCCGGAACCGGAAAGTGGGTGATTGCATGTATCCAGTCAAACCCACTGCCTGGCGTTTTGAATGTGAACAGGTCAGAGACTGCGGGGTTCAAGCGGCTCTCAAGGCCCTCCTTGCGCATTCTTGCCGTATTCGCCTGTTGCCAGGCCGTGGATAGGGCCCGCCCCTCGCCACTTTGTGAAAAAGCTGATTTGAGGTAATCGTCATATTTTTTGCCAATGTTGGCCTCGTGGGCGAGTGCGCGTAAATCTGCATCGCCGAGCCTGCCGACTTTTGTCCCTGAGCGGTCGAATAGGCCGGCTGTGGCGGTGACCGACCTGTGTACTTCATGCGGCGACCACGGATCGACGTTACGCCGTGCGTAACTTGCCAGTGTGCGCAGATCCACGACCACCTTGGTTTTCCATTTACCCTTTGTCAGCACCCGCCCTTTCAAAAAGAGCGGGATATCGATGTTCGGGTCTTCGCTGATGTAAACCGTGTTGGCCTGTTCATCGCGATACCCCTTCACTTCGACGTCCGCAGAGGATGAAACGCGCAGCCTTACCAGGCTCTCGTAGGGGGATAGGTCAATCTGGGCAAATTCCGGTTTTTGTCGTTTCAGTACCCTGCTGACTTCGTCTTCTGAGAAAGCGGCCAATGACAAAATCTGCTCAAGCAGCGGTATGAGCGAGTCATGGCTTGCAATCATTGCTGCTTCATATTGACGGTACTGGACCTGATCCCGCGGGCTGGCGGCTTTCAACCAATCGGGTTCGTGCGGCTTGACCAGCCTCAGATTTCGGGCAGCAAGGGCTGTGGATGCATCCAACAGCGGTGCCAGGTACGCGGCGCAGTCAAGTTCGCCGGTCATCGGTAACGTCGACTTGCGCAGGAGTGCTCGGGTATTGAAGTATTGCCGCACTCGCAGCGAGCGAATGCTGTAGGCAATGACATCGGCCTTAATCATCGGCGGATTACCTGTCAACACAGGGGCGCCGTTCAATGTCTCGCGCGCTGCTGCCGGTATCGAAGCGGCTAGTAGCTTGCCTGCCGATTCGTTTTCGCGCAGCCGGGCCTCCACCGATTCGTTCAACCGCCCCAGATTTTCGTATTCTTCAAACCCTTCGCCTGGGGTGTAAAGCAATACGCTGCCCGTTGGCGGCATGACTGCGGTGGTGCTCAAGATGAACGCGCTGGCGAACTCACTGCCGTCCGCCAGCGCCAGGCGGTACACGCCGGGCCTTTGCTGGGGGACGAAGGCCATTTCCCGTGCTTCTTGGCTCGGGTATTTCAACACAGAGTCTGCCAGGGTTCGCGCTGCGGTCGACAGCGTGCCGTCCACTGTGCGTAATGCCAATTGATGGGCCAGCACTTGTCGTCGCACCGCAATCAGGCGCTCTTCGATGTTGGGTTGTGCGTCTTTTTTAGCCCTCCAGAACTCGTTGAGTTTTACCGTAAAGGCAATTTCCAAGACGCTGGCCAATGTCGCTGCAGGCTTGGTCACAGTCAGGCGTTTGTCTGCTTCCAGTGTCTGGGCTTCCCGATAGAAATTGCCGGTCTCTTCGATGAGGTAGGCATCGGCATCCAGCATGCGTAAGCGGTTAAGCAGCGATCCAAGCGATTCGCTGCTTAGCAGTCGTGTTTGTCCCTGCTCCGCCTCACGATAACGCGTATAAAAAATCCGATTCGGATCTATAGGCCGGTTCAATTCGGGAAACATGGCGGCCAGTTGCATCTGGTACACCGTCTCCAGGCTCGGTTGTTGCTGCAACAGATCGTCGGTTTGGGCATTGAGGCTGCTCAGTTCGCGAACAAGGTGTGTCTGTTGTTCCTCTCGGCTCTGGTTCGCCGGCGGCTCCACAGGCAGTGTCACAGGCTGTAAAGGGCTGTGTGTCACATGTTGGGCTGGGAGCGGCTCGGGATCGTCATACTGTGGTGTTTGAGGTGGCATGTGCATGCAGATACTCGCATGTAGGGGCGCTGTGTGCTGCTGCGCGGCAGGCCCAGTTGAATGAGAGTTCCGAGTCTAGGGATGGTAGCGAGACGCCTTGCGGTGCATGTGTGTGCTAGTTGCAAGCGTTCAAACTGTGTGCTGGCGGCTGGCCGTTAAGTTGATTGCAGCTGATGTGCATGCGAACCTTGGCGCCTTTTCGCTAGGGGTTAATGTTATGTCCACCACCATTCGTATTGCCGCCGCCCTGCTGATCGGCAGCGACGGCCAGACCCTGCTGGTGCGCAAGCGCGGCACCCAGGCCTTCATGCAACCCGGCGGCAAGATCGACGCTGGCGAGCAGCCTGCGCAAGCCCTGGCCCGTGAGCTGCACGAAGAGCTGAACCTGCGTATCGAGCCCAGCGCCGCCGTCTATCTCGGCAAGTTTTCCGCACCTGCGGTCAACGAGCCGGGTTTTACCGTGGAAGCCGAGCTGTTCCAGGTGCAGATCGATGTGGCGGTCACGCCAGCGGCCGAGATTGAAGAAGTGCGCTGGATCGACCCGGCCGGTGACGGCGGCCTGCAATTGGCCCCGTTGACGCGGGACCTGATCCTGCCGTTTTACCGCGCCTCGCTGACGGCATGATCATTCGCACGCTGGCGGCCAGCGATGCCGAGGCGTATCGGGCGTTGATGCTGGAAGCCTATGGCGTCTATCCCCAGGCATTCACCTCCAGCGTGGCGGAGCGTGCAGCCATGCCGCTGAGTTGGTGGGAAAAACGCTTGAGCAGTCCGTTGGATTGCTTGCTCGGTGCGTTTGCCGAGGATGAGCTGGCCGGCATTGTCGGCCTGGCGTTTGAGCCGCGAGAGAAAGCGCGGCACAAGGTGACCCTGTTCGGCATGTACGTGAATGCAGGCCACCAACAACAAGGCTTGGGCCGGCAACTGGTGGAAGCGGCACTGGATGAAGCGCGCAAACAGCCGCGCCTCAAAGTGATCCAACTGACGGTCACCGCCGGCAATGACGCCGCCTTTGCCTTGTACCAGCGCTGCGGTTTCATCCAGTACGGCCTGGAGCCGCTGGCGGTGCGGGTCGGTGTGGATTACTTCGACAAGATCCACATGTGGCGCGAGCTGACGCGCTAGCGCACTGCGCTGACCCCATCCAGGGTGGAAAACGACGTGTCCTTGGCCGTCAGCAGGAAGTCGCGCATGTAGGGCGCATCCAGCATGTCCGCACGAATCCCGGCATACAGCGTGGCAAACAACCCTTTCTCACCCAGGCGCTTGGCCTTCACGTAGCCACGCGAGCTGTACTCATGCAGCGCCCAATGCGGCATACCGCATACGCCACGGCCGCTGGCCACCAGCTGCATCATCATCACCGACAGCTCGGACGTGCGCACCTGCGCCGGTTCCACATCGGCGGGTTCGAGGAAGCGGGTGAAAATATCCAGGCGGTCGCGTTCCACCGGGTAGGTGATCAGGGTCTCGGTCAACAGGTCTTCCGGCACGATGTAAGCCTTGGTCGCCAGCGCGTGCTGGTTGGCGACGGCGAGCATGGCTTCGTAGGTGAATAGCGGCACGTAGGTGATGCCCGGCAGTTCCAGCGGGTCGGAGGTCACCACCAGGTCCAGGTCGCCACGGGCCAGGGCCGGCAGCGGGGCGAAGGCGAAGCCGGAGGCCAGGTCCAGCTCCACCTCCGGCCAGGCATCGCGGAACTGGTCGATGGTCGGCATCAGCCATTGGAAGCAGCTGTGGCACTCGATGGCCATGTGCAGGCGCCCGGCGGTGCCACCGGCCAACCTTGCGATGTCTCGCTCGGCGCCGCGTAGCAGCGGCAGGGTGGCGTCGGCCAGTTGCAGCAGGCGCAGGCCGGCGCTGGTGAAGCGCAGCGGCTTGGTCTTGCGCACGAACAGCGGCATGCCCAGGCGCTCTTCCAACTCTTTGAACTGGTGGGACAGCGCCGACTGCGTCAGGTGCAGGCGCTCGGCGGCTTCCACCAGGCTGTCGGCTTCGCGCAGGGCGTGCAGGGTCTTGAGGTGACGGATCTCGAGCACGGGCTCTCCATGAATACAATTTGTGACGAATTCGAATGGCGTGAGTTTGTCTCATGTTGGCATGCCTGTCGATAAGCAGGTCGACAATGACCGCTGGGCACTCTTCATCAAACTGTCACGCAACTGTGGCAGCGCGCTTGAACAAACTTCATCAGACTCGCGCTCTACTGGGGTTCTGCGTTTCGGTGTTTTTCATGCGCGTGTTGCTTTTACTGGCCGCTCTGTTGTTCGGCCTGCCGTCTTTTGCGGCTTCTCGATGTGATGTCAATGTCCCGACCCAAACGGTCGACCTGGATCAGGTTAGCATCGCCTACCAGAGCATCGGCCGTGCGTCCGATCCGGCGTTGCTGCTGGTGATGGGGCTGGGCGGGCAGTTGATCCACTGGCCGGATGAAGTGGTGGTCGCCCTGTGCCAACAGGGTTTTCGGGTGATCCGCTACGACAACCGTGACGTCGGCCTGTCCACGTGGCGCCAGGCACCGGCCAATGCCAACCTGACCTTTGAAGTGCTGCGCTACAAGCTCGGCCTGCCGGTGGCGGCGCCCTACACGCTGACCGACATGGCTGACGACGCCATCGGCTTGATGGACGCCCTGCAGATCCAGCAGTTCCACGTGCTGGGCGCGAGCATGGGCGGCATGATCGCCCAGCACCTGGCGGCCATGGCGCCGCAGCGGGTCGAGAGCCTTACGCTGATCATGACCAGCTCCGGCGCCGAAGGCTTGCCGGCGCCGAATGCGGCGTTGGTGCAACTGCTGTCGCGGCGCAGCGCTCCAAACCGTGAAGTGGCCCTGGAACAGCAGGCCGATCTGCTGGCGGCCCTAGGCAGCCCGAACGTGACGGATGATCGCCAGGCGCTGTTGCACCAGGCGGCGCTGTCCTACGACCGCGCCTTCAACCCGGACGGCGTGAAGCGCCAGATCATGGCGATCCTCGCCGAGCCGAGCCGCGTACCGTTGCTCAACCAACTGCGCGTACCGACCCTGGTGGTGCACGGCACCGCCGACCCGCTGTTGCCGGTGATGCATGGCGTGCACCTCGCGGCGCATATCCAGGGCAGCCAGTTGAAGCTGATTCCCGGCATGGCCCATCGTTTCCAGGAAGCGTTCAAGGCGCCGCTGCTGACGGCGGTGTTGCCGTACCTGCAAGCCCATCGCGAAGACGCGGCGCATTGGGCGCAGATTGACCTGGGCGAGCCTTCGAAGGTGTTGTGACATTGGTGTATCGTGCAACCTTTGTGGCCCATTTGCGCCTGCGAGGTTGCCTGTCATGAGTACTCCCCTGAAAATCGATTTCGTCAGCGACGTGTCCTGCCCCTGGTGCATCATCGGCCTGCGTGGCCTGACTGAGGCCCTCGACCAACTGGGCGCCGAGGTGCAGGCCGAGATCCATTTCCAGCCGTTCGAGTTGAACCCGAACATGCCTGCCATCGGTCAGAACATCGTCGAGCACATCACCGAAAAGTACGGTTCCACCGCCGAGCAATCCCAGGCCAACCGCGAGCGTATCCGCGACCTGGGCGCCGGGTTGGGCTTCTCGTTCCGCACCGACGGCCAAAGCCGCATCTACAACACCTTCGACGCGCATCGCCTGCTGCATTGGGCCGGGCTGGAAGGCTTGCAGTACAACCTCAAGGAAGCGCTGTTCAAGGCGTATTTCACTGATGGCCAGGACCCGTCCGATCACGCCACCCTGGCGATGATCGCCGAAAGCGTCGGCCTGGATATCCAGCGTGCGGCCGAGATTCTCGCCTCCGATGAATACGCCGCTGAAGTGCGCGAGCAAGAGCAACTGTGGATCTCCCGTGGCGTGACCTCGGTGCCGACCATCGTGTTCAACGACCAGTACGCCGTCAGCGGCGGCCAGCCGGCGGAAGCCTTTGTGGGGGCGATCCGCCAGATCATCCAAGAGGCCAAAGGCTAAGCGCTGGCCCGTCCCTTGCATTGACCCCCTAAAGCCCATCCGGTACCGGATGGGCGCTGCCATTAGGGGTGAAACATTACCTTGAACATTCTTGACCTCGACCACAGCCTCACCGGCCAGGCACCGATTGCCCGGCGTCTGGCCAGCGGCCGTGCCACGCGTATCGACCTGCTGGACCTGGGCCCCAAGCTGCGCCTGTGGTCCACCGAAAAAACCTGGAAGCGCTTCGCCGAACGCCTGGCCCAACGGCCCCGGCCCACCGATGCGCGCCCGGAAATCCTGTTTGTCGGCTCCGGCGACTATCACCACCTCACGCCAGCCTTTCTCGCCGACCTGAAAGAACCCATCAGCCTGATCCACTTCGACAATCACCCCGACTGGGTGCGCTTTGCGCCCAAGCGTCACTGTGGTTCGTGGGTCAACCGCGCGCTGAAGATGCCGGCGATCAAGCGCATCGTCACCCTTGGCCCGTGCAGCGACGACCTGCACAACCCGCAACTGCGCGGCGGCAACCTCGGCGCGCTCAAGCGCGGGCACTTGCAACTGTTTCCCTGGCAGCATCCACCGTCGAAAGTCTGGGGCCGGGTAGGGGATGGCGCCGGTCACCAGCAGCAGGAAAACCACCTGTACTGGCGCAACCTGGCCGAGCTGGATTGGGCGCAATTCCTCGATCAGATGATCACCAGCCTGCCCACCGAAGCGATCTGGATCACCATCGACAAAGACGTGCTCGCCAGCGAAGACGCGGCCACCAACTGGGACCAGGGCGGCATGCGCCTGACCCATCTGCTGCAAGCCCTGCGGGCCTTGGCAGCGCGCAAACGCATCATCGGCATCGACGTGTGCGGCGAGTTCGCCACGCCCGCCTTCAGCAACGCGTTCAAGCGTTGGGAGGCCAAGTCCGACCAGCCACCGCCTGAGCGTTGGAGCGCGGAAGACCTGCAGCGCAACGCGGCCACCAATGAAGCCTTGATCGACCTGTTTGAGGAGCTGTTCCCGTGACGTTGACCGTGGTGTTGCTGGTGGCGTTTTCCATCGTGCTCGATGTGATCGGCCAGTTGTGTTTCAAGATCGGCCTCGACCGTTTGCCTGAACTGGACGGCGGTTTTCGCCTGAATGCGTTCTGGGGCCAGGTGTTCAATGCGCCGTTGTTGTGGGCCGGGATCGGTGCCTATGCCATTGAGTTCTTCGTGTGGCTCGAAGCCTTGTCCCGTGCGCCGTTGAGCCTGTTGTTCCCGGCCGCTGCGCTGGCTTATTGCGGCGTGGTGCTGGCGGGCAAGGTGGTGCTGGGCGAAACCGTCAGCCGCCGCCGCTGGCTGGGCACGCTGGTGATTACCTTAGGCGTGATGTTGGTAGCCATTGCAGGGAGTCAGGCATGAGTACGCAAACGATGAATAATGGATGGCTGCACGGGCGCCTCGGCACGGTGGTGCTGTGGGCCTTGTTGATCTGTACCGAAAGCGCCGGCCAGTTGTTTACCAAAGTGGCTGGGGATCAACTGGGGCAGATGGATTTGAGCTGGCAATGGCTGGCGGACGTGGCGCGCAACCCTGGGATTCTGGCGGCCATCGCCAGCTACATCGGCGCGTTTTTCGTGTGGATGCTGATCCTGCGGCGCAGCAGCCTGTCCCTGGCGTTTCCGCTGAGTTCACTGGTGTTTGTGGTGGTGTTGCTGGGGTCGTGGCTGGGGCTGGGGGAACATATCAGCCCGCTGCACTGGGTGGGGGTGGCGGTGATTATCGGTGGTATCGCCCTCCTGGCAGAAGGCGAAGAAAACTGATCACTTTGGTCTGGTTCGATTTGATTTTTGTGGTGAGCGGGCTTGCCCCGCGCGAGGCAAGCTCGCTCACCACAAAATCCCGGTTTCAGCCCTAGTTGTTGCGGTGCGCTACCAGAAAGCCCAACCCGTGTGACACCGGGAGCTGCTTGACCCCCGCCTCACGCTGCTGCTCGGCAATCTCCCGATGAAACGCCTTCACATGGGTCCAGTGCATCTTCGGCCGGTAATGGTGCTCGGCGTGATAGCCGTTGTTCATCCAGATCAGGTTGTATAGCACGCTGTAGGAACTCACGCCCCAGGCGATCGGCAGGTCCGGGTTGCCGCCGAAGTGTTCGTAGTAGCCATTGAGCGATGACAGGCACTGGCCCAGGTACCAGAACGGCAACAGCCACAACACCGCCTGCCAGTTGTAGAACGCCAGGGCGATATAGAACGCCACCGTCACGCCGATCTCAACTTTGACCCAACGCGCATCCGCAGGGCGCTTGCGCTTCATCTCGTCATAGAACGGCTTGGGATCGTCGCGGAAAAAACTCAGGAAAGTATAAGCCCACGGGTTTTCCGGCTGGCCATTGTGGCCGCGCTGGTAGATCGACAGCGGGTCAATGGTTTTACCGTCCGGGCCCGGCAGGTCGGCGTTGCCACGGTGATGGCGGTTATGGATGTCGCGGTAGAGCGTCTGGGAAAAGCCGATGGTCACCGACAGCAGCAGATCGAACGCCCGGTTCATCGCGCGATGCGTGAAGTAGGCGTTGTGGATCTGGTTGTGGGAGATGCTGTTGATGCTCCACGACAGGCTGATCGCATAGACCAGCGCCAGAGGCACCAGCGCCCACCAGCTCAGACTATGGAAGGCGGTGACCAGCCAAATGACAAAGGCGAAATGCGCCAGGCCCAGGGCAATGGGGATCAGGTCCCACAGCGAATGATGCAACAGGCGGTAAGCGGGGCGAGCCATGAAGAGTGTCCTGGAAAAATGGATTCCAGGACCTCATTGCAAACCCCAGACCAACCTAATCGAACTTGTAGCTGATGGCCGTCTGCACCTGGCCCTGGTTCACGTCGCCGGTCTGCCGCACGATGCTGCTGTCGGCCGCCGAGCCGACCAGGTGAACCCAACTGGCGCTGGTCAGCAGCGACCATTTTTCGGCCAGGGGAAACTCGAAACTCTGCGTCAGCGTCAGGTTCTGGAAGCCGCCGTTGGCGTTGTAGGGGCGAAAGCCGGTGGCGGCGGCCTCGTTGTCATCCACGCCGAAAAACGTGTTGGTCTGGCGCGCATCGGCGAAATGCGCGACCAGGCCGCTGCTGCCGATAATCCCGCCACCCAGGGGGTAGCCCAGTTCGCCGCCGACTTTGCCCAGGGCACCGCTCTGCGAATGCCCCCCGCCCACGGCTTGCCCCAATTGCGCGTAGACCCGCCAGAAATCAGCCGGGGCGTATTGGATGAAACCACCGACTTCCGCCATGTCCGACACATTGCGCAGGCCCTGGAGATCGCCATTGGACGTGCGGCCCGACAGGTAATTGATGTAGGGGCCGGCGGTCAGGCCTTGGGTGCTGAGTGCGCTCCAGGTCAAGCCGTCATCGGTGCTCAGGCTGACATCGCCCCAGTCCAGGTCGAAATAGGGAACGGGCCGCGTTTCGTAGCGGCTGCCGGTAGGGTCATGGGGCTGATAACTGACGCCCGCGCCCACTTCACCGGTGATGCCCTCGGCCACAGCAGCGTTTGAAAAGCCCCACAGGCCAAGCAAACCGGCGAATGCAGCGCATGTGATCCTCAACATGGTCACAGTTCCTTGATTGAATATGCGCGCATGAACGCGCAAAGCATCCTTTCCACGCAAGCACTCATCTTGTTTGTAGCAAGCTACAAAAATTGTAGCTCCTGGGACACAAATTGCCCGCCATGCCAGGCAAAGCCCCAGCCCCGCTGGCTGTTGGCCAGTTGGCACACTCCCTGCTCTACCCCTTGTTGCAAGCGCACACAGCGCGCTCCTCCAAGGTAAACAACGATGATCCACTGGCATATCGTGTGTGACTTCGACGGGACCATTACCCCCACCGATGTCATCGACAACGTCCTCCAACGCTTCGCCGGCCCCGAGTGGGAAACCATCGAACAGGAATGGCTGGATGGGCATATCGGTTCACGCGAATGCCTGAGCCGCCAACTGGCGCTGATCAAGGCGACCCCCTCCGAACTGCTGGCGTATTTCGACAGCGTCGAGATCGACCCGGACTTCCCGGACTTCGTCGACCACGTCATGGGCCTGGGCGCAACCATCGAAGTGGTCAGCGACGGCATCGAGCAGGGCATTGCGCGGATCCTGTCGCGCAACTACGTGACCTTGCTGCCGATCCTCGCCAACCGCCTGCGCCAAGTCGACCAGAACAGCTGGCGCATCGACTTCCCGTATTCCAGCGACGCCTGCCGCGCCGCCTCCGGCAACTGCAAGTGCAAGTCCACGCCGCGCAACAAGCGCGTGCTGGTGATCGGCGACGGCAAGTCCGACATGTGCGTGGCGTCCACCGCCGACTTCGTGTTCGCCAAGGGCAGCCTCGCCAAGTACTGCGAAGCCAACAACATTCCTCACGCACGCTTCGACACCTTTGCCGAACTGCCTGCGTTGCTGGCCCGACTGCCACAAGGCATCGCCGCCAACGCTACCTCCTTTACTGCTGCTGACAATCAGGAACTCTTCCACCATGTCTGATATCCGTATCGCTACCGCCGAAGACCAGATCCTTCTCGATAAAGAAGCCAAATACTGCTCCTACGGCGACACCGTCCACTACATCGAGCCGCCGCGCATTTTCAGCCGTTGCGAAGGCTCCTACGTGTGGGACACCGAAGACCAGGCCTACCTTGACCTGCAGATGTGGTACTCGGCGGTCAACTTCGGCTACGCCAACCCGCGCCTCAACAACGCGCTGAAACAGCAGATCGACACCCTGCCGCAGATCGCCAGCCAGTACCTGCACAAGGGCAAGATCGAGCTGTCGGAAATGATCGCGGTCGACGCCAAGAAGAAATTCGGCCTCGACGGTCGC
Organism: Pseudomonas sp. FH1; assembly: GCF_000510895.2. Lineage (NCBI taxonomy): Bacteria > Pseudomonadati > Pseudomonadota > Gammaproteobacteria > Pseudomonadales > Pseudomonadaceae > Pseudomonas > Pseudomonas sp. FH1. The sequence continues at coordinate 53,348 of NZ_AOHM01000003.1, forward strand.
GTGCACTTCAACGTCGGCGGTTCGCAGTCCATCGAAGACTCCCTGAAGGTGGTGCGTAACGCCACCAACGGCAAGAGCCTGATGTTCGCCTTCGAAGGCGGCTACCACGGGCGTACCCTCGGCGCGTCGTCGATCACCTCCAGTTACCGCTACCGTCGGCGCTACGGCCACTTCGGCGAGCGCGCGCAGTTCATCCCGTTCCCGTATCACTTCCGTGGCCCTAAAGGCATGACCAAGGAAGAGTACGGCAGCCACTGCGTGCAGCAATTCGCCCGCCTGTTCGAGACCGAATACAACGGTGTGTGGGACCCGAAAGTCGGTTCCAGCGAATACGCTGCGTTCTACGTCGAGCCGATCCAGGGCACTGGCGGCTACGTGATCCCGCCGATGAACTTCTACCGCGAGTTGAAGCATGTGCTGGATCAGCACGGCATCCTGATGGTCTCCGACGAGATCCAGATGGGCTTCTACCGCACCGGCAAACTGTGGTCGATCGAGCACTTCGACGTGCAACCGGACGTGATTGTGTTCGGCAAGGCGCTGACCAACGGCCTCAACCCACTGGGCGGCATCTGGGCCCGTGAAGAGTTGATCAACCCGAAGATCTTCCCACCTGGTTCGACCCACTCCACCTTCGCCTCCAACCCATTGGGCACGGCGGTAGGCCTGGAAATGTTCAAGATGACCAACGAAGTCGACTACGGCGCGATGGTCATGGCCAAGGGCAAGTTCTTCCTCGAAGGCCTGCAAGACCTGCAGAAGCGTTTCCCGATCATCGGCGACGTCGACGGCCTGGGCCTGGCCCTGCGCTGCGAAATCTGCGGCCCGGATGGTTTTACGCCGGACAAGGCGACCCTGGACTACATGGTCGAAGAAGGCATGAAGGGCGACATGGTGGTGGACGGTCAGAAACTCGGCCTGATCCTCGACGTGGGCGGTTACTACAAAAACGTGATCACCCTGGCACCGTCCCTGGAAATCAGCTACCCGGAAATCGAACTGGGCCTGAAGCTGCTTGAGCAACTGCTGGTGCGGGCGACCAACCGGTGAAAACGGCAGAGATCGACCTCGGTGAAGGTACTGCCGGCTTCGTTCTCGGTGATGGTCCGGTCGGGATCCTGTTGATCCACGGCCTGACCGGCACCCCGACGGAATTGCGCCAGGTCGCCAAGGGCCTGGCCAAGGTGGGCAATTGCACGGTGTACGTGCCCACCCTGGCCGGGCACTGCGGGGACAACAGCGACCTGCAAGCCACCGGCTGGCGCGACTGGTACGAAGGCGTGCGCAAGACGTTCGTCGGTGTGAAACAGCGCCATGAGCAGGTGTTTGTCGGTGGTTTGTCCATGGGCGCGGTGATGTCGATGTACGTGGCCGCCGAGCATCCTGGGCAAGTCGCTGGGCTGCTGATGTATTCCACCACTCTGAAGTACGACGGTTGGAGTATCAACAAGCTGGCGTTCCTCACGCCGTTGCTGATGAAAATCCCCTTCGGCGTGCACATCTGCCGCTTCGAAGAGAAGCCGCCGTACGGCATCAAGAATGAACGCCTGCGCGGCATCGTCGAGCGGCAGATGAAAGAGGGCGAGAGCAGCGAGGCGGGCTTGCTGACCATGGAGGGCATCACCGTGCGCGAGCTGCACCGGATGAACGCCGTGGTCAAGAAGCGCATGCCGCAGGTCAAGGTGCCGGCGTTGGTGTTGCACTCCATCGAGGACGACATCACCAGCCGTTGGAACGCTGACTATGTGGAACGCCACCTCGGTGGCCCGGTGACCAAGATCCTGCTGGACAACTGCTACCACATGATCACCGTCGACTTGCAATACCGCCGGGTGATCGAGTTGAGCGCGGAGTTTGTCGGGCAGCATGCCGAGTCCATTCCGGCCCCACAAGATTATCGACAGCGGGCTTGAGCCTTAAGGAAACCCTTGTGATTACCGCCCAAGCCTTCCCGACCATCCGGGCCCTCCAGCGCAGTGCCTGGAACGACTGTTTCCCGGGTGCCCTGGAGGACTGGGACTATTACGTCGCCGTGGAAAACGCCGCTATCGATGATTTTCAGTGGCGTTACCTGGCGGTTTACGAAGATGGAACGCTGGTGGCTGTGGCGGCCGCGTTCATCACCCATTATCGCCTCGACACCACGGTGTCGGGCGCCGGCAAACGCTTGACCGAGCGTGTGGAGCGACTGTGGCCGGGGCTTTTGCAACTGGGCCTGTATGCCCTCGGCTCCCCGGTGGCGGAGCGCTGCGACGTTGGTTTTGCCAGCAGTGTGGCGGATACACGACGTCCGCTGCTGCTCAAGCACCTTTTGGAAGCCGCGCGCCAGGATGCCGATGACTTCGGTATCGGCCTGGTAGCGGTCAAGGACGCACCGAGCAAAGACCCGCACTGGGTCGAAAGTTGCCGCGCGGCGGGCTTCCAGAGCATGCCGAGCTTGCCCACGGGCGTGTTGCCGCTGCCCTACGGCTCGGTGGATGCCTACCTGGGGTCCCTGGGCAAATCCACACGCAAGGACCTGCGCCGCAAACTGCGCGCGCCGGGGCCGCGAGTGGAGTGGCGGCGCAATATCGACGACGTGCTGCCCGAGGTCATGCGCCTGTACGAGGCCACGCTCACGCGTGCCGAGTTGCAGTTCGAGCGGCTGCCCGCCGGTTACTTCACCGGTGTGCTCGAACGCCTTGATGAGCGGGCGGTCTGTGTTCTTTACTGGGTGGACGAGCAACTGGTGGCGTTCAACCTGATCCTGGTGGACGAGCACCGGCTGGTGGACAAGTTTTTCGGGCATGACGTGGAATTCACCCGTGACTACAACCTGTACTTCCGTAGCTGGCTGACCAATGTCGACTACTGTATTCAACACAATATTGCCGTGTATGAGTGCGGCCAGGCCGGGTATGCCAGTAAGCTGCGCCTGGGCTGCGAGTTCCAGGGCAACAGCGTGTTTTTCCGCCACCGCAACCGGCTGGTCAACGGCCTGCTCAAGCTTGTAAAACTGTTTATTCGACCGGATCGTTCCGACCCTGCCATGGCTGCTGCGATAAGCGAAACCTGATGATCACCAAGACCCGCCAGAAAGCCCGCCCCTTTGCCATTTCGCGCTGGAGCGTCCAGCGCAAGCTGGTGCTGGCGTTCTGGTTGGTCAGTGTGATCCCCACCATGATCGCCGCCGAACTGGCGGCCACCACGCTGTCGCAGATCTTCGACAGCAACGTGCGCATCTGGCTGCAGGAGTCGACCAAGATCGTCAAGGATGAGATCGGCGACATCCTTCACGACAACGCGCGCATGGCCAAGCTGTTCCTGCGCTACACCAGCCCGCCGTCGAGCCGGCAAGCTGCCAAGCACGACCGCCTGACCGCCGACATTGCCGACGCCACCGACATCGACGTGGTGGCGCTGATCCGTATGAGCGACCACAAGCTGGTGTTCAGCACCGCCTCTGACGACATCGTCAAGCAGATCAGCCTGACCAGCAACGCGGTGTTGCAGACCGTGCAGGTGGCCGGGGTGAGCACGGGGGTTGTGGTGTCGACTTTTGAAACCACCCAAGACGGTGTCGATTACCTGCTGTTGGTCGCCACTTATCTGGACAGCAGTTTCCTCACCAGCGTGGCCGATGTGCATTCCCTCGACCTGCGCCTGTACCTGGCCAATCCCAATGGCTTCTCAGAGATATTCTCGACCCAACGCTTTGAAGACCACCCGTCGCGCATCCCCAAGAACGTCGAAATCGCCATGCGCAGCACCAAGCAGCCGAGCGAACAGTTCACCAACAACTACAGCGGCTTGTATTGGCCGATCTTCAACGATGCCGGTGAGCTGCAAGGTGTGATCTTCAGTGGCTTGCTGCGCCACACCAGCCTGGTGGGGCTGGTAAACCAGAGCAATCTGTTCGTGCTGATTTTCCTGCTCAGTTCGGCGCTGTCGCTGGCGGCGGGGGTGTTGGTATCGCGGCGCCTGACCAAGCCGCTGCGGGACCTGTCCCAAGGCGTGAGCGCGGTGATTTCCGGCGACTACGCGCACCGCGTGGTAGTCAGCGGCGGCGACGAACTGGCGCAGTTGAGCAGCACCTTCAACCATATGACCGAGCGGCTTGGCGAGTTGCATCACCTTGAAGCCCAGCTGCGTCGACGTGATCGCCTGCATGCCCTGGGTGAAGTCGCCATGGGCCTGGCCCATGAGATCCGCAACCCGCTGGGCATCATCAAGACGGCGACGCAGCTGCTGCACCGCCGCGCCGACCTGGCGGAAACCGACAAGCGTCATCTGGAATATGTGGTCAGCGAGGTCAGCCGTATCAACGACCTGATCACCGAATTCCTCGACTTTGCCAAGCCCAACCCGCCTCTGCGCGTGTTGCTGCCGGCGCGCCCGCTGGTGGAGGAAATCCTCGGCTTCTGCGCGCCGGAACTGGCCACCCATAACATCGACGCGCACATCGACGACCAGGCACCCGGAGCGACGATTTACGCGGATGTCAAACAGCTCAAGCAGGCGTGCCTCAACCTGATCCTCAACGCCATCGACGCGATGCCCGAAGGCGGGCGCCTGACCTTGGGCATTCGTACGGAAGGCGAGAACACGCTGATCAGCATTACTGACACCGGCCAAGGCATTCCGGCGGACATGATCGAGCGCATCTTCACGCCATTTGTCACCACCAAGGCGTCGGGCACCGGATTGGGCCTGGCCAAAGTCTATTCGATCATGGAAAGTCACGACGGCAGCATCGAATGTGCCAGTGAGAAAGATGCCGGCGCCACCTTCAGCCTGTACATTCCGGCGAGTGGCGAAGACGACGAGGACAGTCATGACGCATAACATTCTGGTAGTCGACGACGAACCCAAGCTCTGCGACCTGTTGGCCTCGGCCCTGGGCCAGAACGACGTGCAGGTGTTTGTCGCCGGCAACGGCCTGCACGCGCTCAAGGTGCTGGAGCAGGAAGACATCGACCTGGTGATCAGCGACTGGCGCATGCCAGGCATGGACGGGCCGGCGCTGCTGGCCGAGATCAAGGTGCGCTACCCCCATGTGCCGGTGATCGTGATGACCGCCTACAGCACGGTGAAAAACGCCGTGCAGTCGATGCGCAACGGCGCCTACGACTACATCGCCAAGCCGTTCGATATCGACGAGCTGGACATCACCGTGGCCAAGGCCCTGCAATTTCGCGACATCATGCGCGACAACGCACGCATGCGTGCCGAGCTGGACGAACACGCCCAGTTCGACAGCCTGGTGGGCGACAGCCCGGCGTTTCGCAAAGTGCTGCAAGCGGTGGACTCGGTGCGCGACAGCAGCGCCACCATCCTGCTGACCGGCGAAAGCGGCACCGGCAAGGAAATGGTTGCCCGTGCCATCCACAAGCATGGCAGTCGCGCCGACAAACCCTTCGTGGCGGTCAATTGCGCAGCCATTCCGGAAGGGTTGCTGGAAAGCGAAATGTTCGGCCATCGCAAAGGCGCGTTTACTGGCGCCGTGGCTGACCGGATAGGGCGCTTCCAACAGGCCGACAAGGGCACGCTCTTTCTCGATGAAGTGGGCGACATGCCCCTGGCGTTGCAGGCCAAGATCCTGCGCGCGTTGCAGGAGCGGGTGATCGAACCGGTGGGCGATCCCCGCGAACGCAAGGTCGATGTGCGCGTGATCGCCGCCACCAACAAAAATCTGCTGGAAGCGGTGGCCAACAAGGAATTTCGCGAAGACCTGTACTACCGCCTCAACGTGTTCCCGATTCCCCTGCCGTCCTTGCGCGAACGGGTGGAAGACATCGCTCCCTTGGCCCGCCACTTCGCCCAGACCCTCAGCGCTACAGCGGGTAAACGCATCACCGGCTTCAGCCCGGAGGCGTTGCAGGCCATGGCGGCGTATCACTGGCCAGGCAATATCCGTGAACTGCAGAACTGCGTAGAGCGCGCGACCATCGTGGCGGCGTCGCCGGTGATCGAGGACATCGATTTGCCGGGTTACCTGTTTGCTTCCAAGCCAAGCGAGGACGGTGTGACGGCGATCCTCAGCGACGGGCCGGGCATTCCCCAGGACCTGGATGCGGCGCTGGCGGAGGTGGAGAAGGCCTACATACTCGCGGCGTTGCAGGAGAGCAATGGCGTGCAGGCGGCGGCGGCAGCGAAGATCGGCATTTCGGAGCGCAGCTTCTGGTATCGGCTGAAGAAGCTGGGCATTCAGGTCGACAAGATCGTGCGCTGATCAGGCGTGAACGCGGACCCACACGCTGACCAGCACCGTCGCGGCCATCAACCATGCTACTGCCGCCACGGCGAGTGACGCTTCCAACCGCATCCGATCGACCATCACATACAGCGTCGCCAAATACACAAAATACGGAATGATCGACCACATCCCGAACAGGATCGTGGTCTTCAAGTCGTCCACCGAACGGCCTTTGCCGACGATGTAGTGGGCGATCAAGGCAAAGGTCGGAAACAGCGGCACCAAGCCTGCGATGTAGTAATTCCTGGTCTTGGCCAGCGCGGCCAGAATCAATACCACGGCCGCGCCCAGGGCGGCTTTCAATAGCAGATCCATCAGTGGCTCAACCCGTATTTTTTGACTTTGTCGAACAGTGTGGTCTTGGCCATCCCCAGTTCCTGGCTGGCCTGGGTCAGGTTGCCACCGCTGCGTTGCAAGGCATCGTTGAGCAGGTTGCGTTCGAAGGCTTCCACCGCTTCGGTGAAGGCCAGGCCCTGGCTGCCGCTGCTGGCGCCGCTTTTCTTGAACGCCGGCAGGCCGAGGGCGAAGCGTTCGGCGACGTTGCGCAGCTCACGCACGTTGCCCGGCCAGTCGTGGCTCATCAGGCTCGACAGGGTCTGGTTGTCCAGCTCCGGCACACTGCGGTCGAAACGCAGCGACGACTGCTGCAGGAAATGTTCGAACAGTTGCAGGATGTCTTCACGGCGCTCGCGCAGCGGCGGCAGTTCCAGGGTCACTACGTTGAGGCGGTAGTACAAGTCGCTGCGGAACTGGTTGGCACGGCTCAGTTCGTCGAGGTCGGACTTGGTGGCGGCGATCACCCGGCAATCCACCGCCACGCTCTGGTTCGAACCCAGGCGCTCCAGGGTGCGCTCCTGCAACACCCGCAGCAGTTTGATCTGCAGGTTGATCGGCATGCTTTCCACTTCATCGAGGAACAACGTGCCTTCGTGGGCGTGTTCGATCTTGCCGATGCGGCGCTTGCCGGCGCCGGTGAAGGCGTTGGCTTCGTGGCCGAAAATCTCGCTTTCGAACAGGTTCTCCGGCAGGCCGCCGCAGTTCAGGGCGACGAACTGGTGGGCGTGACGCCGGCTGAAATCATGCAGGCAGCGCGCGACCAGTTCCTTGCCGGTGCCGGTCTCGCCTTCGATCAGCACGTTGGCCGAGGTGTCGGCCACGTTGGCGATCAGCTCGCGCAGGTTCTGCATGGCCGGCGAGCGGCCGATGATGCGGCCTTCCAGTGAATCGCGCTCGGCCAATTGGCGGCGCAACGACCAGACTTCCCGCGCCAGCCCGCGCTGCTCCAGGGCGCGGCGCGCCACGTCGACCAGGCGTTCGGGGGAGAAGGGTTTTTCCATGAAGTCATAGGCGCCGTTGCGCATGGCGCCGACGGCCATGGAGATATCGCCATGCCCGGTGATCAGCACCACCGGCAGGCTTTTATCCAGGGCCTTGAGGCGGGTGAGCAGCTCCAGGCCGTCAATGCCTGGCAGGCGGATGTCGCTGATCACGATGCCGGCGAAGTTCTCGCCGATGCGCTTCAACGCTTCTTCAGCGCTGCCCACGCCGACGCTGGGAATGTCTTCCAGGGCCAGGGCCTGCTGGCAGCCGAGCAGCACATGGGGATCGTCCTCGACGATCAGCACGGTGAGCTCGTCTTTGATGGCTTTAGCGTCTGTATTCATGTCGACTCAGCTTTTTGAGCGCCCGCCAACGGCAGGCACAAGACAAAGGCCGTTCCACCACTGACCGGGTGCTCCACGGCAAGGTTGCCGCCGGTGGCCGCCGCGAGGCTGGCGGACAGCGTCAGGCCCAGGCCCAGGCCTTGCTCGCCGGGCTTGGTGGTGAAGAACGGTTCAAACAAATGTTTGCGCGCCTCGGCGTCGATACCGTGACCATTATCACGCACGTGCAGGCGGTATTTGCCCTCGCTGCTGCTGCCTTCCAGCCACAGCTCGGGCGTGGGTTGGGCCTGCATGGCGTCGAGGGCATTGCCGATCAGGTTGACCAGGATCTGCTCCAGGCGCGTCTGGTCGATTTGCAATTGGGCGGGGGAAAAGTCGCGGTGCAGGGTCAGTGGCAAGCTGTCCAGGCGTGCGCCGAGAACCTGGAAAGCCGCGTCGACCGCTTTGGCCAGGCTGGCCTCGCCCTGGTCATCGCCGCGGCGGGCGAAGGAGCGCAGGCTGGCGGTGATGCGGCCCATGCGGTCGATCAGTTCGTTGATGGTCTTGAGGTTGGCGCTGGCGGTGTCCAGGGCACCGCGCTCCAGGAAGCGCACGGTATTGCCGGACAAGGTGCGCAGCGCCGCCAGTGGCTGGTTCAATTCGTGGGCGATGCTGGTGGACATCTGGCCGATGGCCGCCAGTTTGCCGGCCTGCACCAGCTCATCCTGGGCGCGGCGCAGCGTCTCTTCGGCCTGGCGTCGTTCGCGGATCTGGCCCTTGAGCCGTTCGTTGCTGGCGCGCAGGTCGGCGGTGCGCTCGGCGATCCGCCGTTCCAACTGGCTGTTGGCTTCCTGCAAGGCTTCCCGCGCGGCGAGGCGGGTGGCGATGACCTTGCGCCGCTCGTTCCAGGCGATCAGCAAAAACGCCACCAGGCCAAACGCAACGGCCACCAAAATGCCCTGGTTGATCGCGGCGCGGCGTAGATCGTTGAGCGGCGTGAGCAGGGTGAAATTCCACGGCGTGTCATTCAGCGGGCGGGTTTGCGCCAGGTAGCTGACTTCGTGCTCGTCGTTGACCACTTCGCTGTTGGCCGGGAAGGTCAGTTTCTCGGTGCCTTCGTTGAGACGCTCGCGGGCCAGGGGTTCCAGCTCGTTGAGCGTCGCCCAGTAATATTGCAGGCTGTGGGCCAGGCGATCCTTGGTGTCATCGCTCAGCGGGCGCACGGCCTTGAGGCGGCGGGCCGGGTCGCTGGAGAGGATGATGATGCCGTTCTCGTCGCTCACAAAGGCTTCGAGGCGCGCGCGTTGCCAGCGTTCTTCCAGGGCTTCGAGGCGCACCTTGACCACGGCGACGCCGATGATCTTGCCGTGCTCTTCGAGGCCGTGGGCCAGGTAGTAGCCGGGTTCGCCGTTGGTGCTGCCGATGCCATAGAAACGGCCAGGCTGGCCGCGCACGGCGTTCTGGAAATAGGCGCGGAAGGACAGGTCTTCACCCTGGTAACTGTCGGCATCGCGCCAGTTACTGGTGGCCAGTACGCGGCCGGTGGTGTCCATCACATAGATGGCCCGACTGCGACTGCGTCGGTTCAGGCCTTCGAGGTAATCGTTGACGGTCTTGCGGGTTTCCTGGTTCGGATCGGCCAGCAGCGTGGAGACGCTGGATTCCAACTCCAGAAGGCTCGGCAGGTAGGTGTATTTGCTCAGTTCACTTTCGACGGTGCGGGCATGCAGCTCCAGCTGGCGTTCGCCGGTATCGCTGAGGGTGCGGATGCCGTAGTACTCGCTGACCCAGAAGCCGATATAACCCAGGCCGATCATCAGGGCGATGATCAACGGCGGCAGGAACAGTTGGCGGATCAGACGTGGTTTCACGGCAAGTGATGGCGGTGCGGCGCGAAATTGGTTGGGGTCGCATTTCATCACAGATGCCTTGGGTCAACCAGTTGTGGTGAAGGGGATTGGGCCCTTCACCACATCTGGGCAGTGCTTAGTGCTGCAGGATTTTCTCAAGGAAGTGCTGCGCGCGTTCAGAGCGGGCGCTGATGTCGCCGAAGAACTCTTCTTTCGGGCAGTCTTCGATGATCTTGCCGGCGTCCATGAAGATCACGCGGTCGGCCACTTTGCGGGCGAAGCCCATTTCGTGGGTCACGCACATCATGGTCATGCCTTCGTGGGCCAGTTGCACCATCACGTCGAGCACTTCGTTGACCATTTCCGGGTCCAGCGCCGAGGTCGGTTCGTCGAACAGCATGACGATCGGGTCCATGGCCAGGGCGCGGGCAATCGCCACACGTTGTTGCTGACCGCCGGAGAGTTGGCCAGGGTGCTTGTGGGCATGTGCCGACAGGCCTACGCGGTCGAGCAGCTGCAGGCCTTTCTTGGTGGCTTCTTCCTTGCTGCGGCCGAGCACCTTAATCTGCGCGATGGTCAGGTTCTCAGTGATGGTCAGGTGCGGGAACAGCTCGAAGTGCTGGAACACCATGCCCACGCGCGAGCGCAGTTTCGGCAGGTTGGTCTTCGGGTCGGCAATCGAGGTGCCGTCCACTACAACGTCGCCCTTCTGGAACGGTTCCAGCGCGTTGACGCACTTGATCAGGGTGGATTTGCCCGAGCCGGACGGCCCGCACACCACGATCACTTCGCCTTTTTTAACCTCGGTGCTGCAATCGGTCAGCACCTGGAAGTCGCCATACCACTTGTTGATGTTCTTGATAGAGATCATACGGCAAACCTTTTTTGCAGACGCTTAACCAGCAGCGAGGCGGAAAAGCTGATGATGAAGTAGACGACACCGGCAAAGATCAGGAACTCGTTGGAGCGGCCGATGATGTCGCCGTTGGAGCGGGCGGAGTTGAGGAAGTCCACCAGGCCCACGGTGTAGACCAGCGAGGTGTCCTGGAACAGGATGATCGACTGTTGCAGCAGCAACGGGGTCATCTTGCGGAACGCCTGGGGCAGGATGATCAGGCGCATGGTCTGGCCATAGGTCATGCCCATCGCCTGTGCCGCCGCCATCTGGCCTTTGGGGATCGACTGCACGCCGGCCCGTACGATTTCACAGAAGTACGCGGCTTCGAACATCATGAAGGCCACGACGCACGAGGTGAACGCACCGATCGGCGTGTCTTCGCCGGTGATCCAGCGCAACACGAACGGCACCGCCAGGTAGAACCAGGTGATCACCAGCAGCAGCGGGATCGAGCGGAAGTAGTTCACATAAGCGCCGGCCACGCGCGACAGCAGTTTGCTGGACGACAGGCGCATCAGCGCCAGGACCGTCCCCAGCGCAATGCCGCCGACCACGCCCATGACCATCAACTGCAAGGTCATGACCATGCCGTTCCACAGGCCTGGGATAGCGGGGATGATGCCGCTGAAATCGAAGTCCATTATTTACCCCCCACGGAGATCAGGCCGGGCACTGCGACTTTCTTCTCGACCAGGCGCATGAGCAGCATCAGGCTCATGTTCAGGGTGAAGTAGATCAGCGTGGCCAGGGTGAAGGCTTCAAACAGGTTGGCCGAGAACTCGGCGGTCTGTTTGGTTTGCGCCAGCAGTTCCATCAGGCCGATCAAGGACGCCACGGAGGAGTTCTTGAAGACGTTGAGAAATTCCGAGGTGAGCGGCGGAATGATGATCCGGTAGGCCTGCGGCAGCAGCACGTTCCAGTAGATCTGCGGCAGCTTGAAGCCCATGGCGCGCGCAGCGGATTCCTGGCCACGTGGCAGCGCCTGGATGCCGGTACGCACTTGCTCACACACACGGGCGGCGGTGAACAGGCCCAGGCACACGACAACGCTCAGGTAGGCCGAGGTGGTCGGGTTGAGGTCTTGTTTGTACCAGTCCTGCAGGTTCTGCGGCAGCATGTCGGGTACCAGGAAGTACCAGATGAACAGCTGAACCAGCAGCGGCACGTTACGAAATAGTTCCACGTAGCAGGTCGCGATGCCCGATACGATGCGGTTTGGCACGGTGCGCATGACGCCCAGAATGGACCCCAGCAGCAAGGCGATAATCCATGCCACGACAGCGATGGCGATGGTCCAGCCCAAGCCGGCGATGTACCAGTCGAGATAAGTCTCGCTGCCCACGCCAGTGGACTTGAAGAACACGCCCCAGTCCCAGTTGTAATTCATTAGGGTCTCCCCTCGAGATCGATCGATGTACAAGCACCCGCTTGGGGAAGATCCTTTCCCGCCTGACGGTGAACGTCAGGCACACGCGATCGGCTCGAAAACCGCCAGGTCGAGTGTTCCACATTAAAGCCAGCAGGTAGTAACAGACGCCTGAGGGAGGGTTGGCTCCCTCAGGAGATAAGCTTAGTCAGGTATCAGATTTTTACGTCAGGCGCTGGCTTGTCGCTTGGGTTGGCGATCAGCTCCTTCACCTTGTCGCTCATCGGGAAGTTCAGGTTCAGGCCTTTTGGTGGGATCGGGCTCTCGAACCACTTGCTGTAGATCTTGTTGATTTCGCCGGATTTGTACAGGGCAACGATGGCGTCATCCACCGCTTTCTTGAAGGCTGGGTCGTCTTTACGCACCATGCACGCGTAGGCTTCGAAAGATTGCGGAGTACCGGTGATGACCCAGTCGTCCGGCTTCTTGGCCTTGGCTTCTTCACCGGCCAGCAGGGCGTCGTCCATCATGAACGCTACGGCACGGCCGCTTTCCAGCATCTGGAAGGATTCGCCGTGGTCTTTGGCGGAGATGACGTTCATGCCCATTTGCTTGTCGGCGTTCATCGCTTTGATGATGCGCTCGGACGTGGTGCCCGCAGTGGTCACGACGTTCTTGCCTTTCAGGTCAGCGAAGTCAGCGTAGGACGGCTTGCCATCCTTATCTTTCTTGACCAGCAGACGGGTGCCGATTTCGAAGATGTTGACGGTGAAATCAACTTGCTGGGCGCGTTCGGCGTTGTTGGTGGTGGAGCCGCACTCGAGGTCCGCGGTGCCGTTCTGGATCAGCGGAATACGGGTTTGCGAAGTGACCAGGTTGTACTTGGCCTTCAGGTCGGGTTTGTTCAGGTCTTTTTTCAGTTGCTCGACGACGGCCAACTGAATGTCGTGGGAGTAGCCCACAGGTTTGCCCGAACCATCCGCGATGTAGGAAAACGGAATGGAGCTGTCGCGGTGAGCGAGAGTGATGGTGCCGGAGTCGTTGATCTTCTTCAGCGTGCCGGTGAGTTCGGCGGCGAAAACTGGAGTGCTGATCAGAGCAGCAGCGATAGCTGCGCCCAGAATATGGGGAACGATGCGCATCAATACTTCCTCGACATTTGTTTTTTTTATGAAGCCGGCTAAACGGCTCTCTTGTACAGCGAATGCCCGTGACGGCTCCTGAGGCGTCCCAGGCAATCGTCCAAGAGTGTAGAGCATGAGTCGTGCCAGGCTCGATATAAAAGGTTAACTCCATGATTTATAGGGTAATTAACTTTATATGACGGCGTTTTTTCGGGGCTTGGGTCCGGCAAACCGAATAGATGGCAGTGTGGCGTTCGGAAAACCGAATGCAAAAAAAAGCCCCTGAGCCTTTCGGCGCAGGGGCTTTTGTAATACCGGTCTGTCAGGCCGCTTCAATCTTGCTGCGGTTCTGCTCAACGGTGGACAGGTAGCGCTGCACGTTGGCCTGTTCTTCCGGGGTGGTGAACAGACCCAGCTTGGTGCGACGCCACAGCACGTCCTGAGGTTGGGTCGCCCATTCTTCGGCGCACAGGTAATCCACCTCGCGGGTGTACAGGCCACCGCCCAAGTGCTCACCCAGGTCCGCCAGCGACTGCACGCCTTCCAGCAGGCGCCAGGTACGGCTGCCGTAGGTGGTGGACCAGCGGCGCGCGATCTCGCTCGGCACCCAGTCGAATTTGTTGCGGATGGCCTCGGCCAGGGCTTGCGGCGTGGTCATGTCTTCGCCGCCCGGAAGGCTGGCCTTGGCGGTCCAGCTTGGGCGCATCTGAGTGAAATACGGCGCCAGTTGTGCCATCGCCGATTCAGCGAGCTTGCGATACGTGGTCAGCTTGCCGCCAAACACCGACAGGATCGGCGCTTCGCCCTTGCCACCGGACAACGCCAGGGTGTAGTCGCGGGTGATGGCCGACGGGTTGTCCGATTCATCATTGCACAGTGGGCGCACGCCGGAGTAGGTGTGGACGATGTCGTCGCGGCTCAACTGCTTTTTGAAATGCGCATTGACCACTTTGAGCATGTAGTCCGTTTCACCTTCGGTGATCGCAACGGCAGCCGGGTCACCGGTGTATTCGCGGTCGGTGGTGCCGATGATGGTCAGGTGGTTCAGGTACGGAATGGTGAAGACAATGCGCTGGTCTTCGTTCTGCAGGATATGCGCGTGGGTGCCTTCGTACAGTTTCGGCACGATCAGGTGGCTGCCCTGGATCAGGCGGATGCCGTAAGGCGAATCCAGCTTCAGGTCGTCCCTGATGAACTTGGCGACCCATGGGCCCGCAGCGTTTACCAGGGCACGAGCACGGATCGAGAACAGGCTGCCATCGGCACGTTCCATGTTCATTTCCCACATGCCGTTGCTGCGGTGGGCGCTGATGCAACGGGTCTGGGTGTGGATGTGCGCGCCTTTTTCACGGGCGGCCATGGCGTTCAGCACGACGAGGCGGGCGTCATCCACCCAGCAGTCGGAGTATTCGAAGCCTTTGGTGATTTCGCTTTTCAGCGGGCTGTCGGCGCCGAACTTGAGGCTTTTCGAACCGGCGAGTTTTTCGCGCTTGCCGAGGTTGTCATACAGGAACAGACCGGCACGGATCATCCACGCTGGGCGCAGGTGCGGGCGATGCGGCAATACGAAGCGCATTTGCTTGACGATATGCGGGGCCTTGGCCAGCAGTACTTCACGCTCGGCCAGGGCCTCGCGCACCAGGCGGAATTCGTAATGTTCGAGGTAGCGCAGGCCGCCGTGGATCAGCTTGCTGCTGGCGGACGAGGTGTGGCTGGCCAGGTCGTCCTTTTCGCAAAGGAATACCGACAACCCGCGACCGGCTGCGTCTGCTGCAATGCCGACGCCATTGATCCCGCCACCGATAACGGCAACGTCATAGACTTCGGCAAGCGGTGGAGCAGGCAAGGTGGAAGGGTTCATCGGCTGGCCTCGCGATTTTTTCGTCTTGGAATTCGAACATTAATGTTCATTTGCGAAAATGGTAGCTGATAAACACGCGCACAGCCAGCCGACTTCGATTGAAAAAACTCATCGAAGGGCTGGGAAAGGAAGATTTGTGAACATTATGTTCGGTTTAAAGGCGCGTTTGTGGCAAGCCCGCTCGCCACAGTGAAGAGTGGAGAGCCTCAGACGACTTCCAGCCGCACCTTATGGTCACTCAACAACTGCACCAACGCCGGCACCGGCTGCTGATCCGTGACCAAACAATCCACCAAGCTGATCGGCCCCAGGCGAATCATGGCATTGCGCCCGAATTTGCTGGAGTCCGCTGCCAGGATCACTTGGCGTGCATTGGCGATGATCGCCTGGGAAACCCGAACTTCCTGGTAATCGAAGTCCAGCAGACTGCCGTCTTCATCGATACCGCTGATGCCCACAAGGGCAAAGTCGACCTTGAACTGGTTGATGAAGTCCACACTCGCCTGACCCACCACACCGCCGTCACGCCGCACTTTACCGCCGGTCAACAACACGTCGAAGTCGTCCTTGGCACTGAGCATGGTGGCGACGTTGAGGTTGTTGGTGATGATTTTCAGGTGATTGTGGTTGAGCAGCGCACGGGCGATGGATTCGGTGGTGGTGCCGATATTGATGAACAGCGAGGCGTGATCGGGGATCTGCGCAGCGATGGCTTCGCCGATACGCTGTTTCTCGTCGCGCATCTGGTCGGCGCGCATGGCGTAGGCGGTGTTTTCGACACTGGAGTCATAGGCCGCGCCGCCGTGGTAGCGGCGCAGCAGATTGGCGTCCGCCAACTGGTTGATATCGCGGCGGATGGTTTGCGGGGTGACAACGAACAGCTGCGCCATTTCCTCGATGCTGACGTAGCCGCGTTCGCGGACCAGCTCGAGGATTTGTTGTTGGCGGGGAGGCAGATTCATGGGGCGTCCTTTGGGCTGCCATACAAAAGTGGCCCATGATGACGCAGGAATCCGCTCCCTGCCAGTTACAACCGGACGTTGGCTTATTCAGCGCCTTCGTGAGGCTCCCAGTCGCGGGTGCGGCTGACCGCTTTTTGCCAGCCGGCGTAAAGCTTCTCTTTAGCCGCTTCGTCCAACTGCGGTTCGAATTCGCGCTCGATCACTGCCTTGCCGCGCAACTCTTCCAGGCTGCCCCAGAAGCCGCACGCCAGGCCGGCCAGGTAGGCGGCGCCCAATGCGGTGGTTTCGCGCATTTGCGGGCGCTCGACCTGGGTGCCGAGGATGTCGGCCTGGAACTGCATCAGGAAGTTGTTGGCCACCGCGCCGCCGTCCACGCGCAGGGCCTTGAGCCGTTCGCCCGAGTCCTGTTGCATGGCGTCGAGTACGTCGCGGGTCTGGTAGGCAATCGACTCCAGGGCCGCACGAATAATGTGGTCCACGCGTACGCCACGGGTCAGGCCGAACAGTGCGCCACGGGCGTACGGGTCCCAGTACGGGGCGCCCAGGCCGGTGAAGGCCGGCACCAGGTACACGCCGTTGCTGTCCTTGACCTTGCCAGCGAAGTATTCGGTGTCGTGGGCGTCGTTGATGATTTTCAGCTCATCACGCAGCCATTGCACGGTGGAACCGCCGTTGAACACCGCACCTTCCAGGGCGTAGGCCACTTCGCCACGCGGGCCGCAAGCGATGGTGGTGAGCATGCCGTGCTTGGATTTCACGGCTTTGTCGCCGGTGTTCATCAACAGGAAGCAGCCGGTTCCGTAGGTGTTCTTGGCTTGGCCGGCTTCGACGCACATCTGGCCGAACAGGGCGGCTTGCTGGTCGCCGGCGATACCGCCGATGGCAATGCCGCTCTTGGTGCGGCCGTAGATTTCGGACGACGACTTAACTTCCGGCAGCATCTCGCGCGGAATGTCGAGGATCTCCAGCATCTTCGCATCCCATTCCAGGGTGTGGATGTTGAAGAGCATGGTGCGCGAGGCGTTGGTGTAGTCGGTGACGTGGGTCTTGCCGCCGGTAAATTTCCAGATCAGCCAGCTGTCGACGGTGCCGAACAGCAGTTCGCCATTGCTCGCACGCTCGCGGCTGCCTTCGACGTTGTCGAGGATCCACTTGAGCTTGGTGCCGGAGAAGTAAGGGTCGGTGACCAGGCCGGTGGTGTCGCTGATGTACTGCTCGTGGCCGTCGCGCTTGAGTTGCTGGCAGATCTCGGTGCTGCGGCGGCACTGCCAGACGATGGCGTTGTAGATCGGGCGGCCAGTGACCTTGTCCCACACCACGGTGGTTTCACGCTGGTTGGTGATACCGATGGCGGCGACCTGATCATGGTGCAGGCCGGCCTGGGCCAGGGCCTCGACCATCACCGCGCTCTGGGTGGCGAAGATTTCCATCGGGTCATGCTCGACCCAGCCAGCCTGTGGGTAATGCTGTGCGAATTCACGCTGGGCGGTGCAGACCACGTTGGCGTCACGATCGAAGATGATCGCCCGGGAACTGGTGGTGCCTTGGTCAAGGGCAATGATGTAGTTCTTATTCTGAGTATCGGTCATGTCGAATGCCTTGGAAAATAAGAAAATCGGTAATCAGCCTGGGCTACAAAGGGCAGGTGCCCAGGCTGGCGCTATCAGGAAATACGGGTCTTGCCGTTGACAGCCGTGTCAGGTGTTGCTTCATCTATAGCAGGTGCGGCGGTCGGCAGATGGCGGGCAATCAGCCCGCGATAGGCCGCAGCACCGAGGCATGCGCCGACGATCGGCGCGAAAATCGGTACCAGGAAGTAAGGGATATCACGGCCACCAGTGAAAGCCATTTCACCCCAGCCCGCGAAAAAGGTCATCAGCTTGGGCCCGAAATCCCGCGCCGGGTTCATCGCAAAGCCGGTCAACGGGCCCATGGCGCTGCCAATCACCGCGATCAGCAGGCCGATCAGCAGCGGGGCCAACGGGCCGCGTGGCAGGCCGTTGTTGTCATCGGTGAGGGCCATGATCACGCCCATCAGGATCGCGGTGATGACCATTTCCACCAGGAACGCCTGGGCGGTGCTCAGCAGCGCATGGGGGTAGGTGGAGAACACCGACGCCAATTCCAGGCTGGCCTGGGAACCGCGCACCATGTGATGGGTTTGTTCGTAATCGAAAAACAGGTTGCTGTAGAGCGTGTACACCAAGGCCGCCGAGCAAAAGGCACCGGCGATCTGGGCGAGGATATAGAAGGGCAGTTTGCGCTTTTCGAAGTCAGCGAAAATACACAGGGCAATACTGACGGCGGGGTTGAGGTGGGCCCCGGAAATCCCGGCGCTCAGGTAGATCGCCATGCTGACGCCGACCCCCCAGATGATACTGATCTCCCACAAGCCAAAGCTGGCTCCCGCGACCTTGAGCGCAGCGACGCATCCTGTACCGAAGAAGATCAGAAGCGCAGTCCCCAGGAATTCGGCCATGCATTGGCTCGAAAGTGAAGGCTGTTGAAGAGCAGTTGTCATGGAAAACCTCAGTTGTTGTTCTTGTCTGGCGCACAACCTCAACGGATTGTTGCGCGATTTTCACCGTGGCAAGGATCCCCATCCCGGTCACGGCTTACTGCTTGAATGCTGTAGGTCTATTCCTACAGTATTCGGAAACGAAAAAATATAGACAAGAATGACGGCTGTCAAAGGTCGAAAGTGAACCGTCAGTCACTTTCAAACTATTGGTCTGGTGAATGATCACGCTTGTCACATTGTGTGTGCACCTTAAGAGTGGGCGGACTAGAGCGTTTTGTGTGGGCTTGGCCTAGAATTGGCCATCTGTTTGCCACGCCCGGAGACGTCATGACCCCCGCATTGGACCTGTTGAAAAAAGTTCGCGCCGAACATCGTATCCACAGTTATGAACACGACCCCAAGGCGGCGTCCTATGGGCTGGAGGCCGCGGAAAAATTGGGCCTCGACCCGGCGCAGGTGTTCAAGACCTTGTTGGCGAGCAGCGAGAAGGGCGAATTGTTGGTGGCGGTGGTGCCGGTCGTCGGAAGTCTGGACCTGAAGGCTCTGGCTCACGCGGCAGGCGTCAAGAAAGCCGAAATGGCCGACCCGGCGGCGGCGCAGCGTTCAACCGGTTACCTGCTGGGGGGCATCAGCCCGTTGGGGCAAAAGAAACGCCTGCGCACGTTTATCGACGCAACAGCACAACCGTTTGCGACGATTTTTGTGAGTGCGGGGAGAAGAGGCTTGGAAGTTGAACTGCCGGCAGCGGTGCTGGCTGAACATACCCAGGCCAAATTCGCAGAAATTGGCCGGGCATGACAGCGCGTTAGACCGGGCTGTAGCGCCGCACGCCGGATTCGGCTTGAGGGATCTGCGCGGCGGTGCTGCCTGAGGCCTGAAACAACACCAGGTGTTCGGCCGCCACACGGATCCCCACATCCGCGCCGACCAGATGGTCGGCATGGCTCGGGAAAATCGACTCCAATTGCGCGCCGGTCGGCAGTTGCAGGCGATACAAGGTCGACGCGCCGAGGAAGGTCTTGCCGACGATCCGCGCTTTCAACGCGCTGTCCGGTGCGTAGACGATGTCATCCGGGCGCAGCAGCACATCCACCGCGCCGCCGGTCGGCCAGGTGTAGGCGCGGTTGCCGCGCAACTCACCCAGTTCGGTGCTGACCGACTCCGGCGAACTCAATTGGCCACGGATGAAGTAACCCTGGCCGATAAAGCTGGCGACATAGGGCGTCTGCGGTTCGTGATAGAGGTTGTAGGGCGTGTCCCACTGCTCCAGACGACCCTCCTTGAAAACCCCGACTTGGTCGCTGACGGCAAAGGCTTCTTCCTGGTCATGGGTCACCAGAATCGCGCTGGTGCCGCGTGCCTTGAGGATGTCGCGCACCTCGTGGCTGAGCTTGCGGCGCAACTCGCCGTCCAGGTTGGAGAAGGGTTCATCCAGCAGCAACAGGGCCGGCTCCGGCGCCAAAGCGCGGGCGAGGGCGACGCGTTGTTGCTGGCCGCCGGAAAGTTCGTGGGGAAAGCGTTTGCCGAGGTTCTTCAGGTTGACCAGCTCCAGCAACTCAGCCACCACACGATCTTTTTGCAGATGCTTGCGAATGCCGAAGGCAATGTTGTCGGCCACGCTGAGGTGCGGAAACAGTGCGTAGTCCTGGAACACCATGCCGATACGACGTTTCTCCGGAGCCAGTGTGAAACCGGCACTGGAGATCACTTCGCCCGCCAGGCTGATTTCGCCATCGTGCACCGGCTCAAACCCGGCAATCGCACGTAACGTGGTGGTCTTGCCACAACCCGAAGAGCCCAGCAGGCAACCGATGTCGCCGGCATTGAGGTGCAGGTTGAGGTTCTGTACCACCCGTTGATCTTGATAGCCGCATGCCAGATTGCGCAGGTTCAGCAGTAATGGCTGGCTCATGCGTGGTGGTACGACGGCGGGACGAGGAATTCGAGCAGGGCTTTTTGCGCATGCAGGCGGTTTTCAGCCTGGTCCCAGGCGACCGAGCGTGGGTCGTCGAGCAGGTCGGTGCTGATCTCTTCGCCACGGTGGGCCGGCAGGCAATGCATGAACAGCACGTCGGGCGCGGCCAGGTCGAGCAGAGCACGGGTCACCTGGTACGGGGCGAACAGGGCCAGGCGTTTGGCGGTTTCCTCTTCCTGGCCCATGGAGGTCCAGACGTCGGTACTCACCAGGTGTGCGCCGATCATCGCGTCACGCGGGTCGCGCACCAGGGTCACGCGGTCGCCGGCCTGGGCCAGGAAGCGCGCGTCAGGCTCGTAGCCTTCCGGGCAGGCAACGCGCAGTTGGAAGTCGAACTGGATCGCCGCTTCTATATAGCTGTTGCACATGTTGTTGCCGTCGCCGATCCAAGCCACGGTCTTGCCCTGGATCGAGCCGCGGTGTTCAAGGAAGGTTTGCATGTCGGCCAGCAACTGGCACGGGTGCAGGTCGTCGGTCAGGCCGTTGATCACCGGTACGCGGGAGTGGGCGGCAAATTCGGTCACGGTGCTGTGGGCAAAAGTACGGATCATCACGGCGTCGAGCATGCTCGACATCACCTTCGCGCTGTCGGCGATCGGCTCGCCACGGCCCAGTTGGGTGTCGCGCGAGGACAAGAAGATGGCTTGGCCACCCAGTTGGATCATGCCGGCTTCGAATGACACGCGGGTGCGGGTCGACGACTTCTCGAAGATCATGCCGAGTACGCGGTTTTTCAAAGGCTCGAACAGTACGCCGCGGTTACGCAGGTCTTTAAGCTCAATGCCTCGACGGATCACGCTGACCAGCTCTTCGGGCGTGCAATCCATCAGGGAGAGAAAGTGCCTTGCGCTCATCATTAACTACCTTTTTGCAACAGACCGCAGATACTCAAAGCCTTGTTTATTGTGACAACGGGCGAGACCTGCGGCGAAAGCCGCACGGGGCGACGAAATAGGGGAAGGCGCGATCTTATAATTAAATGTCGCGTCTTACCAATAGGGCTACGGTTTTTAAGGGTGTTCAAGAAGGGCGCCAAGGCGCTTTTGAAGACAATTTCCAGACAGCAGCGAGCCATTTGTACACTGGCGCTGAGACCTTTTGCAACGTGCGGAGGCGGGCGCAGGCCAGGCTGCGTCGGTTTCAGAGGCGGTATGCCGGGTTTTGAAACATTTGCTCACGCTTGGCCATGGCCAGGCCTGATGCAGGTCGATTCACGGGACGAACGTTGGTGGCGCCTTTCTCGGTCGCGGCCCATAGTGAGATCAAAGCCCCTATAAAAGAGACTGGCCATGACCAAGACTCTCCACCACCGTGCCTGCCATCTGTGTGAAGCCATTTGTGGCCTGACCCTGGAAACCACCCATGCGGACGACGGCAGCCTGGCGATCACCTCGATCAAGGGCGATGCGCTGGATACGTTCAGCCGTGGGCATATCTGCCCCAAGGCCGTCGCGTTGCAGGATATCCAAAACGATCCCGACCGCTTGCACCAACCCATGTTGCGGGTCGGCAGCGAATGGCAGCCGATTGGTTGGGAAGACGCCTTTGCGCTTGTCGCCGAGCGCCTGTCAGGCATTCAGGCGCGGCACGGGCAGAATGCGGTGGCGGTGTACCAGGGCAACCCCAGCGTGCACAACTATGGGCTGATGACCCACAGCAACTACTTCCTCGGCCAGTTGAAGACGCGCAATCGGTTTTCCGCGACTTCGGTAGACCAGTTGCCCCATCACCTCACCAGCTATCTCATGTATGGCCATGGCCTGTTGTTGCCGATCCCGGACATCGATCACACCGATTTCATGCTGATCCTGGGAGGCAACCCGCTCGCATCCAACGGCAGCATCATGACCGTGCCCGACGTGGAGAAACGCCTCAAGGCGATCCAGGCGCGGGGCGGTAAAGTGGTGGTGGTCGACCCACGGCGCAGTGAAACGGCAGCAATGGCTGACCAGCATCTGTTCGTGCGCCCCGGTGGGGATGCGGCGTTGTTATTCGGGCTGCTCAACACCTTGTTCAGCGAGAACCTGACGCGTGACAGCCATCTACCGATTGAAGGCCTTGAGGAGGTGCGTCGTGCGATCGCCGGGTTTACCGCCGAGGCCATGAGCCGCCAATGTGCGGTGCCTGCCGAGCAGATCCGCCAGTTGGCACGGGACTTTGCTGCAGCCGACAAGGCCGTTTGCTACGGGCGCATGGGTGTGTCGACGCAGGCGTTTGGCACGCTCTGTCATTGGCTGGTGCAGTTGATCAACCTGGTGACCGGCAACCTGGACCGCGTTGGTGGCGCGCTATGTACCACGCCGGCGGTGGACCTGGTGGCGTCGACTGGTGGCGGGCATTTCAATCGCTGGCAGAGTCGGGTGTCCGGGCGTCCGGAGTACGGTGGGGAGTTGCCTGTGTCGGCGTTGGCTGAGGAAATGCTGACCGAGGGCGAAGGACAAATCCGTGCATTGGTGACGGTGGCGGGCAATCCGGTGTTGTCGACGCCCAACGGCCGGCAGTTGGAACAGGCCCTCGATGGGCTGGAGTTCATGGTCAGTATCGACCTCTATATCAACGAAACCACGCGCTATGCCGACCTGATCCTGCCGTCTACGTCGGCGCTGGAAAACGATCATTACGACACCACCTTCAATATGTTCGCGGTGCGTAATGTCACCCGCTTCAATCGGGCGATCTTGCCCAAGCCGGAAGGCGCGTTGCATGACTGGGAGATTTTCGTCGGTCTGGCCAAAGCCTTCGCAGCCCAGAACGGTGTCGCGCTCAAGCCGACGTTGCCTCCGGCGCACATGATTGATTTCGGTCTGCGTGCGGGTGTCTACGGTGATGCATCCAGCCACAAGTTGTCCGTGGCCATGCTGGCGGATCATCCCCACGGCGTCGACCTTGGGCCGCTGCAACCCAACCTTTCAGCGCGTTTGAAAACCGCTGATGGCAAGGTGCAGGCAGCGCCGCCGGTGATCCTCGCCGACCTGGCGCGCTTTGCCGCGCAACCGGTGCCTTTGGCCGACGAACTGCTGTTGATCGGCCGCCGCCATGTGCGCAGTAATAATTCCTGGATGCATAACTATCACCGGCTGGTGAAGGGTAAGCCGCGCCATCAATTGCTGATGCATCCGGATGATCTGGCCAGTCGGCAATTGAGCGATGGCCAGCGGGTCAGGGTCAGTTCGCGCATCGGCATGATCGAAGTGGAAGTCGTGGCCAGCCTGGACATGATGCCCGGTGTGGTCAGCCTGCCCCACGGTTGGGGCCACGGGCGTCCTGGGGTACAGATGACGATAGCCAGTGGGCAGCCAGGGGCGAGCGCCAACGATTTGACCGACGAACGGCAACTGGATGAGCTGTCGGGCAATGCGGCATTGAACGGCGTCCCCGTGCAGGTAGCAGCCGCCTGAGCACTGCGCTGGAATTTTGCGTTACAATGCGCCACCGTGCCGACCTGTGAGTCGCAAAGTTCCAGCCGAGGTGTTCCATGGATATCATCGAAACGATCAAAGAGCAGATTGCCAATAACACCATTCTGCTTTACATGAAGGGCGCGCCAAACGCTCCTCAGTGCGGTTTCTCCGCGAAGGCGTCCCAGGCCATCATGGCGTGCGGCGAGAAATTCGCTTACGTGGATATCCTGCAAAACCCTGAAATCCGCGCCAACCTGCCGAAATACGCCAACTGGCCGACTTTCCCACAGCTGTGGGTGGCCGGTGAGCTGGTCGGCGGTAGCGACATCATCGTTGAGATGGCGGCTGATGGTTCGCTGCAAACGCTGGTCAAAGAAGCAGCAGCCAACGCGGCGGCCAAGACCGACGCTTGATGCGCTTGCAATAAAAAGCCCCGCTTCTCGTGAGAGAGCGGGGCTTTTTTGTACCTGCTTGCTGGGGGCTTATTCTTCGCCCATCTGCGATTGCAGGTAGTTTTCCAGGCTGACTTTGTCGATCAGGCCCAGTTGGGTTTCAAGCCAGTCGATGTGTTCTTCCTGGTCTTCGAGGATGTCTTCCAGCAGTTCGCGGCTACCGAAGTCGCCCTTGGTTTCGCAATGAGCGATGGCGGCCTTGAGGTCGCTGTGGCTCTTGTGTTCGAACTTCAGGTCGCTGCTGATCATTTCCTGGGTGTGCTCGCCGATGTTCAGCTTGCCCAGGTCCTGCACGTTCGGCAGGCCTTCCAGGAACAGGATGCGCTTGATCAGCTTGTCCGCATCTTTCATGGCCTTGATGGATTCTTTGTATTCACGCTTGCCCAGCTTTTCCAGGCCCCAATCGTCATACATGCGCGCATGCAGAAAGTACTGATTGATCGCGACCAGTTCATTGGCAAGGATTTTATTGAGTTGCTGGATGACTGAGATGTCGCCTTTCATGACTGGGGTCCTGCCCTGTAATAGCTGTGTATAAGGCGGAGTTTGAGCGGCGAAATCCCTAGTGTCAAACCTAAGTTATTGAATAATAAATGAAAATTAATCGGAATAAGAATGTTTGTGTTCCGCGTCTTAGCGCTAACTTATTGAATTGCGGGCATAAAAAAACCGGACACTAAGTCCGGTTCTTTAAAACACGCCAATCAGGCGTGTGTAAATTCTGCTGAATAGGGGAGCGCGGCCTGGGCTGTCTGCAGCTGCGTCAGGGTTTCCCGAACCACTTGCTTGGCGAGGCAAGCACATTTACCGCACTGGCTGGCAACGCCGGTGGTTTCACGCACTTCCTTGTAGCTGCAGCAACCTTCATAGATTGCTTCGCGGATTTGTCCGTCGGTGACGCCAGTACAGAGGCACACATACATAAGGGAGAACCGTCGCGGGTTTAAGGCTTAAGTGCGATGGATCTTAATGTTAACGAGAATGATTGTCAAAGTAGATTCGTAGGGTATTTGCTGGCACCGCGCCCGCACTGACGAACGGTTTTTTCAGTGTATGATGGTCGGTCTTCACGAAGCGTGACCGCGTCACAGGGCTGTCGCTTGAATGCGGCAGACTCGGGGCCGGTCCTTTTACTTCAATCGTCACCCCTACATCAGGAGATACCCAATGAGCGTACTCGTCGGCAAACAAGCCCCGGATTTCGACGTCCCAGCCGTCCTCGGCAATGGCGAAATCGTAGACAGCTTCAAACTGTCTGAAGCCATCAAAGGCAAATACGGCCTGGTGTTCTTCTACCCGCTGGACTTCACCTTCGTCTGCCCTTCGGAGCTGATCGCTCTGGACCACCGCATGGACGATTTCAAGGCGCGCAACGTTGAAGTGGTAGCCGTTTCCATCGACTCCCATTTCACCCACAACGCCTGGCGCAACACTGCCATCAATGATGGCGGCATCGGCAAAGTCAAATACACCATGGCTGCCGACATGAAGCACGACATCGCCAAGGCCTACGACGTTGAGTCCGAAGGCGGCGTGGCGTTCCGCGGCGCGTTCCTGATCGACGACAAGGGCGTTGTCCGCTCCCAGATCATCAACGACCTGCCACTGGGTCGTAACATGGAAGAGCTGATCCGCCTGGTCGACGCCCTGCAATTCCACGAAGAGCACGGCGAAGTCTGCCCTGCCAACTGGAAAAAAGGCGACAAAGGCATGAACGCTTCGCCAGAAGGCGTTGCGGCTTACCTGACCGAGAACGCTGGCAAGCTGTAAGCCAGGTTTGAGGTACAAAAAAACCGGCCTGATAAGGCCGGTTTTTTTATGGGCGGGATAATCACCTCAATCGTTGAAGTCTTCCCAGCCGCCCATGTCTTTCCAGCGGTTGACGATGCCGCAGAACAGCTCGGCAGTCTTCTCGGTGTCGTAGCGAGCCGAGTGAGCCTCACGGCCGTCAAAATCGATACCCGCGGCCTGGCAGGCTTTCGCCAACACGGTCTGGCCATACGCCAGGCCGGCGAGGGTGGCCGTGTCGAAGCTGGAGAACGGGTGGAACGGATTGCGCTTCATGTCCAACCGCGCCACGGCGGCGTTCAGGAAGCCCAGGTCGAAGCTGCTGTTGTGGCCGACCAGGATCGCGCGTTTGCAGCCATTGGCCTTCAACGCCTTGCGCACACCACGGAAGATATCGGTCAATGCCGCTTCTTCACTGACCGCCATGCGCAGTGGGTGATCGAGCTTGATGCCGGTGAATTCCAAAGCGGCGGCTTCGATATTCGCGCCTTCAAACGGCTCGACGCGGAAGAAGTGAGTGTGTTCCGGGAACACAAAACCCTGCTCATCCATGCCAATCGTTGTTGCGGCGATTTCCAGCAACGCGTCGGTGGCGCAATTGAAACCACCGGTTTCTACGTCGATGACAACCGGCAGATAGCCGCGGAACCGCTCGGCCATCGGGTGACGGGAGCCGCCGCCACTGTGCTCGTGTTCGTCATCGTAATGGTCTTCACTCACTTGCTTTCCTCCAGCAGGCGCCAGCGCAGTGTTTCACCGGCGCGCAGCGGGATAACAGTCAGCTCGCCAAACGGCAGGCTGGCAGGGGCGGTCCAGTCTTCACGGACCAGGGTGATGCGGTCGGTATTCGTCGGCAGGCCGTAGAAACGCGGGCCGTTGAGGCTGGCGAAACCTTCGAGCTTGTCCAGGGCGTTACGTTGTTCGAACGCTTCGGCATACAACTCGATCGCTGCATAGGCGGTGTAGCAACCGGCACAGCCGCACGCCGCTTCTTTGGCATGCTGGGCGTGAGGCGCCGAGTCGGTGCCGAGGAAGAACTTCGGATTACCGCTGGTCGCCGCATCCAGCAAGGCCACCTGGTGGGTGTTGCGCTTGAGGATCGGCAGGCAATAGAAGTGCGGCCGAATCCCGCCCACCAGCATGTGGTTGCGGTTGTACAGCAAGTGATGCGCGGTGATCGTCGCGCCAACGTTGGCCGAGGCCTCGCTGACGAACTGCACGGCATCGGCGGTGGTGATGTGCTCGAACACCACCTTGAGGGTCGGGAACAGCTCGACCACACGGCGCATATGCTCGTCGATGAAGATCTTCTCGCGGTCGAACACGTCCACGTCACCACGGGTGACTTCGCCGTGGATCAGCAGTGGCATGCCGACTTCGGCCATGGCTTCGATGGCCGGCAGGATCTTGTCGATACTGGTCACGCCGGAGTCGGAGTTGGTGGTCGCGCCGGCCGGGTACAGCTTGGCAGCGTGCACGAAACCGCTGGCCTTGGCCTCACGAATCTCTGCGGGCTGGGTGCGGTCGGTGAGGTAGAGCACCATCAACGGTTCGAAGCGGCTGCCGGCCGGTCGTGCAGCGAGGATACGCTGGCGATAGGCATCGGCTTGCTCGGCATTACGCACCGGAGGTACCAGGTTAGGCATGATGATGGCGCGGCCAAACGTGCGCGCGACATCGGCCACGGTGTGGGGTAACGCAGCACCATCGCGAAGATGAATATGCCAGTCGTCGGGACGCAGCAGGGTCAGGCGGTCGGACATTGGGGATTCCAGGCGGGTCAATCTGGTGGGAATGCTACCGGAAAAGACTCTCTCAGGCACTCGCTATCAAGTTTTGCAGGATGCAACCGATAGCCTTGGGTATGCCTTATCGATGTATGACGCTTTGAAGTGTTGTAGAAACCAGTGGAGCCTCCCGTGCGCCAGCAATATCTAGCCCTGCTCAGTGTGTTCGCCAGCCTGCCTGCGATGGCCCTCACGTTCCAGACGCGTCTGGAGAATATTGAGTGGAAGGTGGAAGGCGACCAATTCGAGTGCCGCCTGACCCAGCCGATCACCGATTTCGGTTCGGGTGAGTTCGTGCGCCGGGCCGGCGAGCAGGCAACGTTTCGTCTGAAGGCCTACAACGGCTCGCTGGGCGCCGGTTCTGCCACCTTGCTGGCCGCCGCTGCACCGTGGCAGCCGGGGCGAGGGGATATCAACCTCGGCGCCGTGCGTGCCGGCAGTGGCGATGTGTTGTTCAACAGCTCCCAGGCCCAGGCCGGGCGTCTGTTCAATGGCTTGCTGGAAGGGCGTAGCCCGACCGTGAGGCACTATGGGCGCGAAGGCGGCTATTCGGAGATCCGCCTGCTGCCGGTCAAGTTCAATAAGGCCTACAACGATTACCAGCTGTGCACCGCCAAGCTGTTGCCGATGAATTACGACCAGGTCAAACAGACCGAAGTCGGCTTTCCCGGTGGCGGAATCGAGCTGGACGCGGCCGCCAAGAAGAAACTCGACGTGATTCTGGCATTCATGAAAGCCGACCCGACCGTCAACCATATCGAATTGAATGGCCATTCGGACAACAGCGGTAATCGTCTGACCAATCGAGACGTTTCGCGCCGTCGCGGCCTGGCGGTCATGGACTACTTCAAGGCCAACGGGATCCCGGAATCGCAGATCACCCTGCGTTTCCACGGTGAAAGCTACCCACTGGCGCCCAACACCAATGCGGCCAACCGGGCGCGCAACCGCCGAGTGAATATCCAGCTTGAACGCGTCGCAGCCCCCGAGAAACCGGCACCTCAGGCCACCAGCCCTAGCAACCCCGCGCACACGTCCTGAGGTGCGACCATCGGTCGCCCGTTCGACATAATCTGTCGCTTTATCTTCATTTGCTGTCGCGCCCCTGTAAATTCGCGGTTTTGGTCGGTAGAATCGACGCCTTTCCGTACAACCCCGTGGAGTGATGGCATGGCCGACGTAAACAAGGTCGTTCTCGCGTATTCCGGCGGCCTGGACACTTCGGTGATCCTCAAGTGGCTGCAGGATACTTATAACTGTGAAGTGGTGACCTTCACCGCTGACCTGGGTCAGGGCGAAGAGGTCGAACCTGCACGTGCCAAGGCGCAAGCCATGGGCGTGAAAGAGATCTACATTGACGACCTGCGCGAAGAGTTCGTCCGCGATTTCGTTTTCCCGATGTTTCGCGCCAACACCGTCTACGAAGGCGAGTACCTGCTGGGTACCTCCATCGCACGTCCGCTGATCGCCAAGCGCCTGATCGAAATCGCCAACGAAACCGGCGCCGACGCCATTTCCCATGGCGCCACCGGCAAAGGCAACGACCAAGTGCGTTTCGAGCTGGGCGCCTACGCCCTCAAGCCAGGCGTGAAAGTGATTGCCCCTTGGCGTGAATGGGACTTGCTGTCCCGTGAAAAGCTGATGGATTACGCTGAAAAGCACGCAATCCCGATTGAGCGCCACGGCAAGAAAAAGTCCCCGTACTCGATGGACGCCAACTTGCTGCACATCTCCTATGAAGGCGGCGTGCTGGAAGACACCTGGACCGAGCACGAAGAAGACATGTGGAAGTGGACCGTCTCCCCGGAGAACGCGCCCGACAAGCCGCAATACCTGGAACTGACCTACCGCAACGGCGACATCGTCGCGCTGGACGGCGTCGAGATGACCCCGGCCACCGTGCTGGCGACCCTGAACCGTATCGGTGGCGAACACGGTGTCGGCCGTCTCGACATCGTCGAGAACCGTTACGTGGGCATGAAGTCCCGTGGCTGCTACGAAACCCCTGGTGGCACCATCATGCTGCGCGCCCACCGCGCGATCGAATCGATCACCCTGGACCGCGAAGTGGCTCACCTCAAAGACGAGCTGATGCCCAAGTACGCCAGCCTGATCTACACCGGCTACTGGTGGAGCCCTGAGCGTCTGATGCTGCAGCAGATGATCGACGCTTCCCAGGTTCACGTTAATGGCGTTGTGCGCCTGAAGCTGTACAAGGGCAACGTGATCGTGACCGGTCGCAAGTCCGATGAGTCGCTGTTCGACGCCAACATCGCCACCTTCGAAGAAGACGGCGGTGCGTACAACCAGGCAGACGCGGCAGGCTTTATCAAGTTGAACGCATTGCGCATGCGCATTGCTGCCAACAAAGGTCGCTCGCTGTTCTAAGTCTCAGCCTGTTGTGAAGAATGGCCCCTTGTTCAAGGGGCCATTTTTTTTGTCCTGTGATTGTGTAGAGATGTTAGATGTTTATAACGATTAAACGACTATGGATGTTTTTCCTCAAAATCTTTATCAGAAATGGGGTTTGAATGAATTGTTGTTGAAAGTTTGTAGGGGGAATGAATTTTTTACATCTATGTAGGAACTGGTCTTACAGATAATTCACTCATACAAGTGCGGAGAAGATACGAAGCGCCGAATAGTCTGTAGGAATTAAGGATGTAAGTGAATATGTTAAATGGAACTAAAGCAGACGGAACGTTCTGGCCGTTTTCCCCTGCAGCAGGTGAGAGGCAAGGGGCATTTCCTGAGAGTCATGTGCGGCACGTTTACCCAAACCCCTATAAGCCACGGATATTTCACTCAAAGTATGTAAGTCCCAGGAAAGGTCTGAAAGGATCCACAAAACCAGATCCCTCCGAGAGGGCGTTTTTTTGTAGGGCAATTCCTTTATCGCTGTGGGGTGGGTCTCTGCTTGCTGTTGCTTGGGGGGTAATGCTATGCCAACTAGGAAACGACTAGGCTATTGTGCTTGCTCTAAATAATTCGAACAGCGAAATTGGACTTTCTTATGAATAAAGTGCTGATCGTGGATGATCATCCCGTCATTCGTCTTGCTGTGCGTATGCTAATGGAACGTCATGGTTATGAGGTCGTTGCCGAGACTGATAACGGTGTCGATGCGTTGCAACTTGCACGGGAGCATATGCCGGACATTGTGATACTGGATATCGGGATTCCCAAACTTGATGGCCTGGAAGTTATTTGCCGGCTGTCTTCTACCAAGCAACCTGCGCCCTTCAAGGTGCTGGTGCTGACGTCCCAGGCCCCGGGTCATTTTTCCATGCGTTGCATGCAAGCGGGGGCTGCCGGCTACGTGTGCAAGCAACAGGACCTCACCGAGCTGCTCAGTGCTATCAAGGCGGTCTTGTCCGGCTACTGCATTTATGCCGACCAAATTATGTAAACAAATCTTGTTAGACCG